>PKVZ01000205.1:1353-63102 GCA_003131635.1 Acidobacteriaceae bacterium
AGTTCCCCGTTGGAAGCGGGTAGACGGACCACGATGCAGTCGCTCCAGCCCAAGTCCGAGGCCAGTTCGGGACCGAGAAGGTCGGACGCGGTGCCTGAAACAATGGTATCGACGTGCTTTTTAACCAGGTCGGCGAGGCATCGCGCGAAGCGCTGATGCAGCACCTGCTCCTCGGCGGAGGTGCGAATTTCGGCGTTGGCTTCAGGGCTGTAGTCCTGGATGGAATGGTGATGGATGGCGTGATCGTGGTTGAGAGGATCGTAATTTAGATGATCGTAGTCTAGACGATCATGAACTGAATGATCCTGATTCGGAGGGTCTTGGCGAGGCGGTACCGCGGATCCGGCTTGCGGCGCGGCCGGCAGGGGATGGAGCGCAACGGTCTGGAATCGTCCATCCTGAAATAAAGCCAGGGCACCGGCCCGCGCTCCCGTCAATTCGACGGCACGATTGACAAACTTGCGAGCGAAATCGGGCAGGCGCAGCAGGCCGTCGATTTCGCGCGCCAGCTGGATCAATACGTCGGAGCGCCGGCGGTTGAGTTCGGATTGGTGCAGGTTGTGCGCGACTTCGAGGACCACGGAAACCTGTGCGGCGAGCGCGCGAGCGCGGCGAATATCCTCACGGGAGATGCCGGTATCGTCGACCCGATCGAGTACGCCGAACATTCCGAGGACGCTGCCATCGGCGCTCAACAAGGGTACGGCGAGCAACTGCCGTGCCTTGTAGGTGGCGATTGCCTGCAGATTGGCGCCCGCCTCCTGACCGAGATC
This sequence comes from Acidobacteriaceae bacterium, assembly GCA_003131635.1. Lineage (GTDB taxonomy): Bacteria > Acidobacteriota > Terriglobia > Terriglobales > Acidobacteriaceae > Sulfotelmatobacter. Next base: position 2,127 of record PKVZ01000205.1, read on the forward strand.
ATTGGAGCAGAAAACTTCTTTCGCCCGCAGCGCACGGGTAGCGATGCCCTCGGGGAAAATGTTGTCCACGCGCTGCGACTCGCCGCGGGTCACGCTGTGGCGGATGTGAAATTGTTCGTCTTCCAGCAGCGCGATGAAGCAGCGTCCGAAGCTGAGGAAATCAGAGGCGCGGACGACGAAGGCTTGCAGAAAATGATCGAGATCGCCACTGGAACTGAGTTCGGAAGAAATCTCCAGCAACTGATGAAGCTCGCGCGCCTGGCCCTGCGCGGTGGAACAAAGTTCCGCATGCGCCAGTGCGACCGCGCCGAAACCGGCGATGGCGGAGACCAAAGATCTCTCCTCGGCGGTGAAGCCGCCGTCGGGGCGGGGATAAACAAGAATCGCTCCCTCGGTGCGGGAAGTGCGGAACGGAGCGGCAATGAGCATGCCGGGGGAGATCACGCTGCCGAGCGAGTGTTGATCTCCGCTGACGGAGACGGTGATGGCTTCCCCGGCGGAGACGGCGCGTTGCGCCAGGTCGGTGGCGAAGCGAATGGTTTGACGATCGTGACGGGCGCGAAAAGAAGTGGCGAGTTGCGGGGTTTCGGCCGAGACGGCGCGCAGTTCGAAAGGTCCCTCGCGGCGGAGCAGAACTGAGACCAGCCGGGTGCGCAGCAGCAGCCGAAGACGGTCAGCGATGGCTTCGACAACGGCGTCGACGTCCGGGGTTCCGTGCAATGCAGTGGCCACTTCGGTCAAGATTTCGGCGCGGCGGTGCTCCTCGCGCGAAACCTCGACCATCCGGGTAGCTTCCAGAAGGCCGCCCAGTTGTCCGGCAAGGATGGTGGCTTTGGCGGCCAGGTCTTCATTAAAAAACTCGTCCTCGGAATCATGTAGGAAGGTCACAGCGCCGATGACTTCATCGAAGACCACTAAAGGAGCGGCCATGAGGGACCGGGGCGCAAACTCTTGCAAAGCGGGAACGGACACAGACTGAACGTGATTGGCGAGGGTAGTGTGGCGGGAACGAACCGCGTCGGCCGTAACTGCGCTCTGTTGAGGAAGCAGACGCAGTCCGATGAAGCGCTCGGCGAGTTTGCCCTCGGCCTGTTCGCCTACGAGTTCGTCGCCAGCGTGTCGCCGCCAGAAATAGACTCCGGAGCATTGGAAGAACTCGCGGGTAATGCGGCAGAAAAGTTGAATCAGAGAATTTGGGTCGGAGCGCTCTGCAGCTTTTGCGGCAAGGCGCAGAAGGAGATTCTGAAAGGCAGCGTCGAAGTGAGTATGGGCCCGGCCTTCCGGTGACGGCGTCGAATTGCCTCCAGCCATGTTCAGATCGTCACCGCGTGCCGACAGAGGATTTTGGTGATTCTCACAAGTGATTGAATCTAATGGAAAACTATCCCGCCATCTCAATTTGAGTCAAGTGAAATGGGTGTATGGGGTGCCTTAGTGTGAAATCCCGAGAATTGTGGTGTGCATCCTCTCAGTTTGAGAATGTTAGCACGCAAGGCCGAATATGAGACGAGGCTAATCCTTAGCCGCAGCGAGGGCGGGAGCTAAGAGGTGGTCTTAAGTCTGTGTTTCTACGGCAGATCCTCGAGAGTGACTTTGGTTTTCCCGAAACATCACGCGTGGCCCGGGCTTTGCTCGAAAGGGATGACCAGATTATTGCCAGGGAGGAACTGTGTCTTTGCGACGGACTGGAGCGTTGTTGGCAGTCGTTGCCGTGGTGGCCGGGCCGAGTACGTCAGGGGTTCGAGCTCAGGATTCCGATAGCGAAATCGTGCGCCGGGCCAAGACCAAGGTGCCGCCGGTGTATCCGGACTTGGCGCGCAAGATGAATATCACGGGCGTGGTAAAGGTACAGGTGGTGGTGGCGCCGAATGGAACGGTGAAGGACGCAAAAGTTGTGGGTGGGCATCCGGTGCTGGCAAACGCGGCGCTGGAGGCAGTGAAGAAGTGGCGCTTTGAGCCGGCGGCGGTGGAGAGCACGGGCGTGGTGGATTTCAAGTTCGAACCTCATCAGTAGTGTGCGGGAAGACAGGCGGCCGGGAGGGAACGGCATGACGATCGGCAAGAAGCTTTATGTAAATTTCGGAATCATCCTCACCATGGTGGTGGTGCTGTTCATCGTGAACCTGCTGGCGGTGCATCGCGAACACGACGCCAAGGATGCGGCCAGCGCCTCGCTGAAGTTGGCCGATGCCACGAACGATGTGCGCTTCCAGATGATGCAGAACCGCCTATACCTGAGCAACTACCTGCTCAGCGGCGACAGCCGGGAAGTGGACCGGATGAATGATGGCCTGCGCACGCTCAGCGACAGATTGCAACAGGGCGGGAAGCTGGCGAATTCCGAGCAAGAGCGCACCGCACTGGACCGGGTGCAGCAACTGGAAGAGTCCTGGAGCAAGGAGTTCGCTCACCCGCTGATCGACAAGCGGAAGGATGTGGACTCGGGCAATGCGACCGTGGCGGAATTGCAGATTTACTACTTACAGAAAGACGCTTCTTCGTGGGTGAAGAATTCGACCGACGCGCTGGATGTGGCCGACAGCGAAAACCGCAAGCTGGTCGAAGAGGGACGCAAGTCGGATGAACGGGCGAGCACTTGGACGATCATGGCGGCCATCGTCAGCACTTTAGTCGCTCTGGGATTGGGTGTGGCGGTTGCCTTCAGAACTGCCAAGGGCATCACCGACCCCCTGACCAATTTGATGACGGTTTCCCGGCAGATTGGAGATACCGGCGATCTGGAACACAACATCGATGTAACCCGCCAGGATGAAATTGGAGAACTGGCGCGCACTTTCGCCAAGATGGTCACTTATCTGAAAGAGATGGCGGGAGTTTCGGAGTCGATCGCGGGCGGAGATCTTACGGTGGAGGTAAAGCCGCGTTCCGCGCACGATACGCTGGGCAATGCATTCGCGAAAATGGTGGAAGGGTTGGGCCGGCTGGTGCGCAGCGTGCGCGACGCTTCGGCACAAGTGGCCAGCGCGTCGGGGCAGGTGGCGAATGCATCGGACGATTCCGCGAAAGTTGGGTTGCAGGCCTCTTCCGCCATCGATGAGGTCACCAGCACCATGCACGAGATGAGCGTCAACGTGCAGAACATGGTGAAGAGCACGCAGGTGCAAGCTTCCAGCGTAAGCGAGACCTCGGCATCGATCGATCAGATGGTGGCGTCCATCCAGCGCGTGGCCGACACCGCCAAAGTGCTGCTCGACATCTCGAACCGCTCGCGCGAAGAAGTCCACAGCGGCATCGCCACCATGGAAAAGGCGACCGACGGGTTGAACCGCATCAACGCGACCATCACTTCATCGGGAGAAATCATCGGTGCATTGGGTCAGCGAGCCGACGACATCGGAAAGATTATCGAGGTCATCGACGATCTGGCGGAGCAAACCAACTTGCTGGCGTTGAACGCAGCCATCGAAGCGGCGCGAGCCGGGGAGCACGGGCTGGGCTTCGCTGTGGTGGCGGACGAAGTGCGCAAGCTGGCGGAAAAGTCGGCGCAGTCGACCAAGGAAATTTCCGAACTGATCCAGAGCATTCAGAAGGAAGCGCGCAAGGCAGTGGAGAATATGGACCGCTCCACCGGCATTGTGAACGAAGGGTTGGATCTGGGTGGGGAACTGAACGGGGCGCTGCGCAAGATTTCGAACGTGGTCACGGAAGTTTACAAGTTCGCGCAGGAGATCGGCGCGGCCACGAACGAACAATCGCATGGCTCTTCGCAGATTGCACGGGCTACAACGCGGCTGAATGAGATTACTCATGAAATCAGTTCGGCAGTCGAAGAGCAGGCCTCAGGGGCGCAGGCGGTGGTGAAAGCCATGGAGCGGATGCGCGAACTGGTGCAACAGTCTACTTCGGGATCGACCGAACTGGCGGCATCGGCGGAGCAGATGTCGAAGATGTCGCGCGGATTGCTGGAGTTTATGGACCGCTTCGCGCTGGACGAAAACTCGGCGCAGCGGCAGTCGGCGCCGGACGAGAAGCCTCAGAATGCACGGCGNNTATGGCGTGCCCATCACTTCGCTGCATGAAATCGTGCGCGTGCCGGAGATTACGGCCGTGCCGGACGCGCCCGAGTATCTGGAGGGAGTGATCAACCTCCGGGGCAAGATTGTTTCGGTGATGGATTTGCGCAAACGCTTTGGTCAAAAGCAAACCGAACTCAAGCGGCGCAACCGGATTCTGGTGGTCGAACACTCGGGAAGGCTGGCTGGACTTATCGTGGACTCCGCGTCAGAGGTGGTGAAGATTCCGGTGGAAGATGTTGAAGCACCGCCCGCCGTATTTCAGGAAGGCGGACTGAATTGCGTGACGGGACTGGGGAAAGTTCGAGGCCGTCTGATTGTATTGCTTGATATGACGAAGCTACTGGCCCCAGCCAGTTTGCTGCAAGAGAGCGGGAAAGCGGAGAGCAAAGCGGGCAAAGCGGATGCGCGCGGAGCCGCGGCCGCCAAGTAAGGGCTGCGGGTGTGCGCGATGACTTACCAGAGGGAGGCGGAGTGAGCTACCGGCGCGGGGGACGAGAACAAGCATGAGCACATTCGGAGCGGCACCAGCTCCCAGCTTGACGGAAGCGGAGCTCAAGCTTCTGCAGGCGCTGGTATATCAGGAGTGCGGCATGCACTTCGACGAGCGCCGCCTGCACTTCCTGCAGGATCGGCTGCTGCGGCGGTTGAAGGAATGCCACGTCGATTCATTTTATTCCTACTACCGCCTGCTGATCAGTCAGGAAGGCAAGGCGGAACTGGCCAGGCTGGTGGAAAATCTCACGGTCAACGAAACCAGTTTTTTCCGCCATAAGGCGCAACTGGATCTTTTTCAGAAATATGTGCTGGAAGAATTGCTGAAGCAGAAGCAGGCGCATCGGGAGTATTCCATTCGGGTGTGGAGCGCGGGATGCTCGACCGGGCAGGAGGCCTACACGCTGGCCATGATGGCGGTGGACACTATGGCGTATTACTACCTGCGCAATCCGCTGCCGGTCGACATGGTGTTACCCAAGCCGCTGATTCCGCCGCCGTGGCGGGTGGAAATACTGGCCAGCGATATCAGCTATACGGTGCTGCGTACGGGGCAGGAAGGCGCTTACAACGACCACCAGATGAGCACCGTGGATTACGGATTCCGTTTGCGGTATTTCGATAAGGTCGGGGAGCGTTACGCGGTGAAGAAAGCGCTGAAGGAGATGGTTCACTTCGACTTTCATAACCTGAAAACCGAATATCTGCCGCAGCGCAACGACGTTATTTTCTGCCGCAACGTGATGATGTACTTCGACCAGGCGGAACAGAAGCGGCTGGTCGAAAAGTTTTACCGCTGCCTGAATCCCGGCGGCTACTTATTTGTAGGCCACGCGGAAAGCCTGCTGGGGCTGACCGATAAATTCCAGATGGTGCATCGCGATAGTGGAACGGCTTATCAACGGATTGAGGTGCGAGAGTGACCGATTCACCCGACGAGCGCGGAGCGGAACTGCGGGAGCTTTTTTTCGAGACCTCGCAGGAATTGCTGCAGGCGCTGAACGAAGAATCTCTGAAGCTGGAAAAAAATCCCGGCGACGAGGAGGTTGTGCGTTCGATCCGGCGGACGGTGCACACTCTGAAAGGCGACGCGGCGGCGTGCGGGCTGCACGAGCTGAGCGAACTGGCGCACCACTTCGAAGATGCGTTGTCTCTGGAAACGGCGGCGGCGCACCAAGCTCTGGCGGAGATCGCTTTTGCGGCGGCGGATGTTTTCGCGGCCATGCTGGCCGCTTACCACGGCGGAAGCGCGATGCCTGCCACGGACGGGTTGCGCCAGAGAATTAACGAGCTGACATCGGCTCCGGCCGCGAAGAAATTGCGGCGCAAGAAAAAATCCGTCGAGCCGGCCGTGAAAGCGGGCAAAGACTGGAGCGATTCCGAGAAGCGCGCCATAGCCCAGGCGCAGGATGCAGGCTTGGCGCTGTATGACGTGATGGTCAAAATCGATCCCCACTGCACCATGCCGATTGCGGCGAGGCAACTGATTCAGAACGCGATCGCGAACGTCAGTCAGGTGCTGGTGGTGCGGCCCGACGCAAAATCGACGGCTGCGACCAAGCATGTTGAATTCGTATGTGCCAGCTCGCAGACGGAGGAGCAGATCGCCGCCAAGAGCCGCATCCCGACGATTTCGGGCGATGTAAACGTGATTTTGATCGCCGCGGCAAAGCCGACGGCGAAGGCCTGCGCGAAAGTCGACGCGGAGTTGCCAGTTGAACGGGCGTCGAGGCCAGCGAGTGAAGCTCCAGCGGTGGCCGCGGCCAATCAAGATCCGGCAAGCCAAATTCCGATGGGCAACGCTTCCGTGGCGGCCGTTGCGGGACCATTCGCGCCGTCCGATGCACAAACTGCAGCGCCGGAACTGCCGGCGCAGGCCATGCTGGAGAATATCTTGCGGGTGGACGCGGGACGCATCGACAACGTCCTGAACCTGGTGGGAGAACTCATTATCGGCAAGTCGATGCTGCAGCAGGCGCTGAATGATTTTTCCAAGCGCTATCCCAAGGAGCCGCTGCGCGGCAAGTTTGCCGACGCCATGGCCTTCCAGGCGCGGGTATTGAACGATCTGCAGCGCTCGGTGATGAAGATTCGCATGGTGCCGGTGGACCAGTTATTCCGCCGCTTTCCGCGCATCGTTCGCGACGTGGCGCGGCAGTGCGAGCGGGAAGTGGATCTTGAACTCAGCGGACAGGAAACCGATCTGGATAAAGGCATTCTCGACGCCATCGCCGAGCCTCTGACTCATCTGGTGAGGAACGCGGTCAGTCACGGCATTGAACCGGCCGAGCAGCGGCGGAGCCTGGGCAAGCCGCCGCGAGGGAAGATCCGGCTGCATGCCCTTCATCAGGGCAATCAGGTGGTGGTCGAGATCAGCGACGATGGNNCGCGGGGTGGGAATGGATGTGGTGCAAAGCGTTCTGCACCGGCTGAAGGCTACCATCCACATCGAGACTCATCCCGGCCAGGGCACAACCTTCCGGCTGAAGCTGCCGCTTACCCTGGCCATTATCAAAGCGCTGATGTTCTGGGTGGAGCAGCGTTTGTATGCCATCCCGCTGAATGCGGTAAATCAGATCGCCCGCACCACGGAAGCGGAAGTACACCAAGTCGATAACTACGAGGTTTTGCAACTGCGCAATCAGGTGCTGCCTCTGCTGCGCCTGGGTCGCCGAGCTGAGGTCGAGGGTGACCGGAAAGCGAACAAGTTGTTTGTACTGGTGATTACCGTAGGCGAGAAAAAATATGGATTGATCGTCGACGCTTTGGAGGGGGAAGAGGAGTTGGTAATCAAAGCTTTGGACGACCGGACATTCTCGACCGATCTGGTAAACGGTGCTTCGATCCTGGGAGATGGGAAAGTGGTGTTGATCCTGAATTTACTGGCCGTGGTGGAACACGTATCGCGATCCAGCCTTGGAGATGCGGGACTCGGCAGCTTTGGAATTTTATTGAACCACGCCGACCGGACGCGGCTGGCTTTGAGCACCGCGGGAGGCCAGGCATGAGCATAAACGCAAGCATAACGAACAAGGTGCGAGTGCTGGTGGTGGACGATTCCGCCTTGATGCGAAAGCTCATTCCTCAGATGCTGAAGGCCGACCAATCCATCGAGGTGGTAGGCACAGCCATGGATGGCAATTTCTGTCTGAAAAAGATTGAAGAACTGAAGCCCAACGTGGTCACGCTCGATCTGCAGATGCCGGGCATGAATGGTATCGACACTTTGAAAGAGATCATGCGCCGGCACCCGATACCGGTTATTGTGGTCAGCTCGCATTCGATCGAGGGCGCTTCCATCACTTTTAAGGCACTGGGGTTGGGTGCATTCGATTTCGTCACCAAACCGCAGGATGCTACGGCGCACATGGCCGATGCGGCGCGGCAGTTGATCGCAAAAATCAAGGCCGCTGCCGATTGCAGGGTAGTGCGCCCCGGAAGCTTGATGGGACCGCCGACGCGGGTGGAAAAGATTGCGGCCGGAAAATTTGCCTTGGCGCCCACCAAGACGGTGGCAATCGGAATTTCCACGGGAGGACCGCAAGCCCTGGAGTTCCTGCTGGCACAACTTCCGCCGGACTTTCCGGGAACGATTCTGGTGGTGCAACACATGCCGTCGGGCTTCACCGACATGTTTGCCCGCCGGCTCGACGAACTCAGTGCCTTGCGGGTGAAGGAAGCCCAGTCGGGCGATGTGTTGCAGGCCGGACGCGTTCTGATTGGCCCGGGAAACCGTCACATGACGGTGAAGCGCCTGCCCATGGGAGACGTTGTGGTGCTGAATGACGAGGTTCCGGTCAACGGTCATCGTCCCAGCGTGGATGTTTTATTCCATAGCGTGGCGCAGGAATTCGGGCGGCTCGCCGTCGGCGTGTTAATGACGGGTATGGGCGATGACGGGGCACAGGGCCTGGGTGAAGTGAAAAAGGCCGGCGGCATGACCATCGCGCAGAGTGAAGAATCCTGTGTGGTGTTCGGCATGCCCAAAGCCGCAATTGAACGTGGTTATGCTACGCGGGTAGTAGGGCTGGATGGACTTTCGTCCACTTTACAAGCGCTTTGTCTACGCAATGATGGTCACAAAGAGAATGGCGGGGTGGGCAAAGCTCTCCGCGCCGGGCGTTGAACCGAGTTGCGGGATAAGTTGTGGGACTAGTTGTGGGGACAAGTTGTTGAGATAGGTTTGGTGACTTGAGTCATCTGGCCGGCGGGAGACCGCCGTGATGAAATGGAAGAGGAGGTTGCTATGGAGCAGTTTTCACCAGTGAAACGCAGCAAAGACGGACAGCCGGTACGCTACTTGATCGTGGACGATTCCGTGTTCGCGCGCAAGAATCTGGCCCGCATGATTGAAACATTCGGCGGGCAGGTGGCGGCCGAGGCCGGGGACGGGCTGACTGCGATCAGCGAGTTTGATCGCACGCATCCCGACATCGTACTCATGGATATCACCATGCCGCAGATGGAGGGCATCGAGGCCGCCGAGAAGATTGTTCAGGCGCATCCGGAGGCCCGCGTCGTGATGGTCTCTTCGGTGGGCTACCAGGAAAACATTGTGGCCGCCTTGCAGCGCGGGGCGCGGCATTTCGTGCAGAAGCCGGTGAAGCCGGAAGTGCTGTACGAAGTCATCAAGTACGTAATGGGAGAAGACGGCGCCGTGGCCACCGCGGCCGGCGCGGGGGTCTAAGCGCAATGAAGATGGAACTGATTCAGCCTTTCATCAACGCGGCCGATGCTGTGTTGTCGCAAGGCCTTTCGGGCACCACCAAAGTGGGCAATCTCTCGATGGAGGAGAATGCCTATCGCCGCAAAGGTGTGGCCGGCATGGTGGGGCTTACCGGCGACATCGAGGGCCGCATCATTTTGGACCTCGAGCCGCAAACCGCGTTGCGCGTGGCCAGCCACTATGCGGGCGCAGAGTTACCCGAGTCCGATGGACTGATAAAAGAAACCATCTTCGAACTGGCCAACCAGGTCGTGGGCAATGCCGTGTGCGCGCTCAACGACCAAGGCTTCCATTTCCGCGTGCATCCCCCTCTCTTAGTCACTACCGAAGAAGGCGACAAAACCAGCGAGGATGTTGAGGCGCTGATGATTTGCTTTGAAACCGGCATGGGGAACGTGTTTATGAATGTAGCGCTGCGCTACAACAAGCGGCGGATGAGCGATCACATTGCGGTGGGCGCCAGAGCGGGTGGGCGCTAAGCGCAAGCCACGCTGTTAAATCTCAACCAGTCAGGCTAGCAGCGACAACTGTTGACCTGGATTTCCAACAGAATCTTCCGCAGGGTCAGCAATTCTTCTTAGCTCTGGATATTTGTGAATCAACGTAGGCGGAGCGAACACCCGCTTGCCGCTGATCATCGCCTTTAACTCCAGTGCATTGACGCCCGCTTTGCTTTCAAAGTGATTGTTGGTGATGACATAGGTGGTTTGGGCGCGCTCGGCGACACTTACGATTTTTTCTTTCCAGCTCGCCAGTTCCTGCCGGTTGTAGAGATAGTTGTAGCGATCGTTGCGCTTGTCGGAAGCGGAACCTTGATCGGCAAACCAGTGTTCGTAATTGCGGCCATGCAGGCGGATATAACCGATGGTGCCGGTAACGTGTTCGGTGGGCGCGAGAGATCGCCCCAACAGCGGCTGATCGATGTTGCAGAAGCCGACATTTTTTTGCGCGAACGCGGCCAGGGTTGCAGCATCGTTCCAACTGGAGTGGCGCACCTCGACCACGCGGGGATATTCGATGAACTGGCGCAGCAGGCGGTCAAGATATTCGCGGTTGAGGGAAGTGTTTTTGAACGACACAGGAAACTGGATGAGTAGCGCGCCCAGCTTTCCTTCGCTGGCGATGGCATCGAGACCTTCGCGAGTGCGGGATTCGTCTGCGTCCGAGGGACGGATGGTCGCGGCCGAGGTGGGCTCCATCACCGCGAGCGGCGAGTGCGTGAAGGCGCGGTAGAGTTTGGCGGTAAAGAGGAAATTTTTATTTACGGGTGCGACTTTACGGCACCAGAGTTTCGCGAGTTCGGGCTTCAGCGGTCCATAAAATGACGTGTTGATCTCGGTGGTATCGAAAAAACGCGCCAGATATTCCAGCGGATGTTGTTTGCGGCGCTGCATGCCAGGGGGATAGAAAATCCCGTCCCAGTCTTTGTAAGACCAGCCAGCCGTACCGATGCGGATGTGGTTCAGGGTTGGCGAGGATTCCATATCTGGAACCGCAGACGGAGGGCTGTGCAAGCGTAGCATAGGAGCAAGTTACGCTTGCGGCGGCGGCCTAAATTCATCAACCACAAAGGGCACGAAGGTACACGAAGGCAGCTCCGCAAAGTGGAGATTGTTGATTACCATTTAGCTTGAGGCGTGGACTGATACCGGCTCATCCCCGCTGTTGTTCACCGAGCCGGGTTCGCTTCAGCTCGCCAAGCTTTGAGCGCACTTCATCGGGCTCCAGCAATTCTCCACGTTGCGCGGCGGCGTAGCCTTCGTTGATCTTCGCTTCGATCTCCGTGCGATGCGCGGCCAGCCAAGCTTCTTGTTCGTGGAGGATCGAAACGGCGTGTTCCACGTATTCGTCGACGGTTTGGTATGCGCCGCGCTGGACGTCCTGCCGAATCGCGGCTTCAAGTTCGGGACGAAGTCGAATCTCTATGTCTCTATTCTACCAACTCAGTCCAGCGACAGCACCACCCAATACACGCCAGTGGGATACGTGTCGGTGCGCGCGTAGCAGGCGCCCACGGAGAAGCTGCGCAGATTGTGGCTGCCGAGGACGCGGCCGGCAGTTTCCGGCAACGTCTCAGGATGCAGGCTGGTATAGGTGAGCACGGTATAGCGTTGCGCGAGTTGGTGAACTGGGGAGGTGCCGAGCTTGTCGGCTTGCGCCATGGAGCAGGCGGCGTCATCGGCAGTGGGCAGATCGCGGCGGGCTAGGTTAGGCTGCTTACCTTGATGCCGCAGTTGCGCCACCCTGGCTGCGATCCGATCTTTTACTTCCGCCGCAGAATAGTTGGGGAGGGCATGGCCGAAGTCCTGCACGATGTAGAGCCGGTCGCCGCTGCGGATTACGCCCAACCCGACCACGTTATAAGCCGGGTTGAGCAGGTTGGCGCGATGCGGGGGGGATAGCATGAGATGTTGATGACCTTTTTCAGGGTCGGAATCGAGCGCGACGTTTTCGCCTTCCTGATCCAGTTGGATACGAGTTGCGGCCGCCAGGCGTTGGGGCAGGGAGGGCTCACCATCAAACTGGTGCGAAAGCTGGCGCGCTGCAAACATCGCCTCGGCATGCACGCGAGCGGCCTGGCTCATGCCGGCATCGAGCTTTAGACGCGGCGCACCGGCTTGCGCTCTGGCTTGGTTTGCCAGGTCCAGAAGCAATTGTTCGGCCTGAGGATCGTAGGCGGTGAAAGGAATGTCGGGGGAGGCTGCCGAGGCGGGTTTCAACGTCGCCTGCTGCGCTGGTTTTTGCCCGGCGTCCGCATCCCCATCGGAAGCGGCCATCAGCCGGGACGATGGCGGGGCCGAGAAGACGCCCATGACCAGAATCAGCGCTACTACGACTTTTGAAGCTCTTAGCATTGCTTGTGCCTACTTAACATCGGCCCTGGGGGACCTAAACTTCAGCCTCAAACATGCCGCTGGTGCTACGCTAGAAGCTCAAAACCACTCGGAGTAGTTACCTTCGCTATGGAACCTGTCATCACTGGGGTCATTGGCCTGTTGTTTGGCAGCGTGATTGCATGGCTCGCGCTGCGCTCGCGCACCGCCGGGCTGAGCGCCCGTTTGTCTTTGACGGAAAAGGAATTAGCGGCTGAAAAGGCCGATCTGGCGCGGCTTCAGCAGGCTCACACGGATTTGGTGGCGGGCAAGGCCAGGCTGGAATCCGCGCTGGAGGCTGAACGAAAGACCAGCAACGAAAAGATCGAGCTAATCACCCGCGCCAGCGAAGAATTGCGCAACGCCTTCAAGGCCATGGCTTCCGACGCGTTGAAGAGCAATAATTCGTCTTTCTTGGTGATTGCGGAAGAGACGCTAAAGCGCTTTCAAAGCCAGGCCAAAGGCGATCTCGATGCCCGGCAGAAAGCCGTGGCCGACATGGTGGCGCCGGTGCGCGATTCGCTGAATAAAGTAGACGCGCAGATTCAGCAGATAGAAAAAGAGCGCGGCAGCGCTTACGGAGCTTTGCGCGAACAAGTGCAAATGCTGGTCGCGGGGAACGAGAAATTGCAATCGGAGACGGGAAATCTGGTGAAGGCTCTGCGCACCCCGAACGTGCGCGGGCGCTGGGGAGAGATTCAATTGCGGCGAGTGGTGGAGATTGCAGGCATGCTTTCGTATTGCGATTTTGCCGAGCAGGAATCGGTGACCACTGAGAGTGGGAGGCTGCGTCCGGATCTGGTAGTGAAGTTGCCCGGCGGCAAACACGTCGTAGTGGATGCCAAGACGCCGCTGCAGGCCTTTCTGGATGCCTTCGAAACCACCGACGAAGATGCGCGGCGGGCGTGCCTGGCCAATCATGCGCGGCAGGTGCGCGATCACATGAAAACGCTGAGCGACAAAAGATATTGGGAGCAGTTCGAGGCCACGCCTGAGTTCGTGGTAATGTTTCTGCCCGGCGAAACATTTTTCAGCGCGGCGCTGGAACAGGATCCGGGCTTGATCGAGCAGGGAGTGCTGCAACGGGTGATTCCCGCGTCGCCGACCACGCTGATCGCGCTGCTGAAAGCCGTTGCCTACGGGTGGAATCAGGAAAAGCTGGCGCGCAACGCGCAGCAGATCAGCGCACTCGGCAAAGAATTGCACGACCGCCTGCGGCTTCTCGCAGGACATATCACATCGGTCGGCACCGGACTGGACCGAGCGGTCGAGTCCTACAACAAAGCGGTTGGCTCGCTCGAAAGGCGGGTGCTGGTTTCGGCGCGCAAGTTTGCCGAACTGGGGGCGTCGGTGGTCGAGGACATTCCGGAACTTGCGCCCATCGAAACCACCTCGCGGGCGCTCTCGTTTGAGTGGGATGAAGAAGACATTTCGACTGACGCCCCGCAGGATGAACGGAAGGCCGGCTAGGCTCGCCTGGACGGTTTTGGGAGGTTCTCGGTGCATTCGTGCGCGTGGAAGCCGGCATAGATAGCGCAGGCGGTTGTCGCTGAAGCTGCCAAAAGAAACGGTCGATACAGCAAGGATGGTGACGCCCATGGAACCTGACGCCAGGACGAAAAGAAGAATCGCCGTGTTGAGCGAGGAAATGGATATAATCCATCGCGCCAATAGCCTTTATTGGGCGTGCAAGCGGCCCGCCCGGACAGCCATCGCCGAATATCAATTCCGGCAGGAGCGGTTGGAGAAAATCCGGATTGAGCTGGCTCAACTGCGATCTCACCTATCCCGATCAGGGGCTTTCTCACCAACCGCATAATCATAGCGGCACCTCGCGCGTCCCGCTTTCGGTCCTAAAGTATCGCCCGGTCCCGCCGATAGCCTAATTGGCGGGGCTGCATCGCAACGCGGCATTGCAGGTCTCGTTCGTCCCCTTTTTTGCAAGGCCGAGTAGGAGGAAAAGCTCTAAAGAAAGAGCCTCGCAGCATGAGAACGTCCGCCGATCCCGTCCTGGTCAAGAGGCTAAGTGTCTTTGCCTCGGCGGCCAGCGTGTTTTCGGTCGCGATTGGATTGTCGGTGCTCGCTGGGCGGACGGTTCACTTTAAGACTCTCCTCACCTGGGGATTCGGGACGGCGATGGCCCCGAACGCCGCTGCCTGCACCGTGCTCGGCGGCATGTCCCTGTGGCTGCTGCGAAAGCAGGACAACCCCTCTTCATCGCGGGTCGGGAAGTTTACCGCTCAAGTCGCAGCGGCCATTGTCGGTTTGGCGGGGCTGCTCACCTTGGCAGAGCGGCTCTTCAACCTGGAGCTTGGTATCGACCGGCTATTGATCGGCGCGCCCACGCCGCCCAGCGCCGCTGCACGCGTCCTCATGTCCCCGATTGCCGCAGGAAATTTCCTACTATTTGGTCTCGCTCTGCTGACGATCGATTGGCGCACCCGGCGAGGGGATTGGCCTGCCCAGTTCCTTTGTCTTGGGGCGGCAACGGCCCCGGCATTTGGGCTCCTGGGCTTGCTTCTAGGGCCGAAAGTGTCTGACCTTACTGTGGCTTTGCCGGCCGTTGTGAGCTACTTCCTGCTCACCTCTGGGTTGGTCTGTTCGCGCGCAAGCTGGGCCTTGGGAGGGCTTCTCACCAGCCGCAGCAGGGGAGCGCAGTTGTTGCGGAGAACAGCTCCCTCAGCTCTGCTGGTGCTGAGCCTCATCGGCTGGTTCATATCGAAGCCCCTGCTTACGGATGCTCACTTCACCTGGGTTGAAGTGAGCGCTCTGGCCGTGTTTTCCAGCCTTCTGCTGTCTGGCTTCATCGCCTGGATAGCCTTCATCGTCGAGCGCGGCGATGCAGAGCGAGAAAGAGCGGAGACGGCATTAAACATCGGCAAAGAGCAGTTGGACCGTCTCATGGACCGGGGTGAGCAGCCAGAATCTGAGAGACGGCTGCTGCGGAAGGTAAATGCGGCTTTCGCTGTGGCCCTGCTGCTGACCGGCGCTCTCGGCATGCTTTCCTGGCATAACGCACAACGGGCCGCGGAGGATGCGGATTGGGTCGCCCACACGCATGAAGTGTCAACCACTCTGGAACTCACTCTCAGACATCTGCTCGACGTGGAAACTGGAGGGCGAGGTTTCGCCCTCACCGGAGACCAGCAATTCCTTGAACCTTATGAGACGGGGAAAAGTGCGGTTGGCCACGATCTTCAGGCGTTGCGCCTTCTAGTGGCGGACAATCCCGCTCAAGAACGCCGATTGGACGTTCTTGTCAAGCAAACGAGCGTCAGGATCGAAGTTGCAAACGAGCTGGTGAGCCTGCGACAGAGGACAGGGACGGTCCCCACAGAACTCCAGTTGGAGCGGGGCAAACAGATCATGGATGCAGCGCGCGCCGCTGTCGAAAAGATGGAGGCCGAGGAAGCGCGCCTGCTGGGGGAGAGATCCCGGCGTGCCCGCACCGCGCAGCATTTCGCCGCTTCCGCCGTTGCGTTGGGGTCGGTTTTGGGTGTGGTCTTCCTGTCCGTTGCCGGATTCACTGTCAGCCGCGAGATCGACATCAGCGCACGGGCGCGGACCGAGATCAAGGCCCTCAACGCGGACCTGGAGCGGCGCGTGGCCCAGCGCACGGCGGCATTGGGGGAAAGCGAGGGCCGTCTGGCGGGCGTGATTCAATCGGCCATGGATGCGATCCTTACCGTCGACGAACAGCAGAACATCATGATGTTCAACGGCGCCGCCGAGAAGATGTTCCGCTGCCCGGCGGCAGAAGCCCTGGGACAGCCCGTCGCCCGATTCATTCCCCAGCGCTTCCATGCTGCGCACGTGGGACACATCCACAAGTTCGCCGACACCGGGGTCACCAATCGGACCATGGGGCCAAAGAATGTGCTGTGGGCGGTGCGCGCCGATGGTCAGGAATTTCAGATTGAGGCCTCCATCTCACAAGTGGTGACGGGCGGGAAAAAACTGTTCACCGTGATCCTGCGGGATGTCACCGAGCGCAAACAGGCGGAAGAGCGTCTGCGCAAGTCGGAAGAAAACTATCGCATGCTGTGGGATTCCATGGACGAGGCCTTCTGCGCCATCGAGATGCTCTTCGACCAGGACGATAAGCCGGTGGATTACCGCTTTTTGGAAGTCAATCCGGCTTTCGCGAAGCAGACCGGAATGGAGAACGCGCAGGGACGAAGAATTCGCGAGCTCCAACCGCAGCAGGAGGAATATTGGTACCAGATCTTCGGCCAGGTCGCCCGGACGGGGCAGGCTATCCGCTTTGAAAACGAGGCCGCGCAGTTGCACCGCTGGTTCGAGGTCCACGCCTTCCGGGTTGGCAACCCGCACGAGAACAAGGTGGCAATTCTTTTCAATGACATCACCGAACGCAAGCGGGCGGACCAGGCGCTGAGCGAGAGCCATGCACGGTTGAAGAAAGTGCTGGAGGTCGAGACGGTTGGCGTGATGTTCTGGGACCTGACGACGGGCGCATTGATGGACGCAAACAGCACGTTCCTCAATCTGATGGGCTACAGCCGCCGCGAAGTGGAAGCGCGCGAACTTACCTGGCAGAAGTTAACCCCGCCGGAATACCTGGAGGTGAGCCGTGCCGAGTTGAGGAAATTTGCGGTGACCGGACGCGTCGGTCCTTACGAAAAAGAATATTTGCACAAGGACGGCACGCGGCAGTGGTTCGTCTTCGCCGGCAGCTCACTCGGGGACAACACCTGCGTGGAATTCTGCGTGGACATTTCCGACCGGAAGAAAGCCGAGGAGGCGCTGCAAGAGAGCGAAGATCGATTCCGCACGCTGATTGAGCAGGCGTGCGACGCGTTCTTTTTGCACGATGGCAATGGCCGTTTCCTCGAGGTTAACCGTCAGGCTTGCGAAAGTCTCGGCTACACCAGGGAAGAATTGCTTCGCATGCGTGTTTTCGACGTCGAGCAAGAGATGGACATACGCAAGGCACAACAGGCGTGGGAACAGGCTGAGCCTGGTAAGGCTTACACCCTACAAGGACACCAGAGGCGAAAGGATGGAACAGCGTTTCCAGTAGAGGTTCGGCTGAGCGCCTACTACATTGACGGACAGAAGCTCCACCTCGGGCTGGTTCGCGACACCACCGAGCGCAAGCGAGCGGAGGACGCGCTGCGCGAGAGCGAGGAACGCTTCCGCGCCCTGGTGACGGCCAGTTCAGACGTGGTCTATCGGATGAGCCCGGATTGGAGCGAGATGCGCCAGCTAAGTGGAAGGAATTTTCTCGCCGACACGGAAGCGCCAAACCGCAACTGGCTTCCGGACTACATTCACCCGGATGATCAGGCGCGGGTGACGGCGGCCATCAACGAGGCCATCCGGACCAAGAGCATATTCGAACTGGAACACCGTGTGCTGCGCGTGGACGGCAGCTTGGGCTGGACGTTCTCGCGAGCGACCCCGCTACAAGATGCGAACGGCGAAATCGTGGAATGGTTCGGTGCCGCGAGTGATGTTACCGAGCGCAAGCGGGCGGAGGAAGTGCGGGAACGCCTGGCCGCCATCGTCGATTCCTCCGATGACGCCATTATCAGCAAGACCCTGGATGGGACGATCAACGCCTGGAATCGCGGCGCCGAGAAGATCTTCGGCTACCCGGCATCGGAGGTCGTGGGCAAACCGATGCTGATGCTTTTTCCGCCGGATCGCGTGAATGAGGAGTCCGACATTCTGGCGCGCATCCGGCGGGGCGAGAGCGTGGAACATTTCGAAACCGTCCGGGTGCGAAAGGATGGCGCGAGAATCGACGTTTCCGTAACGATCTCGCCGATTAAGGACAGCAGCGGCGCGATTGTTGGCGCTTCAAAGATTGCCCGCGACATCACCGAACGCAAACAGGTGGAAGAGGCCTTGCGCCGGAGCGACGCGACAAGAGGGTTTGCGCTGGCGACCGCGAAACTGGGCGAATGGGAGCTCGACCTCACCACGCTGCAAACCACCCGTTCTTTGCTGCACGATCAGATTTTTGGGTATCCGTCGCTTCTGCCGGAGTGGACCCGCAGCACTTTCGTGAGCCATGTGCATCCCGACGATCGGGAAAGGGTAAGCGAGCATTTTCGAGGTTGCATGGACGGAGGGAAGGCATGGGACGTCGAATGCAGAATCGTTTGGGCGAACGGGAATATTCGATGGGTGTGGGCTTGCGGAGACCACTACCGGGAGCCGTCGCGCGGTACGCCCCGGATGTACGGGATCATCCAGGACATTACCGAGCGTAAACAGGCGGAGGAAGTTTTGCAGGAGCAGGCCCGGGTGCTGGCCGGGCAGGCGGAGGAACTCTCGCGGCAGGCGGAGGAATTGGTGCGCTCGCGGCAGGCTCTGGAGAGCCAGACGTTGATGCTGCAGTCGGTGCTGGATAGCATGGCCGAGGGACTGGTCGCAGCCGACGAGCAGGGAAAATTCATTCTGTGGAATATCGCGGCCACCCGGATCGTCGGCATGGGCGCGGAAAACGTTCCCCCCGGCGAATGGAATGCGCACTACGGCGTTTACCTGCCCGACACCGTCACTCCGCTCCCGACCGAGCAAAATCCGTTGTCACGCGCCATTCAGGGCGAGGTGAGTACAGCTGAGATCTTTCTACGCAACTCGGAGCTCGAAGCAGGGACCTGGATCGAAATCAGCGGCAGTCCCTTGAAAGACGGGAACGGGGCGCTGCGTGGCGGCGTGGTGGCATTCCGCGACATTACACAAAGAAAAATTGACGAGCGGGAGATCCGCAAACTGAACGAAGAACTCGAAGAGCGGGTAGTACAACGTACCGCGCAACTGGCGGCCGCCAATCACGAGTTGGAAGCCTTTACCTACTCTGTGTCTCATGATCTGCGCGCACCGTTGCGGCACATCGGCGGGTTTTCCAAGATCTTGTCCGAGGATTTTGGCTCAGGAATGCCCGCGGAAGCGCAGAGTCACCTGAAACGCATTGAGGACGGCGTTCACCACATGGGGCTGCTGGTGGATGAACTGCTGAATCTGGCGCGGGTCGGTCGTCACACTCTCCATCTCCAGGCCACGGAGTTGAATTCAGTGATCGAGGAAGTTGTATCCCTGCTGCAGCCGGAAGTTGCCGGCAGGGCCGTGACCTGGAAGATTGCCAGGCTGCCGTCGGCGGAATGCGATCCCGTGCTGGTCAGGCAGGTTTTTCAAAATCTGCTCGCCAACGCTCTGAAGTTCACCCGGACCCGCGACCGCGCCGTGATCGAGGTCAGTTCACAGCAAAAAAACGGACAGACGGTCATCGCCATCGGCGACAACGGAGTGGGCTTCAACATGAAGTACCAGGACAAGTTATTCGGAGTATTCCAGCGCCTGCACCGCGCCGAGGATTTCGAAGGCACGGGCATTGGCCTGGCCACGGTGCAACGCATCGTTCGCAAACATGGGGGCCGAATCTGGGCGGAGGCGGAACTGGATAAGGGCGCGACTTTTTACTTCACCCTGGGAGCGGCCGAAGCAACGGTGAAAGCGGAAGAGGTTAAACCCGATGAGGTTAAAGCAACCGAAATTAAGGTGAGCGAAGTTGAAAACAAGTCTGCGGCGGCAGGAGATTAAGCATGAACGCAAATGAAGTCGATATTCTTTTGGCCGATGACAGTCAAGACGACATTGATCTCACCTTGCACGCCTTGCGGGCGGAG
Organism: Acidobacteriaceae bacterium; assembly: GCA_003131635.1. Taxonomy (GTDB): domain Bacteria; phylum Acidobacteriota; class Terriglobia; order Terriglobales; family Acidobacteriaceae; genus Sulfotelmatobacter. The sequence goes on from PKVZ01000205.1 coordinate 21,913, forward strand.
AATCTCGCCAACCACGTCTTCGTCGCACGCGACGGCGAGGAAGCGCTGGATTTCTTGTTCTGCACCGGGCCGCATGTCGCACGGTCCTTCGACCATCCTCCGAAGCTGGTTCTTCTGGACCTGAAGATGCCGAAAGTGGACGGGATGCAAGTTCTGGAGCAGATCAAGAGCGACCCGCGAACCAAAACCATCCCGGTTGTCCTAATGACTTCTTCGAGAGAAGAACGGGATATGGTCAGCGGCTACAGCTTGGGTGTCAACAGCTATATACAGAAGCCGGTGGACTTCGATGAGTTCCGGAAAGTGGTGAAGTTGCTGGGGATGTACTGGCTGGTCACTAACCGTCCTCCCGTAACCAATGGCGCATCGCAGCTGGGCGGGCTGATGAAGTGAGCGGAACCGGAACCAAACTCGCAGTGGTAAGGTCGGCCTCGCCGAAACTCAACCTGCGCGTCTTGCTGGTGGAAGACAACCAACTCGACGCGGAACTGGTTCTGCGCGCGATGCGTCTGGACGGCTTCGATGTCAGCGCAAGGGTGGTACAAGATGAAGCCGGCTTCATGGAGGCGCTGCGCACTCACTGTCCCGAAGTTGTGCTGGCCGATTACAACCTGCCGAGTTGGAAAGGGATGGAAGCGCTGAACCTGCTGCGCCGCCAAGGCCTGGACATTCCGATGATTCTGGTTTCGGGCGCGCTCGGCGATGTGACCGCGGTCGAATGCATCAAGCAAGGCGCGACCGATTACGTTCTCAAAGATGGTCTGGCCCGTTTGCCCGAGGTGGTGCGCCGCGCTTTGCGGGAGAAACAGGAGCACGGCTTGCGTCGTCAGGCGGAAAAGGATCTGGCGAAGAAAGCCGAAGAACTAGTGCGCTCCAACGCCGACCTGGAGCAGTTCGCCTATGTGGCGTCGCACGACCTGCAGGAGCCGCTGCGCATGGTGACGGCCTACACCCAGCTGCTGGCCGAACGCTATCGCGGAAAGCTGGATGACAATGCGGACAAGTTTATCGGTTATGCCAGCGAGGGAGCGCTGCGCATGCAGGTTCTGATTCAGGATCTGCTGGCCTTTTCGCGGGTGGGACGGAAGGAAGCTGCGGGTGGAAGCGTCGATTGCGAGCTGGTAATGAAGGAGGTTTTGCAGACTCTGGCCTCCGCGATTCAGGAAAGCGGAGCGGTGGTGACCTATGCGAATCTCCCGGCGGTCTGGGCCGACCGTACGCAGGTGGCGCAGGTCTTTCAGAATCTGATCGGGAACGCCATCAAGTTCCGGGGGAAGGAGCCGTCGCTGATTTCGGTGCAGGCCGAGGAATCCGACCGGCAATGGCTGTTCAGCGTAATCGATAACGGAATCGGGATCGCGCCGGAGAACGCGGAAAACATTTTTGTGGTCTTCCAGCGTTTGCACGCGCGCACCGAATATCCGGGGAATGGCATTGGGCTGGCGATCTGCAAGAAGATCATCGAGCGCTACGGAGGACGAATCTGGGTAGAGTCCCAGGCCGGTTCAGGTTCCATTTTCAAATTCACCTTGCCGCTTCGCGGGCCGGACGCGACAGAGGAGGCGGGAGGATGAAATCCGGACTGCAAGTGCTGCTGGTGGATGACAATCCGGCCGATGTGGGCTTGGCGCGGGAGGCGCTGCTGGAAAGCGCCCGGCACAGCGCGATTACCAGCGTGGAAGATGGCGTGGAAGCGATGGCGTTTTTAGATCGCAGGGGAAAGTACGCCCAGGCGGCTCGGCCCGATCTGGTGATTCTGGACTTGAGTTTGCCCAAGAAAGATGGCTTAGCGGTATTGGCCGCGATCAAAGCCAGGCCGGAACTGCGCCGCATTCCGGTAGTCATTTTCAGCACATCTCAGTTGGGTAAAGACATTGCGCGGAGTTACGAACTGGGGGCGAACTGTTACGTCAGCAAGCCGGGAAACCTGAGAGATTTTTTTTCGGCGGTGAAATCGATTGAAGAATTCTGGTGCGGTTTTGTCAATCTGCCACCCCAAGGAGAATGAGGGAACATGGAACAACAGACTACGCAAGTACTGCTCATTGAAGACAATCCCGGCGATGCGGATCTGGTCCGATTGCGCCTGGTCGAAAGCAAATCTCCGGTCAACGTGAACTGTGTGACCCGGCTCTCGGAGGGGCTCGACTCCCTGACCCGGGTAACGCCCTCCGTTGTGCTGTTGGACTTGAACTTGCCTGACAGTCATGGTGCGGAAACCTTTCGCCGGGTGATGGAACATGCGCCCAATGTTCCGGTAGTCGTGCTGTCCGGCCAGGATGACGAGGCACTGGCCATCAAGGCCGTTCACCAGGGGGTGCAGGATTATTTGATCAAGGGAAACATCTCCAGCAAGCATCTGGAACGATCCATTCGCTACGCGGTGGAGCGGCAAGCACTTCTGCGCGCGCTGGAGATGACGCAAAAACAGCAACTGGATTTCAAGAATCAGTTTCTCTCTCACGTTTCGCACGAATTACGGACGCCGCTCACCTGTATTCACCAGTACGTAACGCTGCTGCTCGACGGTCTGGCTGGAGCTGTGGCGCCCGACCAGGCGGATCACCTCAAGACTGTTCTGAAGAGTGTGAATCAGTTGCACGCCATGATCCGCGATTTGTTGGAAGCGACCCGCGCCGAGAGCGGGAAAATGCGGATTGAGCCGCGCTGCATCGCGCTCGGCGAACTGATTCAGCAGACCGTGGCCATGATGCGGCCCATGGCCGACGAGAAGAAGGTCGGACTGGAAATTGCCGTGGACCAAAGGCTGCCTCTGGTGCATGCCGATCCCGACCGCGTTCTCGAAGTGCTTATCAATCTGGTGGACAACGGCATCAAGTTCACTCCGTCCGATGGCGCTGTTATGGTGCAGGCCTGCGTGGTGGATGCTGACCCGTCCTCCGTCTACATCTCCGTGACCGACACTGGACGCGGCATAAGTCCTGAGTCCAAGGCGTTGATCTTTGAACGGCTTTATCAGGATGCCGATGCCGTCGATAACAACCGCTCGGGATTAGGACTGGGCCTTTTTATCTGCCGGGAAATCGTCCGCCTGCACGAGGGACGCATCTGGGTGTCCAGTGAACCGGGACAGGGCAGCACGTTTACCTTTACGCTGCCGGCTTACTCGCTGGCCAAGCTGCTGGCTCCGGTGGTCACGAACAACGATCGGCTGCGCACGTCGTTTGTGCTGGTGCGAGTGGAGCTTACACCACTCTTGGTTCCTCCGCGGGGCAACTGGAAACAGACCTGGCAGCAATGCCTGGAGATTTTGCGGCGCTGCATCTATCTCGACAAAGATCTGGTGCTGCCCGCCATGGGCACCTCCGGGGCTGCCGAAACGTTTTTTGTGGTGGCTTCCACGGACATGCCGCGATCCGGAATTATGACGGCGCGTATTCGCGAACAACTGGAACGCGTGCCTGACCTCAAAGCCAAGTGCAGCCTCACCATCATGGCGGCTCCGATTGAGCTTCCCTCAAACATTTCCGGCCAAACGTTTTCCAGCCAATCCTTGGAGCAGCAGGTGGAAGCTTTAGCCAGTCATGTGACCGGAATGATCACGAGCAGCATGGAACGCAAACAGTTGCGTCCCGAGAAGCCCATACAAGATTCCAACTAACCAACCACCAAAGGAGAAAATACAAATGCAAAAAGCAAAAATACTGGTCGTCGATGACGATCCCGATCTGGTGCGAGCCATGCGGCTGCGCCTGCGAGCCAACAACTACGACGTCGCTACCGCCAGCGATGGCTATGGCGCAATCGCCTCCGCGCAGAAAGAACGTCCAGCGCTGATTATTCTGGATTTGGGGCTTCCCGTGGGTGACGGCTTCGTCGTTCTGGAGCGGCTGCAGAATAGCGACACCCTTTCGGGGGTTCCGGTCATCGTGCTGAGCGCGCGCGATCCCCAGAGTAACGAGGAGCGTGCCCTGAAGGCGGGGGCATCCGCCTTTTTTCAGAAGCCTGCCGACAACGACGAATTGATGAACGCGATTCGGGTCAGCCTTAGTCCTGGGCCGCGGCAGCCAGCGGCTTGGCCGTCTTAAGCTTGGCCGAACTTAGCTTGTAAAAACGCGACCGCATGCCCTCCCCGCACTGATGAAATCAGCCTGGGGATGGCTGCGCGCCGCGAGCGTGCATGTTCCTCGCATCCGCTGCCGCAACGGCCACCCGATAGAGGTGGCGCCTTAACCCATCCCTGAAATCCGATACCAAATTCCACAGAAACCTCCAAAAAGCCGTATTCGCTGTTCGGGAAACCATCTATAATCTCCCAAGTGCTGTAAATGCCGCACTTAGCATTCCCGAAGCGGGAAATACCATGGCAGCGAAGTTGCTCATTGATGACCGGCGGGATGTGATTTCCACGCCCATCCAGTCCATTAAGGGTTCGGGGCCACCGTCGAAGTCCATGAATCGGGAAAGCCAAGTCCGCTTTGTCGCTGTTGTTCTGTTTCTGCTGACAGTGGCTGCGGTTGTATTCGCCGGCTTCAATCTTGACGCCGAGATGAAATCCGCAGTTCCCGATGACGGAGTCTGGTGGGTAGAACACGGTGGGCGGCTTATGGCGGATCGGGTCGATCCCAACGGACCCGGTGCCCGTAGCGGAATTAAGCCGGGCGATCAGTTGATTTCCATTAATGGGCAGGATGTTCAGAACATTTCCGGGCTGGAGCGCCAGCTCTACCGCAACGGAGTGTGGTCCAAAGCGGCTTATTCTCTGGTGCGGCAATCGGTTGCGCTGGATTCCAGCGTGATCCTGGTGCCCGCGGAACGTTCGCTCAACAACTGGCTGCGCCTGATTGCGCTCATTTATCTTGGCATCGGACTTTACGTTCTTCTGCGCCGCTGGACCGCTCCCGGTTCCACGCACTTCTATATCTTTTGCCTAGTGTCGTTTATCGCTTACTCCTTCAAGTACACCGGCAAGCTAAACGACTTCGACTGGACTATCTATTGGGGAAACATCGCAGCCGGAATCTTGCAGCCGGCGTTGTTTCTGCATTTCGTTTTGACCTTCCCGGAGAAGCGCCAGTTTGTTCGCAAGCGTCCCTGGCTGCTGGCGCTGGTCTATGCGCCGGGAGCGATCCTGCTGGGCATCCATATCGCAGCTATGCAATGGCTGCAGGCCAGCGAGCGGCTGCGCTGGAACCTCGACCGTTTGGAGATGTCCTACGGATCGTTGTTCTTTCTGGCCGCGGCCACCGTGCTTTGGTATAGCTACCGGCGTGCGAGTACCACGATCCTGCGGCAACAATTGAAGTGGGTTACACGCGGCACCATTCTCGCGATCATTCCTTACTCTCTGTTTTATGTGCTTCCTTACCTGATGGGTTCGCTGCCCGGCGCGACCATGAAGATTTCCGCGCTCTCGCTGGCTCTGCTGCCGCTTACATTTGGTTATGCCATCTTCCGTTATCGATTGATGGATGTGGACCTGATATTCAAGCGTGGCGTGGTGTACACGCTGGCCGCGGCGATCGTAGTAGGAATGTATTTCGGACTGGTGGCGGGTGTGGCGCTGCTGGTGCACAATTGGCGGCCCGGTTCCGGTCCGGTGGGTCTGATCCTGCTTGTGGCGGTTATCGCCCTGCTGTTCGATCCCGTGCGCAAGCGGATACAGGACCGCATCGACCAATTTTTCTATCGTACGCGATACGATTATCGCCGTACGCTGCTGGAGTTCGGCCGAGAGCTCAGCTCGGAGACTGACCTGCACGCCATGCTCTCTTCGTTGATGGATCGGCTGTCGCGTACGCTCGCGGTCGAACGCATGGCCATGTTTCTGTCTGGCGAAAAGCCGGAGCAATTTATGCTGTCCCAGTCCTTCGGTCTGTCCGCGCCCGGCAACCTCGATCTGTCTTTCCTGAGCGTGGCGCGGCCCGATCCCGCAGGTCATCTCTTCTTCGAGAACACGCACCAGGTGCCGCGCGAGACTCCCGGCGCTCAGCAAACCATCGCCCGGCTCGATCTGAACTACTACATCCCCTGCCACGCCCAGCAGAAGACCATTGCCGTGTTAGGCCTGGGCAAAACCACGAAGGGAGACTTCCTCTCCAGCGAAGACATGGAACTGCTGGAAACTCTGGGCGGCTATCTCGGCATTGCCATTCAGAACGGCCAGCTCTATGCCTCGTTGCAGCAGAAGGTGGCGGAGTACGAGCGGCTGAAGGATTTCAACGAGAACATTGTGGAATCGATCAACGTGGGCGTGATGGCGCTCGACATGGAAGACCGCATCGAGAGCTGGAACGCGCAGATGGAAGTGATGTACGCGGTGCCGCGATGGCAGACTATGACCCAGCCGCTCAAGGCCATCTTCCCGCCGGAGTTCGTGGAAGAGTTCAATCGCATGCGGCAGAACCCTGGCATTCATAACCTGTACAAGTTCCGCCTGAAGACGCCGGCGGGCGAAGTTCGTACGGTGAATGTGGCGGTCGCGCCGTTGGTTACGCGAAAATTTCAGGTCATCGGACGGCTCGTGATCATGGACGACATCACCGAGCGTATCGAGCTCGAAGCCCAGCTTTCCCAGGCCGATAAACTTTCCTCCATCGGATTGCTGGCGGCGGGTGTGGCTCACGAAGTCAACACGCCGCTGGCCGTGATTTCCTCCTACACGCAGATGCTTTCGAAACAATTGCAGGGCGATCCGCAAAAATCTGGATTGCTCGAGAAAATAACGCGGCAAACCTTCCGCGCATCCGAGATCGTAAACAACCTGCTGAATTTTTCCCGCACCAGTGGCAGCGAGATTGGCGATGTGGACGTGAACAAGGTGATTGCCGACACGCTGGCGCTGCTGGAACATCAGTTCAAGATGGCCAAGGTAGAAGTGGAAAATGCGCTTGCGCCCAAGTTGCCGGCGATCCAGGGAAATCCGGGAAGACTGCAACAGGTGTTTCTGAATCTATTCCTCAACGCCAAAGATGCCATGCCGGGCGGCGGCAAATTGCGCGTGGCCACGATGAACGGCGAGAGCGTCAGCGTGTGCGTTTCCGATACCGGATCGGGCATCGCGCCGGAGCACATTCAGCGCATCTACGATCCGTTCTTTACCACGAAAACCTCGCCTCGCGAAGGACAGGCACGCGGTACCGGACTCGGTCTTTCCGTAACCTACGGCATCATCCAGGAACACGCGGGTAAGATTCGCGTGGAAAGCCATCCCGGCGCTGGAACCACCTTCACCTTGGATTTCCCGCTGAGCAGGAAGGCAGTCCATGTTTAAGCAGATCATGTTTAAGCAGATCGTGTCTAACCAGATCGTGTCAGCAATGGTTTGTAAAGCGAGCGCGTTTATCCCGAATAAGTCTGAGGCCGAATATGTCTGAAGCGGCAGTAATTTCGCGCGCGGCGGCGAATGGAAATCCCGGGTTGGCCGGCGCGGTTCTTATCATCGACGATGAAGCGGAGATTCGCGAATCTCTGCAGACCCTGCTCGAACTCGAAGGCTTCGCCGTGGAAACAGCGGCTAGCGGCGAAGCGGGATTGCAGCGTATTGGCGAACATCCTTTCGACCTGATCCTGCTCGACCTCACCTTGCCCGGCCGCAACGGCATGGAGGTTCTGGCCGAAATTCGCGCTCACGGAACCGGCCTGCCCGTCATCATGATCACCGCTTTTGGCACGGTGGAGAACGCGGTGCGCGCCATGCAGGGCGGAGCCGCCAACTTTGTGCAGAAACCGTGGGACAACGAAAAACTTCTGGCCGACGTTCGCGCCGCGGTGGGATGGCGCCGCGCCGCAGAAGAAAACGTCCAACTGAAGCGCGCCCTCAAGCAGCGCTACAATTTCGAAAATATCGTCGGCAAGAGCGAGCCGATGTTGAAGATCTTCGACCTTGTCGCCCAGGTCGCCAACAGCCGTTCCACGGTGCTGTTGCAAGGCGAAAGCGGAACCGGCAAGGAGATCATTGCCAAAGCTCTGCATCTGAATTCTCCGCGTCACGATCGGCCTTTCGTTCCGGTCAACACCGGCTCCATGCCCACCGATCTGCTCGAGTCCACGTTGTTTGGTCACGTGAAAGGGGCTTTCACCAGCGCAATCGCATCCAAGAAGGGACTGTTTGAGATTGCGGATCGCGGCACTTTATTTCTTGACGAAATCGCAACCATGAGTCTGGAAACGCAGGCCAAAATTCTGCGCGTTCTGCAAGATCGCCGGTTTATGCATCTCGGCGGAGTGCAGGAGATTCAGGTGGATGTGCGCATCATCGCGGCCACCAATATTGACCTGCGCCAATTGGTGCGGGAAGGCCGCTTCCGCGAAGATTTGTTTTACCGCCTGAACGTGATCACGATCGAGTTGCCGCCGCTGCGCCAGCGCAGAGAAGACATTCCGCTTCTCGTGCAATTCTTCCTGAAGAAGTATGCCGAGGAAAACGACCGCCCGGTGCGGCGCATCACGCCGGAAGCACTCCGCCCATTGATGTCCTATTCCTGGGCGGGCAACGTCCGAGAGCTGGAAAATGTGATCGAGCGCGCCGTGGTGCTATCTTCCGGAACCGACATCACCATCGACCTGCTTCCCGACAATCTATTGGGCCGGGGATCGTCGCTCACGCTGCATGATCCGCCCACGGATGCCTCGCTGTTCGAAATTGTGGAAGATGTGGAGCGGCGGATCATCAGTGACATGCTGGAGAAGTGCAACTGGAACCAAACCGAAGCCGCCGAGCGCTTCAAGGTTCCACTCTCTACGCTGAATCAGAAAATCCGACGGTTGAATATCGAAATCAAGAAGAAGACGCGGGGCTAGAACAGCGCTGCTGAAGCTTGAGCGGTTCTCTGCTATAGTTCGAAAAAGCGCGTCGCGGGTCGGCGTGCTTTCCCGATCAGCATGGAACTGACTTCACCCACCGAGCTCGCTAAAGAGAAAGTCCAGACAGTTCAGGATTACTTCCTGTTTTGCGTGCAGGCGGTCGCAAATCTCTTCCGCAAGCCGCTTTACCTCATCGATATGGTGAAGCAGGCGGATACCATCGGCGTGGGGTCGCTGCCCATCGTCGTGCTCACCGGCTTTTTCACCGGAGCCGTGCTGGCGCTGCAAGCCTCGAATACGCTGGCGCATTTCGGTTCGATCACGCTGGTGGGGCAGTTGGTCTCGACTTCGATGGTTCGCGAACTGGGACCGGTGCTGACCAGCCTGATGGTGGCCGGACGAAATTCCTCCGGCATGGCCAGCGAGTTGGGCTCGATGGTGGTGACCGAGCAAATCGATGCCATGCGTGCGCTGGGCACCGATCCCATGAAAAAGCTGGTGACGCCGCGCGTGGTCGCCACGGTGTTCATGCTGTTTTTTCTGGCCATCATTTCCGATCTCGTGGGATTGGTCGGCGGCCTCGCGATCGCGAAGCTCTTGCTCAGGCTCGATGCGCGGCAATATTGGTTCAATGCCTGGGAAACGCTGGTGTTTCAAGACGTGTTCATGGGGCTGGTGAAGCCGGTGATCTTCGGGTTCATTATCGCCACCATAGGCTGCTTCTACGGCATGAACGCGCGCGGAGGAACCCAGGGCGTGGGCCGCGCCACTACGCAGGCGATGGTGGCGGCTTCGGTTCTGATCCTCGCCATGGACTTAATCGTCACTCGTTTCCTGATGGCTACGCTTTCCTGATCCCATGTCCGCTCCGACTTTGCCGCTTGATGCCTCTGTCGTAACGATGAAGGATGATTCCGCACCGGTCATCGTATTTGAAGACGTGACCCTCGCCTTTGACGACAACGAAGTGCTGCGCGGTATTTCTTTCCATCTGCCGCGCGGCGAGACCAAGGCGGTGTTCGGCGTCGCCGGATCCGGCAAGAGTCTGATTCTGAAACTGGCTCTCGGACTCATCCGGCCGGACTCCGGACGCATTGTCGTGCTGGGGCAGGACATTACTCACATGCGGGAAGAAGATTTGTTCGAGTTGCGCGGCAAGATTGGAATGGTCTTCCAGGAAAGCGCGCTGTTCGATTCTCTTACCGTGCGCGAAAATGTGGCTTACCGTCTGATGGAAGAGCACGGCATCTACGATGAGGACATCGATCGCAGGGTGAAAGAGGCGTTGCGTTTCGTGGAACTGGAACATACGCTCGATCTCAATCCTTCGGAACTTTCCGGGGGCATGCGGCGGCGCGTGGCTATTGCGCGTGCGATCATTACACAGCCCGAATTGCTGCTCTATGATTCGCCCACCGGAGGCCTTGATCCGGTCACCTCCAATACCATCATCGAACTGATTGTGAAGCAGCGCGATGTCAATAGGACGAGCGCTCTATTGGTGACGCATCGCCTGCAGGACGCTTTTACGATGGCGACGCATCAGTTCGACAAACAGACGAACCGCATGGTGCTGTTGCCCAAAGGGAAGCATTGCGAAGTTCCTTTGAGCTTCTTAATTCTGCGCGAGGGCAAAATAATTTTCGACGGCGACCTTTACCAACTGGCGCACACGCAGGACGAGTACATTAGGGAATATATCTCGTAGGAATTGAGTGATTGTGCGAATGGGTGATTGGGTGATTTGAGCCCCTGAAGGCGTTTTCAATCACTCAATCGCCCAATCACCCAATCACTCAATTTCCTTTGTCACTTTTCGTTCATCTCTTTTTCCACATCCTCCGCCTTCGAAGGCAAGGCCGCGCTTAGTTTAATCAGCTTGCCATCCTGGTCCACGTAGTAGTCATCTTCGATACGCACACCGAGATTTTCCTCGGGAATATAAATGCCCGGCTCGATGGTGAAGACTTGTCCCGGTCCGAGCGGAGCGTCAGGATCGGTGGCATCGTGCACGTTCAGGCCGACGGGATGGCCGAGACCATGAATGAAATATTTTCCCAGCGTGTCGCCGTGCAAATCTTTGCCGTGAGTGTTGATGTAGTCGTACGCGACTTTGTAGAGAGAGTCGGGAACGTCGCGCCGCATGCTTGACTTGCTCGACTTGAAAGCGGCCTCGGCGGCTTGTTGCGCCCCGAGAACGATGTCGTAGATCTCACGCTGCCGCGCGGTAAAGTGGCCGTTGATGGGAAGCGTGCGCGTGATGTCGGAGGCGTACATGGAATATTCGCCGGCGGCATCGATGACGACAACATCACCGGTCTTCATCACATGATCGTCGTCCGAGTAATGCAGGACGGTGGAGTAATACCCCGAGCCCACGATGGGCGCGTAGGCGGGGCGCTCGCAGCCACGCTTACCCCATTCGTATTGCATCAGCGCAGAAATTTCGCGCTCGGTAACATTCGGTTTCACCGCTTTGAACGCGGCGAAGTGTGCCGCTACCGAGGCATCGACCGCCTTGCGGATCAGCGCGACTTCCCCCGCGTCCTTCGTGGTACGCAGAGAATCGATCATCGGCTTCACGTCCTGAAAACTCAGGAACGAATTCACGTCCTTTAGAAACTCCAGCGGCTCGGTGCTGGCGGATGTTCGATCGTAGGAGGCGACGTCGGTATAAATAACCGGGCGCGTGCCGGAAGGAACTAATTTGATTACCTCTTCCGGAAGCTTGGGCATGTTTTCGACGCGATCGAAGCCGGTGATCTTTGGCGCGTCAGGATGTTCCGGGCCGAGTTTGGGGCCGGTCCACTTCTCTTGCGTCAGATTGCGCGGGGGAAGAAAAAGAATTTCGGTGTAGGGGTGAGCGGGTTTTTCGGCGTTGCTTTCGGCGGCTGGTGCAATCAATAGGGCCGAGCCCGGCTCGGTCAAACCTGAGAGATAGTAGAAGTTGTCTTCCTGGCGGAAACCATACAAGTCGTTTGGCCCTTCACTCTCCATAGGCGCGAACAGAACGACCACGCCTCCCACTTTCCTGGCGAGCGCTTCGCGGCGGGCGTGATAGTCGGAGTTAGGTTGGCGATCAAGCGCGAAATTGGGTGCATCCGCGAGCAGGAGAAAAAGGCTAACAAAGAAAGCACTTAGAAAAAAAGAGAGCTGCAGCTTGCGCATCGGCAATCCATCCAATGGTTCGAAAGTGCGCCCGTCTCCGGTCTTATCCGGAAACGTTTTGGCTCGTCGACAAGCGATTCTCTCGATTACTTCGGCGCACTGGTCGCGCTCTGTTTTGCCTGCAGGAAAGAATCCACGTTGCTCTTGTCGATGAGGGCAGAACCAGTATCCACAAAGGAAGGGATCGGCGCAAAGCTGTCCTTCGACCAATCGGTTTCGAGCGACGCCGGCTTGTGATGATACAAATTGTCCAGCATCTGCATGCCGACAAAAGCCATGGTATAAGGCTTCTGCGCGATGGTAGCGGCGATCCCTCCTTTTTGAATCCACTCCAGTGTTTCAGGATCGGTATCCATCGCCATCACAACCTTGCCGGTGACGTGGTAGCTGTTGAGCACGCCGGCGACCTCTTTGCCTGACTGAGCTTCCAGACAGACGAAGGCATCGACCTGGTCTCTTTCCTTGCCGATGATTTGCGTCGTGGTGTCGAAGGCGATGCGCGGGTCGCCCTGGATATCGACCACGCGTGCGATCTTGATACCGGGCGTGCGCTCGATTGCGTCGCGATAGCCGTGCAAGCGGTCCTGCATGTTGTGCTGGTCGGGCATGGTGAATACCACGACGTTGCCTTTGCCTTTCAATTCCTGCGCCAGGCGCAGCCCGCCGGTCATACCGACTTGATAGTTATTGGTGCCGATAAAGAAAAGCCGCTTGCTGGCGGGAGCATCGGAATCCATGGTGATTACGGGAATTCCGGCGGCGATGGCTTTATCGATGCTGTCTTTCAGCAACCCCGGATCGGTCACACCGAGCAAAATTCCGGTAGCTTTCTGCCGCACTGCCTGATCGAGGGCGTCACGCTCGGCTTTCGCATCGTAGTTATTGGGGCCCAGGAAATCTGTGCGCACCTTCATTTGCTTACCGGCTTTGTCGAAGCCGGCGCCGGCGGCCTGCCAGTAAGGAACTTGCAGATTGGCCGCCACGAAGACAAAATACTCGTCGGAATTGTGGGAACCACAGCTGAGCAGGGAAGTGGCCAGCAATGCCAGCCCAAGAAGAGAATAAAGCTTGCGTAAGCGGAGCATCGGAGTCTCCTTCGAACCGCGAAGTTACCTGTCGCGCAGTTCAACCGGCGTGCCGGGCCCGATGAGAAACTTTTGGCGAGTGGATTGTAACCGAGCAGCGCAGCGAATGAAAGCATTAGTAGCGCCGGCGATATTGCCGGCTGTCGAGCAATCGCCGTCTCCAGGCCGGCAAAATGCTGGCGCTACTACTTTACACACCCACAGGAAATGGCTTGGTATGAGATTCGGCGCTCAGCGCGACGCCCGAGAACCGTCCCTGTAGCAGGGACATCAGTCCGGTATACCAGTAGCCCACCACGAAGAGTAGAAGAAAAGGAATGGTCACGTAGTTTTCGTTTTGGATGGCGTAGTAGACCGTGAGCGCGAAGTAGCTGCCGATCACGAGTTCGAGCCAAGGCACCCAGCCCAGCCGCTTGCGGTATTTGCTGGCAGCAACTTTATTCTTCCTGGATTCCACGTTGTACTTCGGCGTGCGGGCGAAGGCGCTCTCCTTGCCGATGAGAGCTTCGATCACGGCCTTGGTGTTGGTGATGGTCAATCCAATGCCAAGTGCCATCAGGAAGGGCAGATATAACAAGGCGCGCGGCCATGTCTTGGGAAAAAGCTCGCGCTGCGACACCAGATAAAAACTTGAGATCGAAAACGTTGACGCCAAAAACAGCGGCAAGTCGATGAAGAGCATCTGAAACCATCCCTGATAAAAGCGGATGATCATGGCGGGCAACATCAGCACCGAGAGCACGATCATCAGCGGATAGCTGAGGTTTGCGGTCAGGTGATACCAGGCTTCGATCTTGGTGTGCAGCGGGGCGTCGCTGCGCAGCACGCGCGGCAGGATTTTCTTTCCGGTCTGGATCAATCCCTTGGCCCACCGCGCCTGCTGGGTTTTGAACGCGGTCATTTCTACGGGCAATTCTGCGGGGCATTCGACATCCTGCAGATAGATGAACTTCCATCCTTTGAGCTGCGCACGATAGGAAAGATCGGTGTCTTCGGTGAGCGTGTCGTGCTGCCAGCCGCCGGCTTCGTCGATCGCCCGTCGCCGCCAAACTCCGGCAGTGCCGTTGAAGTTAAAAAAGACGCCGCTGCGGGCGCGTCCGGAGTGCTCCAGCACGAAGTGGCCATCGAGCAGGATGGCCTCCACCTCGGTCAAGAAAGAATAATTGCGATTGATGTGCGTCCAGCGCGTCTGCACCATGCCGATCCGCGGATCGGTGAAGTGATGGACAGTGCGCAAAAGAAAATCTTCCGGCGGAGTAAAGTCAGCGTCGAAGATGGCAACGACTTCACCCTTCGCCGTTTTCAGGCCCTCGGCCAGCGCCCCTGCCTTGAAGCCCTCGCGGTTGGTGCGGTGATGGTAGCTGATGGGATTGCCCAGCGCGGCGTAGCGTTCGACCAGGTTGCGCGCCACCTCGATGGTTTCGTCGGTGGAATCGTCGAGCACTTGAATGTCGAGCTTCTCCCGCGGATATTTCAACTTGCAGATGGACTCCAGCAGACGCTCGACCACGTACTGCTCATTGAAAATCGGCAACTGCACGGTCACGCGCGGCAATTCTTCGAAGAGCGCTGCCGGCTCCGTCGTGCGCTTTTCCTTGTGTTTGTAATAGAGGTAAACCAGAATGTAGCGGTGCATTCCGTAACCAGCCAGCAGGATGAGCACAATGAAATAAGGAATCAACAGTGCACGATCGAATGCATCGGTGTGATACAGGCCCTGAAAAGTTTTATCCAACAAATGCTGGCGGAGATATGGCCCAATGCCGCGGGGTGCGGCATACATCGCGACCGTCGAAAGCAACAGGTTGGGATCAGAAGTCAGCAAGAGGTTCGNNTAAGCCTCGCGCGGAAAGATGATGACCAGGAAGTTAGCAGGAAGCCGGTTCCTTCTTGTTTGCATCCTGTAGAGATAAGGCGACGCACTTCTCGGTTTTCTCCAAGAGAATCTCAAGGTCCAGCGCGAAGTTCTTGCGGGCCTGGGCCTGCAATCGCCATTGATCCTGAACCGGCGCGCAGACGTTCGGGACTAGATTTTCAAAGCGTTGAGTGGCTTGCCTGAAGTAATCGACGTCCTTCTTCAGCAGTTGAAGGAATTCTGTGTCGGTCATGGCGGACATGCAAACACCTCCGAATCCGTCAATGGGTGATGCAATTGTCATGCCAAGGCCGTAAAGCGGCTGTGGAACCGAGCAAAGTGCCGTATTTTCAGAACGCTACTGCAGCTGAATTCTAAACTTCATAGCAAAAGACCGCCCTCTGTGCATGGCTGCGCATGTAAAAAATCGGCGATCATGCGGTGGATGGCGATTGCTACCGCCGTATCGCCCAAGCCAGCCCATCGGGATTCTGCCCGGCTTCAATCCGGGCAACCACTTCCATCGTATGCAAATCGATGACGGCAACATAGCCATCGGGCGAACACGCTACAAACGCGCGCGCGCCGTCCGGTTGCATGACAATGCCGGCCGCGCCGTGTCCAACAGCAATTCGCTTAATCGTTTTTCTTGTCGCCGCATCGATGACCGTCACGTCCGCACCGCGCAGAGCCGAGATCAGCGCAAGCTTCCCATCGGGCGTAAACTTCAGCCGGTTCGCGCTGCTGACATCGGGCGCCAGCGTTTGCGTTACTTGCTTGCTCGCCATATCGATGATGGAGACAGTTCCCTCCCCGGCATTGGCCACCCAAATTTCTTTGCCGTCGGGAGAAACATCAAATCCTTCCGAGCCATTGCCCACGCGAATCACAGTCTCGTTCCAATCGGCTCTCGGAGCTCCCGGCGGACCACCTGGGCCGGGACGGCCGCCGACAGTTTTCTCGATGACGCTCACCGTGCCGGAACTTACGTTGGTAGTGACAATCAGTTTCATATCCGGTGAGACATAAATCATGTGCGTTCGGTTTTGTCCGGTGCCCAGAATCCAATCAACGCTTTTGGTCGCCGGATCATAACTGCCGATGGCTTTGGCGGCTTCGGCGGTGAACCACACTTTTTCGCCGACGAAGTCCAACCCATGCGGCCCACGCAGTGCTCCAAGATCGACGGATGTCAATGTTTTATGCGCGACCAGATCCACGACTGCCAGCGTGTTGAACGCCCCGGATCCGTAGTTGGACACATAAGCGAGTTTGCCGTCGCTGGACGCGATGACCTCATGAGGATCGTTACCGACCGGCATCCGCGCGATCACTTTCAGGCTGGCAGGGTCGACTATGGAGAGCATGTTGTCGCTCTTGGCCAGCACCAGCAAGGCGGCGGCCGGTGTGTCTTCGGCGGAAACAAAGCTGGCGGCGGACATACCGACGAGTAGGAGAAGGGAAGCGAGTATACGATTCATAATCCCACAGCATACTCCGTTAAGGCCGCAATCGGCGCGGGCTAGGGCTGATCTTCGACCGCCGGAATCGTCTTGAGCTGCACGCTGACGCGGAGCCCTTCGGTCACGTGCAATGCCTTACTCTGGCCTTCATAGCTCTTGAGGAATTCGGGATTGTAGTAGGCCTCGCCGTCGACGCTTTCCCAGGCGAACAGCGTGTAATCGCCGGAAGGCAAACCGCGCAGGGTGAATCGTCCGCTCTGATCGGTGAGCGCTTTGCGATAGCGGTCAGGACGGCTGCGGAAGCGCGTCTCCGGCACCGCGACGACCACCGCGTCCGCAACCGGCTCATCCTGTTGATTGCTGGCCAAGCCCTCGGCCACTGCTCCGTTGGCGCTTGCTACGAGCGCTAGATTGGTGGTGCCGCCGCTCATGCTGAATCCGGAGTCCACTACATCACGGCCGCCCGCGGTCACGGATTTTAGAAACCAATCCGGCATAGCGCTGGCCTCGGAAATCTGGACGGCATAGTTTCCTGCGGGCACATTCTTCCACGCAAAGCTGCCATCGCCATTGACGTGGGCCACGTTGGAAAAACTTATTCCCATCGTGATGCTGCTGAGCGAGTCGTTATCGCCATCGCTATCGCTATCCGAAGAGCGCAGCAGAAGAAACATCTGGCTGGGATCAGGCATGGAGTTGCTGTTGGCTTCCATACGAAGACGGCCATAAATCGTGCCTCCCGCTTGCGGCGTCAGGCGCAGACCTTCAACGCTTTCCGCAATCTGCAGCGATTGCCGCGCCATCATCGGCACCGCAACGTTGTCCAACGTGGCGAGAATTGTGTAGGCTCCGGGAGAAACATCGCGAATCTCAAAGCTGCCATCTTTATGCACCTCCGCGCCGTTCAGCACCAGATTGAAATCTCTGGATTGCAGCATGATGGCGGCGCTGGAACCGGGCGGCAGATTCACCACCGAGCCGCGGATGCTCAGGCTGGGGCTGGGCGTTAACGAAAAATTCACCGGGAAACTATCGCCGGCATGTAACTGGATCGGTGCGGCTTGTCCGCGATCTCTGGTGCCGGGATAATAAGTGGTTTGGTAGGCGGCAGGCACAGGTTTCTCGGAGGGCGGTCCGCTATGAATCTCAGCCGCAGGCACATTGCCGGTGGTTTCGATCAGGCTTCTGAAGTCGGGCGGCGGCGTGACCGAAACAAAATAGTTTCCGGCAGCGAGGCCCGCGATGCGGTATTCGCCGAGATCGTTGGTGCGCTCGGCTCCAGCCTGCTCCCAGCGACTGCGTCCTGAAACGAAAGTCTGGCGCAGCACTGCGACTTGCGCCTCGGGCATGGGGTCGCCGTCCTCATCGGTCACGCGCCCCTCAACCACCGCCGCGGATTGGAGACGAATGACGAGATCCTTCAACTCCTGGCCAGAGTTCAATGTGAGCACGCGGCCTTCGCTCCGGCGGTGCTGCTTGTCGATTGCCTGATAGCCGGTGCGTTCCACAAACAAGCGATAGCGGCCGGGCACAATGTTTTCGATGCGGAAGCCGCCATCCACTCCGGAGAGCGCCGTGTAGTTTCCACCACTGTTCTGGCTCTCGGCAATCAGTTCGATGAGCGCTTTCTTCAGCGGCTCGCTGCCGGGATCCTTGGTGACCGTGCCTGTTACGACGGCTCGCGATGCTGGTGCAACTTGCGCGAACGGAGTTTGAGCCAAGAGCGCGCCAGTTCCCAGCAGGACGGTCAGCAGACATGAGTGAGCAAGCTTCATCGGTTGCAATCTTCGTTTCGATCTTCTTTCGATTCGTATTTCGTTTAGATCTTAGGGGGTCCGGAAATTGCTTCACGTTGACCGGGAGGGTCGGTCAAATCAACTTCTCCATTCTAACCGCACTCCGCCGTTTCACTTTCGGCAAAATGTTAGATCTTGACCTTGGCTACACCGGATCTGTTGGAGTCACTACCGGCACGGCTAGATTCACGGTCAACAAGGGATTAGCCTCGCTGAATCAAAGACTTGGAGTACTATGTGTGTCGGACAGCTAAACGCGGTTTGTCTTATTGACTATCTGTCCGCAATAAATATGGGAGGACATTGATGCCTAAGAAAGCAACAGCTGCCGATGCTCAACTGATTATGCAACTCTACGATCTGCGCCGCGAAGCGGAGATGCGCAAGGCGCGTAACTGGTGGTTTACCGGATTTTGGCCGAGGAGCGCCGACGATTTCCTGAAAATAGCATTCGCTCCCGGGACACCTGAGAACAATTGGTTGCGCCAGGTGAGCGGCTACTGGAGCATGGCCGCGTCATTCGTGCTGCAAGGCGCGTTGAACGCGGATTTATTTCTCCAGCCGGCTGTGAGCGGGGAAATGTTCATCATGTTTGCGAAGGTTCAGCCGTTTCTCAAAGAATTGCGGGAAAAGGCGGGCGACCCGGAGATGTTCGGAACCATCGAGAAGGTCATCATGAGTTCCAAGTATGGCCGGGAACGTTTCAAGTTCATGCTCAAGCGAGTAGAAATGATGCGGGAGAGGATCGCGTCGGCGAAGGCGAGTTAGAATTCGGGCGATGCGACTGCATTGCCGTGCTAGGCGGCCGGCGCGGCGTCATTTCCTAGTCAATCGAGCTTGCAGAAACTGCGCGTTTCAACTGCCGGATCATCTGTTATCCTACTCGGTTGTGCGGATGATCTGGTGGTTCCTGATCCTGGGTGTGAGTACGCTGGTCGTGGTGTGCGTGGCAATCGCGTTGTACATGCGATTGCGCCGGCACCTGCAGGCCGCGCATGCTGCGCAGGAAGGAACGTCCGGCGAAGTAGAACGCGAGCGTCAGTCGGGCAACGTTGAGCACTGATCGTTAAGTTCTGATCGTTGAGCGCCGATGGTTCGCGCCGACAGTGTGGAGACTCTGCCATGGCAAAAGCAACAATGCAAACATTAAGCAGTTCGCGGGAAAGCATTTTCTATTCTGAAGCCGCGCGGCAAGTCGCCCTGGTGGTTGGCGGCAGCTTGTTCGTAGCGTTGTGCGCGCGTATCACGATTCCCCTGCCATTTACGCCGGTACCGCTGACGGTGCAGAACTTCGGCGTGCTGGTTGTCGGCCTGCTGCTGGGCAGCCGGCGCGGGTTTGCGGCCATGGCGCTTTATCTGGCCGAAGGGGCAATGGGAATGCCTGTGTTCAATCCCACTGGGGCGGGAGGAATCGCGCAATTGTTCCACGGCGCGACGGCGGGATTCCTGCTGACTTATCCTCTGGTTGCGTGGCTCGCGGGATACGTGATGGAGCATGGCCGCAGGAATTTTGCGCGTGCCGCGATCGGCGGGTTTCTCGGTGAAGTTGTTCTGTTCACTGGAGGTCTGGCCTGGCTCGCAGTTCTGACGCATTCGGTCGCGCAAGCATTCCGCTGGGGTCTTTACTGGTTTCTGTTCGCAGAAATAATTAAGGTAATGATGGCTGCGGGAATTGCCGCGCAATGGCAACGCTTCCGGGATGCACGGCGATAGAGCCGAGGTCAAGTAGTTGGAGTGAAAAATGACGGTAGTTTCAGCAGTAGAAACAAAACATTCGGGCGGCAGCCAATCATCGCAGGTGCGCGAGATTTCCATCGCTCACAGCCCGGATTCTGACGATGCCTTCATGTTCTACGGCCTCGCCACCAGCAAGGTTCGCGTCCCGGGACTGCGCTTCACGCACACGCTTTGCGATATCGAGACGCTGAATCAGAAGGCGCGCGAAGGCATCTACGATGTGACTGCGATTTCGTTTCACGCCTATCCTTACATTCAGGATTTATACGCGCTCATGTCGTGCGGCGGCAGCGTGGGCGAGGGCTATGGGCCGATGATCGTCTCGCCGCGCCCGTTCACCCAGAGCGAGATTAAGGAAAAACGCATCGCCGTTCCGGGCAGGCTCACGACCGCATATCTCGCGCTCCAACTTTTTGCTCCCGGAATTGAAACGGAAGTTGTGCCCTTCGACCAGATTATTCCGCAACTGCTCGAGGGCAAGTACGAAGCTGGACTCATCATTCATGAAGGGCAATTGACCTACGACAAAGCGGGCTTGCACCGCATCGTCGATCTTGGCCGCTGGTGGCAGAAGATGACGGGGTTGCCGCTGCCGCTGGGAGGAAATGCGATTCGCCGTGCGCTAGGACCGGAACTCAGTTCGGCCGTCACGGGAGCATTGCGCGACAGCATCCAGTATGCGCTCGACCACCGGGAAGAAGCCTTGTCCTACGCCATGCAGTTCGCCCGCGATTTGGACTCGCAAACCGCGGATAGGTTCGTTGGCATGTACGTGAACGAGCGCACACTCGATTACGGTCCGGAAGGACGTGAAGGCGTGGTGCGTCTGCTTGATATGGGGCACAAGGCCGGGATTATCGGGCCTGAGGCGCGCGTGGATTGGGTTGGGTGAAGGTTCTAGCTTCTAGCTAGTGCTGACTCAATGAAGACGAGTCTTGCGGCCATTGGCGCTGGTAATGGCTACCGTTCAATTCCGAAATAGACCCACAATTGAGTCACGAAGTGAATAAGCAGCTTCGCTGGAAGCTAGCAGCTAGGAGCCAGACGCCTGTCCCCCCAAACCCTGCTGATCGACGCCGACGACACGCTCTGGGAGAACAACATTTATTTTGAGCGGGCCATTGCTCGATTCATTTCATTCCTCAATCACCACGAATTTTCTCCCGAGCAAGTGCGCGAAGTTCTCAACGATGTGGAGCGGGAATGCATTGTGAAGCACGGATACGGCCTGCACAGCTTCGCGCACGCTCTGGTTGATACCTTTGAACGGCTCAGCGTGGAGCCGGTCACTCCCGAATTGCACGCTCAGATTCAGAGCTTTGCCAAAATCATCTCCGACCATCCGATCGAGATTTTGCCCGACGTTCCTCAAACTCTGCAGTATCTCTCCGGGCGCCACCATCTCATCCTGATGACCAAGGGCGCAATCGTGGAGCAGACGGGAAAGATCGAGCGTTCAGGATTGAAAGAATACTTTGCCGCTAGGGAAATCGTCGCCGAAAAAGATTCCGCAGCCTACCAGGCGATCATCGAGAAATACGAACTCGCGCACGACTCTTCCTGGATGGTCGGCAACAGTCCGAAATCTGACATCAATCCCGCGCTGGCCGCGGGTTTGCATGCGGTTTTCGTCCCTCACGGAAATACCTGGATACTGGAGCATGAAGAAGTGAATGCAGCTCCGCCGCCGCAGCGCCTGCTGATCGTGGGCCGGTTCGCGGAGCTCTGCGAGCATTTTTGAATCGGCGGCACCGCTCGGAATCAGGCTCGTCAACCCGCTTCAGCCTATTTCACATAGCACCAAACTAACCAACAGCGTGGTCTGACCACACCGATGCGCGCGTGGTACGCTCAATCTGTTTAACGTCCTACACACACAAAAAGAATCTTGGCCGTGGAGACAAATAATTTCCGCAGGCTGTTGCGCACCGTTGAAGCTCTCTCCGAGCTGGGGCCCGAGCTTACGGCGGAGCGCGAATTCACCGACACCTCGCGCCGCATGCTGTCCGCTGTGATGGAAGCGGCCGGCGCGCGGGAGGGCGCGCTCTTCGTGTTTAACGAGAAGCCCACCATGCTCTCGTCCGTGGCGGCTCAAGGATTCGCCATGCTTCCCGAGCCGGCCTTCATCCCGCTTCTTCCTAAGCATGCTCACGCTCTCGCCGCTGCACGCGGACCGATTGTGCTCAACGCTTCCACCTATTCGGTGTTTCTCAGTTCGAATGGCAACGTCGCTCCTGAGCTTTTCAAATGCATTGCCCCGCTCAAATCGGTTGGCAAGCTCGCCGGAGTCATCGCGCTGGGAAGGCGGCCGGGTGACGCGCCCTATTTGGAGGCGGAACTGGATGCCACGGATCTGCTGTGCAGCTACATTGGGCTGGCTGTCCACAACCACGCGCTGACTCAGACGCTGGCCCAGCGCGTAACCGAGAACTTGCGCCTGATGGCGTCTCTGCACGGCTTCTATGACAGCGCTTTGGAGGCATTCGCCACGGCCATTGACGTGAAGCACGTGAACATTCACGGCCACTCTTTGCGCGTGGGCCGCTACGCGGCTGCGATTGGCGAAGCCATGGGCGCGGATGCCGGCGAAGTTGCCGCGCTGCGCAGCGCGGGCTATCTGCATGACATCGGCAAAGTGGCCGTCGACCGCCGCCTGTTCAGCAAAGCGAGTGCGCTCAATCCGGAAGAGTTCCGTGAGATGGCGGACCACACCGTGGTCGGCCATCAGATTGTCAGCAGCGTGGAGTTCCCCTGGCCGAAGATTCATGAAGCTGTGCGCTGGCATCATGAGCGTAGCGACGGGTCCGGATATCCCGATTCTTTGGCCGGTGATGACTTACCCATGCCCGTGCGCATTATGGCGCTTGCCGATACATTCGACGCCATGACCAGCGCGCGTCCCTATCGCGAGCCGCTTTCGCTGGGAGCAGCGCTGAGCGATCTGGTTCGCATGTCGCCTTTAAAGTATGATCCCAACGTCGTGCAGGCTCTCATGATCCAGGTGCGGCGCGATGCCGTCGGAAGCAATCGAACACCGCTGTTGGCCGATCACATGTCGGTCAACATTTCACCCACCGACGTCGACCAGTTGGCTGCGACTTTGCAGCATAAGATCTCCCGCGGCAAAATGTATTTGACCTAGTTCTTGCCTTTAGGTCTAACTCTATTAACCTCCTTCGGTAACCCTCCAGCCAGCAACTTTTCTACCCGTCCGGGTTCATAATAGGAGGGCTTTCGCCTTTCCTTGATGGAGTCCTCATGCCTGTGGGGCGCGTGAAATTCGCCGTTCTCTTCCTTTCCGTCAGCCTGGCGTGTACTGTCCCGCCGCTGCTGGCGAAGAAAAAGGACAAGGAGAAAACGTCTTCCGGCGCCGGCGATCAACGCCGCGCGCTGCACGCGCTCAATCGCCTGACTTTCGGTCCGCGCCCCGGGGATGTGCAGCGCGTGATGGCGATAGGTGTCGAAAAATGGATCGACCTACAACTGCATCCCGAAAAAATCGACGATAGCGCCCTGAATGTGCGTCTGGAGCCGTTCCGCACGGTGCGCATGAACACGAGGGAACTGGCGGAAGATTTTCCCGATGGCCGGAAAATCAATCAGGTGATGAACGGCAAGAAGCCCATGCCATCCGACGCAGCTCTGCGGATGATTTATCAAGTTCAGATCGACCAGCAACAGGAGAAAAAAGAACGCCAGCAGGAAGCTGGCAAGAATACAAATCCCACAGCGTTTGATGGCGCCCGTAACGCACCCGTCGCCGGTTCAAGCGTTGCAGCGGAGAGCACGAACGGCTCCGCGGATAATTCCGCAATCAACGTTCCTATGAACTCCGCTTTGAGCTCGGCTGCAGCAAACGAAACTGCCGCAGATGCAAGCGTCGCAGATGCAAGAGTAAAGACTGATCCCGCCAACATCGATGCGATGGCGCCCGCTGCGCCTCCCGCGAAGCTCACCCCTCAGGAAGAAGAAGAGGCGCGAAGGCGCGAGGAACAGCTTTATGCCGATCTTGATGTGCAGCAACTGCCGAGCCTGCCTGCTGACCAGCGTTTCAAGAAAATTTTAAGCATGTCGCCGGCAGGGCAACGCGCGGTTGCGGATTCTTTACGTGGAGGGAAAGGCCAGGAGTTTCTTGCCGGCCTGCCGCCGAAGCAAAAAGAAATCCTGCTCGCCATGAATAATCCGCCGGGCGTCGTTACTGGGGAACTGGCGCAGGCGAAGCTTTTGCGCGCCATCTACAGCGAGCGGCAAGTTGAAGAAGTGATGACCGATTTCTGGTTTAACCACTTCAACGTGTTCATGGACAAGGGCGTTGACCGCCTGCTGGTCACCAGTTACGAGCGCGATGTGATTCGGCCGCACGCGCTGGGAAAATTTGAAGACCTGCTTGTAGCTACGGCAAAGAGTCCGGCAATGTTGTTCTACCTGGACAACTGGCTTAGTGTGGGACCCGACTCCCCGCAGGCTCTTGGCATTCCACAGCATCCCAATGGGCCGTACGCGCGGCGTTATGGGCCACGGCCAAATCAGGGCAAGCGTCAGAGTGGCCTCAACGAGAACTACGGGCGCGAGTTGCTCGAACTGCACACGCTCAGCGTGAATGGCGGCTACTCTCAGCGCGATGTCACCGAGGTCGCCAAAGTCTTTACTGGATGGACCATCGACAAGCCTTACCAGGGCGGCGCCTTCAAGTTTGAACCACGCATGCATGAGCCCGGACCAAAGTTCGTACTGGGTCATCGCATCAAGCCCAAGGGCGAAGGCGAGGGATTGGAAGTGCTGCACAAGCTGGCGACGAGTCCTCAGACTGCGCACTTTATTTCGTTGAAGCTCGCGGAACGTTTTGTGGCGGACGATCCGCCTCCCGCGTTGGTCGATCGCATGGCGAAAACGTTTCTGAAAAAAAAGGGCGACATTCGCGAAGTGCTGACCGTGCTGTTTCACTCGCCGGAGTTCTGGGATGATGGGACCTACCGCGCCAAGGTGAAAACCCCTCTGGAATTCGTGGCTTCGGCGGTGCGCGCGATTGGGGCTGAGGTCGACGATGCCTTGCCGCTCATCCGCCAGCTCAACAACATGGGCATGCCGCTTTACGGCGCGCAGCCGCCCACGGGCTATTCCATGAAAGCGGAAACGTGGGTGAGTTCTTCCGCGCTGCTCACTCGCATGAATTTTGCTCTGGCGCTGACCAGCGGCAAGATTAAGGCTGTGAAGGTGGATGTTGGGCAGCTGGCTGGAAGCAGTCCGCCCAACCCGCCGCTGGATTCGACGTTCGCTCTGTCAAAGCTCGAAAGCAGCCTGCTCGACGGAGATGTATCCAAGCAGACGCACGACTCGATCACGGCGCAGATCGACGCAGCGGCGATGAGCGGCGGGCAGCACAAGCAACGCCCCCCGGACGTGAGCACGATTGCCGGCTTGCTGCTGGGCTCGCCGGAGTTTCAGAGAAGGTAGCTTTTGGCCGTTAGCTGTTGGCTCTTAGCTTTGAATCCCATGACTCCGGCGGACGACACAGGGTTAGTAAGATCGAGCTAAGAGCTAAAGGCTAAGGGCCAAGAGCAGGTTTCTATGTCCATCACTCGTCGCATTTTTCTTCGCAACAGTGCACTCGCCGTTGTCGGCACAGCGGCGGTGCCGAGTTTTCTGGCGCGTGCCGCATGGGGCGCGGTTCAGCCGGGCGCGCGCACCAAACGCCTGGTCGTAATTTTCCAGCGCGGCGCCGCCGACGGTTTGAATATTGTTGTGCCCCACGGCGAGCCGCAGTATTACGCGATGCGCCCCAGCATCAATATTCCACGCAAAGCTGTGCTCGATCTCGGGGGCTTCTTCGGGCTGCATCCTGCGCTCGCGTCGTTTCAGCCGCTGTGGCAGCAGCGTCAACTGGCGATTGTGCATGCCGCCGGATCGCCCGACCCAAGCCGCTCTCACTTCGATGCGCAGGATTTTATGGAGGCCGGCACTCCGGGTATCAAGTCCACTGAAGATGGATGGCTCAATCGCACTCTGCGCAACCTGCCGCAGCCGGCGCAGAAGTCGGCCTTCGAGGCCATCGCCATGGGCCCGTCGATCCCGCGCATCTTGAGTGGCCTCGAACCGGCCATCGCGATGAACAACATCAACGATTTCTCGGTCGGAGGCCGCAATCCGAAAGCTTCGCCGGTCGCGACTACATTTGAAGCCATGTACGATCACTCACTCGATACCGTGCTGCACGGCACCGGAGAAGAAACGTTTGACGCGGTAAGAATGCTGAAGGCCGCGGACCCGTCGAAGTACAAGCCGGCGCCTGGCGCCGATTATCCCAAGGGGCGCTTCGGCGACAGCCTGCGCCAGCTCGCGCAACTCATCAAGGCAAACCTCGGAGTGCAGGTGGCCTTTGCTGACATAGGTGGCTGGGATCATCACGTGAACGAAGGAGCAACCGAGGGCCAGATCGCCAACGTGCTGCGTGACTTCTCGCAATCGCTCGCCGCCTTCTGGACCGATCTTGGAGATCTTGGCGAAGACACGGTGGTTGTGACCATGTCAGAATTCGGCCGCACGGCACGCGAGAACGGCAATCGCGGCACTGATCACGGCCATGCCAACGTGATGTTTGTTCTGGGCGGCCCGGTGAAGGGCGGCAAAGTCTACGGACGCTGGCCCGGCCTCGATCCGTCGCAACTCTACGAAGGCCGAGACTTGGCTCTCACCACGGATTTTCGCCAGGTCGTCGGCGAAGCCGTGGCGCGACACATGGGCAACAAGAATTTGAATGCAGTGTTTCCGGGATACGAGAATCAGCCTTCCAAATTCTTGAGGTTACTGGGATAGCGCCGCCGCAGGGCGGCGACCAACCCGCTGTCGGCTTTTGCCGAGACCATCTCCAGCGGAGAGAATCCTCTTCGCCATGCCAGCCAAAGTGTGATCAGCAAAAGCACTATCGTGATCACAATATTCGGCCAGGCGTTTAGTCCCCACTGGCCTCGCCAGACAAGTTGCAGCGATGAGGAGAACGGCGCGAGATACGGAATAGGCCACTGATAACCCTCAGGCCCGCGCGAGCCCAACACGTCTTCAAACAGATGTATGTGGAAACTCAGAAGAGCTAGTAATCCCGTCTTCCATTTCTGCGCGGCC
The DNA here is from genome assembly GCA_003131635.1 of Acidobacteriaceae bacterium. Classification (GTDB taxonomy): domain Bacteria; phylum Acidobacteriota; class Terriglobia; order Terriglobales; family Acidobacteriaceae; genus Sulfotelmatobacter. Next base: position 48,902 of record PKVZ01000205.1, read on the forward strand.
AGCGCGAATGCAATCGCCGCAATGACCAGCGCGAACGCAAGGTTGTGAAGAGAGTGGTGATAGAGAGAAAACCACAATAGGGGGTGAGCTGAGTTTCGAGTAAAGATTTCAGGAATAATGCCAAGGCCGTCGACATCCGGAACGACGCAAGCAAGCGTGACCAGGGCGCGGTCCTTGCGGCCCAAGTCGAAGCAGTTTGCGAAAACCCATCCGGTGAAAAAATGAGTGAACGGACTCATGAGGTTTGGTAAGTCAGGATGCTAGATCTCAATCAGTACATCGCCGTTTTCAATCTTCAGCGGATAAACGGCAACCTTCGCGCTGGGATTCTGCTCGGCCGCGCCGGTCTTTGTGTCCCAGGCCCAGCCGTGCCAAGGGCACACAACTTTGCCGCCTTCGATCATTCCTTGCCCCAGCGGGCCGCCGCGGTGCAGGCAGACGTTGTCCATGGCGCTGTAGGTGCCGTTCACGTTGGCTACGCAGATAGTTTTAGCGCCGCAGGGAAATTCTTTGGCTTCGTCGGCGGGAGGAAGTTCGGATTGAGTAGTAAGCTTTGTGAAGTTCGGCATGGGAATCAGCAATTGGCAATTGGCAGTTAGCTTAAACCGGTTCAACAAATGCTAATTGCCAACTGCTAATTGCTTATTTCGGCTGCGCGGTCTGCGCAATCATAACCTGACGCTTGAAGTTCTCGATCATGTTCGGATCGAGGCGCACTTCCGTGGGCTTTTTCGCCAGCGTCATGGTATCGATTTTGTCCTGCAGCTTGAGCAGCGCGTAGAAAAGATTCTCGGGACGCGGCGGGCAGCCGGTGACGTAGACATCCGTGGGCACGATCTTGTCGACGCCCTGCAACACAGCGTATGTATTGAATGGCCCGCCCACTGAGGAGCACGCGCCCATCGAGATCACCCATTTGGGATCGGGCATCTGGTCATAAATGCGCTTCACTACTGGCGCCATCTTTAAAGTGACGGTGCCGGCCACGATCATCAAATCACTCTGCCGTGGGCTGGGACGAAAAACTTCCGAGCCGAAGCGCGCGATATCGAACCGCGAAGTCGACGAGGCGATCATCTCAATCGCACAGCAAGCCAGGCCAAACGTCATCGGCCATACCGCCGACTTCCGCGCCCAGTTGAAGACGTAGTCGACCGTGCTGATCATGAAATTCTTTTCAAACTTGTTTTGCAGCCAGCCCATCAGGTGACCTCGGTTCGTACAAGCTATCGAAACAATTATACGTTCAACCGCCCCGCTCATGGCGCGAAGCACCCCAGTCTAGGTATACCGCGCTCCAGTGTCAATGAATTCGCAACAACTCGCAGCCAAGGGTTGAGTTGCCGCCGCGACGCGAACTCAGTTACAAATAGAGTCATTCATGGATTCAAAGCCCGCCGTGGCCGGTGGCCAGAAACGCGTCCCCACCCAACTCCTGCATGCTTGGATGCATATCCGCACATCGCAATTCTGGATGGTCGCCATCGCCCTGTTTTTGCGCGTGGGCTGGATCATCGTCGGCCACACTTACAAGTTCAAACCCACGGAAAACAACTTCGGCTTTGGTTGGGAGATGGGACGCATCGGCGCAGCCATCGCCTCCGGGCGCGGCTTCAGCGATGCGTTTGGCGCGCCCACCGGGCCAACCGCCTGGGAGCCGCCGCTGTATCCCTACCTGATTGCCGGCGTCTTCCACGTCGTCGGCATTTATTCGCGAGCGTCGGCCTTCGTTCTACTCAGCATGAACAGCCTCTTTTCCGCGCTGACGTGCATCCCGATTTTCCTCATCGCACGCCGCATCTTCTCCGAAAAGGTCGCGGTTGGCTCCGCCTGGTTCTGGGGCCTGCTGCCCTATATCATGTTTTGGTGCACGCGGTGGGTGTGGGAAACGAGCTTGTCTGCACTGCTGTTGGCTGTAATTTTCTGGCTGGCGCTGACTATGGAAGATCGCGATGGCCTCCTGCCCTGGGTCGAGTTCGGCGTGCTCTGGGGAATCGCTGCACTGAATAGCACGGTGCTGGTCGCGTTCCTGCCCGCTTCTGGATTGTGGTCGTGGTATCACCGCGCGAAGCGGGGCAGGCATTCACTGGCGGGCATCCTGCTGGCTTCTTTAATATTCATAGCCTGCGTCACCCCCTGGACGGTGCGCAACTATCGAACGTTCGGGAAGTTCATTTTCATCCGCGACAACCTCGGCGCGGAACTGCGCCTGGGCAACGGCCCGGGCGCCGACGGCACGTGGATGCAGAATTTGCATCCCACGCAGGATACTTTCGCTATGCGCCAATACATTTCCCTGGGCGAGTTCGGCTACATAGAGAACCGCAGGCGGCAGGCGCTGGATTACATCAAAGCGGATTACCCCCGCTTCGCCGTGCTCTGTCTCAAGCGCTTCATCTATTTTTGGGCGGGGCCGCCGCGGCTGGCAAACATCTGGTGGTTGGCCGAGGTAAAGAATTCGCTCTTTCTCGCCTCCTCTGTGCTGATGTTCTGGGGACTGGGGCGGGCTCTGCGCCAACGCCAACCCGGCGCCTGGCTGCTGTTCTGGCTGATCCTTCTGTATCCATTCATTTACTACGTAGTCTATCCCGGCCCGCGCTACCGCCACCCCCTGGAGCCGGAGATGGTGATTCTTGGGGTCTACTTGCTCACCGAAGCGGGGCGGAAATATCCAGCCTCCGCCCGAAAATGATGGGGAACATCCGCAAGTCGCCTTTCGTATACCCAGGTATGCAAAGACGGCTTGCTGCGCCTCTTGCTGCGCCTCGGCCCTCACCAATTTCAAATCGCCCCGTCTAACGTTTCGTAAGGGAGGATTTCCATGAACCGTCCACGCCTGTTCCACCGTCGCCCGTTCCACCGTAGCTTAGAGATCGTCCTCAGCGCTTGCGCGCTTTTCGTTCTCGCCCTGTCAGCGCACGCGTCCGATCACCGCGGTGCGTTCACCGAAGAGTTCCATCAGACCTACGCCCTCACTCCCGACGGCCGCGTGGAACTCGATAACATCAATGGCGCAGTTCACATCTCCACCTGGGATCAGAACGAAGTCAAGGTGGACGCGGTGAAGTACGCCGACTCGAAGGAGCGGCTCGAGCAGGCGCGCATCGACATCGATTCCGGCCAAGACCATCTTTCGATTCGCACCAGGTATCCCGACCACGATCTCACTTTTAACTGGGGCTGGCACAATAATCCGGCCACCGTTGAATACACTCTGACCGTGCCGCGCGGCGCGCGCCTGGATGAAATCAAGCTCATCAATGGAGCCCTTGATATTACGGGCGCGAAGGGTGAGGTACATGCGTCTTGCATCAACGGCAGACTGAAAGCTTACAATCTTTCCGGCCGCGCCGATCTCTCCACTATCAATGGCCATCTGGAGGCTACGTTTGACGACCTTTCCGGCTCGTCCGTCAAATTGAGTTCAGTCAATGGCTCGATGGAGATGACAATACCTTCGGATTCGAAAGCCGATATCGAGGCGACAACAGTTTCAGGCTCGATTGAGAACGACTTCGGCTTGCACGTGAATCATCATAACTTCGTCGGCCACGACCTGCGTGGCGAACTCGGCAGCGGCGGACCGCGCATCCGACTCTCAAATGTGAATGGCCAGATCGAAATCCGCCACGCCTCCGATGGGCGTGCCCTGAGCCCAGCGAAAGACCTGGGCCATCGCGGCAAAGACGATGACGATAGTGAAATCTAAAAAAGGCAATTATCCACGTTGGATTTAGTGGATAACTGCCTTTTTTCTTAGCTAGGTCGATCGAAGATTTGCCAACGTCCTGGGATAGTTAGCGTTTGCCAACCGTGTGACCGCGTCCATCCCGCACTTCGTTTCCCTTGAAGTGCGCAACCTTACCGGGTGTTCTTCCCGGCTCCGGTCTGTCGCCCCGGTTTGGCCGTGGGCCGTTATAGCCGTGCTCGGGATGAAAACGGTTATTCACGTGGCCGTGGAAGCCTTCAGGCCCGTGGAACCACGGGCCTACACCGATGAAAACGCCACCGCTAAACCACTCCGGGCCGTAGTACCCGTAGGGAGCGCAATCATAGGGTGCCACGTCATAGTAACCGTACGGACAGTCAGGGGCGACTCCGATGTTGACGCTGACCTGAGCTTGGGTTTTTGGAGCAGTCATGCCGAAAAACATTGTGACAATAGCAGCCAAGGCAAGAAACTTGAATACCTTCACTTAATGTCTCCTTTCGTCGGGCTGGCTTTCCGTGCCCATACTTATAATTTTGCGGCTGAAAGCAGCCTCGATCTAAGCAGTGAAATACGATTCAACTTTACTGCAAAAGGTTGTTGCACTCGGTGCCATCGGGACTGTCCAATTTGCCGACACTTCGCCTAGTAAATCGTGTATCCCGGCGCAGGCGTGCGCAGATCGGGCTTCGTCGCCATCAGCAGCAACGCTCCCTCGCGTTTGAACGCCCGCAGATCGTCGAGACTATGAAACGACTTCGTCTTGTAGTCGTCGGGCGTGGGCGTGTCGTCGGGAATGCGGCAGGCCTCTACATTCTCGAACGCGTGTTTCTTCAGCAGTTCCACATATTCCGCCGCCGAGCGCACGTGTACCGGCACTTTCAGCATGTCCACCCACTGCAGCGAGTATGGGTTGTCCTTGTATAGATTGATCAGGATGAATAATCTTCCCTGCGGCGCCATCACGCGGAACAATTCCATAAGCGCGCGGTCCTGATCGGCGTAGTAGTAAAACGATTCGACGGACAAAACTTTGTCGAAAAAATTTTCTTCCCAGGGAATCTGCTGTGCCGATCCCCAGACATAGAGCACGTTGTCGAAATCTTTGGAGGCGGCGCGCGCCTCGCGAATCATCTCGTCGGCAACGTCGAGACCAACCACCTGACCGAATCCGTCCGGCCCCTCGCCGACCAGCCGAGCCAGCAGCCGCGTTGCCCAACCCGAGCCGCAGCCGAGATCGAGCACGCGCTCGCCCGGGCGCAGGTTCATCCGGCGAATCGTCTTCGCCGTAATGTCGAGATGGTGATTCTCCATCTTCGGGCCTTCGCCGGCCGCGGCCCAGCGGTTGAATTCCTGTTGCAGCTTCTCGTCGGGGGTGAGGGATTTTTCCGGCATGAGAAAGATTTTATCGCGCCGTCGACTGTTGGTGTGGGGCGGTCCATCTACAGGCAGACCACAACTATCCAGTTTCGGGTTTCCCCATGACACGGCCAGAATCCGGCGCCCTCACCGGTGATGAGGAGCATTTCCTGATTGCAGCAGTGACCTACCAATCCCCCGCTGTCCGTAGCAAGTTAAATTGTCCGCTTTTTGTAGCAAGTGATATGTCCGGTTTAACAACCTAACCCGCCGTGGCCGGGGCTGTGGGAAAGTGGGAATCCCGCGCCGTTTGCGGGATTTCCAAGCGGGGTGGGAAAGTCGTCTTTTTGACTTTTCCACCCCGCGTCTTTTCCACAGCCCTTGGCGCCGGCGTGATGGTCTGCGCCAGAGCCTCGCCCTGGGCGTTGAAACGTCCCAGCACATGCGGCCCGTGGGTGAGGCTCAGGGTTCCATCCAAATGCTGATGCACCGTCACCTGGCAGCCCGCCAGCGTGGCCTTCCAGCCCACCCGCTCCAACTGCAGCGCATGATTCTGAAAGCTCACCGTGTGGTCGCGATTCACCGCGCGCTCCGACTGCACCGAAAACACCAGACTCAGATCGCGGCTCCGGCAGGGCACAAAAGCGTTTCCACGCTGTGCCCCCGGCACCTGAAAACGCCGGTTGAACTCGGCCACATAGCGCTCGCGCAAAAACTGATTCGCCTGCTCCAGGGTTCTACATCCGGCCAGCCGCAACTCCTGCGGCAGCCGTCCTTGCCAGGTGCCGAAACTGCGCTCGCTGCGTCCCCGCGCCTGCGGCGAATAGGCCGGGATCATCTGCACTCCCAACTCGTGCATCGCCCGTCCCACCTGGGTTCGGCGCTGGTAGTCCACCTTGCCGCCCACTTTCGGCGTCAGCCAGAAATGGCTGCCCCGATCACTGTACAGCGCGCAGAACACACCTTTGCGCTCGATCACTTCTTTCAGTCCCGCCATCACCGTCACCGTCGATTCCTCCTCCACCAACTGCGCGTAATAAATCTCGCTGCTGGCATCGTCCAGAATCACGATCAGGTCATACCAGCGCTCGTCCTGCAACCACTGATGCCGGCTGCCATCGATGTGCAACAACATCCCCGGCAAGGGCCGCCGCGCGCGGCGTTTGCGATGCACTCCCCGCTTGCGCTCCCGCGCCACCAACCCCGCCCCCTGCAGCGCCTGTTTCACCCAGGTGTAGCTCAGTTCGATGCCATGCTCGGCTTCCAGCTTCTCGTGAAAATGCTGCACGTTCATGTCGAAATACTTCTCCCGGTATAGCCCCAGCACCTTCTCCACCGTCGCCAGCGGCACCCGCCGCCGCGAGGGCTTCCCGCGCCGCCGGTCCATCAATCCGTTGTATCCCTCTTCCTCGTAGCGCTCCCGCCAATGCCGCATGTGCCGGTCGCTGATGCCTAAAATCTCCGCCGCCTGCCACCACGTAATCTTCTTGGCCATAGCCTGCAACATCACGTCCTGTACTTTCATCGCCCGCTCCACTGCGGCCCTCGTGTAAGATTCCATGCTTCGCATGGTCTCCTACCCTCACCGCCCGAAAAGCGGACATTTCACTTGCTATCTCAACCGGACATATCATGTGCTACCGACACCTACCAATCCCCCGCTTGACAATTTTGTTCCACCGGCTTAGCGTTCCGTGCGAGGAAACTTACACCTCGCTCATCCGGGCCCTCTGAGCTAAGTCAGCCAACTGGAGTTCGCTCTTCTTAGCGACGAAAGCCGGTCTTTTTTCATTAGGACTTCTGATTTCAGTTTAGCTAAGCATATTGGAATGGAGGAACCCTTATGAAGCACGTCACATTTGGCCTGGTTGCAGTTGCGACAGTGGCCGGCCTTATTGCCTTCGTTGTCCCCGCGCCAAGCCACGCGGAGGGAGAGCCCGCCCCGTTCGTTACCGAAATTCCTCACGGGTACCGCGACTGGCAGTGGATCTCCTCGGCCCATGAAGCAGGCAGCCTCAACAGTTTAGGGGCTGTCTTGGGCAATGACGTAGCGATCAAAGCCTATCGCGAAGGAAAACTTCCGTTCCCCGACGGCACAGTCCTTGCTGCTTTGCATTACCGTTACGTGCCATCAGACGAAAACAACAAAGTCTTTGGCCAGGCCCAATCTTTCGTTCCCGGCGCGCCCACGAACATTCAGTTTATGGTCAAGGACTCAACCAAGTACGCCGCAACCGGCGGCTGGGGGTTCGGTCACTTCGCGGACGGCAAACATGGCGACGCGGCGTTCATGAAAAGCTGCTTCCCTTGCCACGAGAAGGCCAAAGCGACCGACCTTGTCTTTACTCGTTATGCACCTTGATGCTGAAAGCTAGAGCAGAAAGGAATAAGACGAGGGCCACATACAAATTCAAATCGAGTCGTGTGCCTGTAGTGATTGGCATAACATCGCGATAGTACTCACAATGCCGGAATGATTCGTCAGAAGGTAGCGGGTAGGCAGCCGGGGAACTGGACTCCGATCTCGTCTCGCTCCTACCCGTCCTTCCACACCTGTGCTAGAGTTTTCCTCCACATGGTGACACGTCCGCCGAATCCCCAGCCCGACCCGGTCCCTGCATCGCTCTACTGCCCGATTTGCGCCGAAGAGGTGAACGACCCCCTGACTTGCGGCGATTGTTCCGCCGTCATCTGCCGCCGCTGTGGCACGCCGCTGGAATCTTCCGACGAACTGGGAATCGGATAATGGAAACTCCCGCCGCGCCCCCCGTCGAAACTCCCGTCGACAACGCGCAACCAACATTGGTTCGCGGGCTCAGCCTGCTCGATTCCGTGCTGCTGCTGGTCAGTGGCATCATCGGCTCCTCGATTTTTCTCACCGCCAAAGACATCGCCGGCCCCTTGCCGCAGCCCATGCTCTTTTTGCTGGTGTGGGTGATTGGCGGAGTGATCTCGCTTTTCGGCTGCGTCGCCTTCGCCGAGCTCGGATCCATGTTTCCCGAGTCCGGCGGACAGTACGTTTATCTCCGCGAGGCCTACGGCGACCTGGTCGCTTTTCTCTACGGCTGGATGCTCTTCGCAGTCGCGAACGGTGGCAGCATCGCGGCTCTCGCCGTCGCCGCGGCCGTCTACACCGGACAAGTCTTTCCTATCGTCTCGCAAGAGCACGTCGTCATCGCGTTCGCCGGAATCACCATCACTCGCGCGCACCTGTTCGGGCTATTCCTGATCGCCATTCTGACGTACGTGAACGTCGTGGGCCTGCGCTGGGGAACACTGCTGCAGAATCTTTCCACCTGGACGAAGTTCGCCGCCATGGCGGCCTTCGTAATTCTAGGATTCGCCGTCGGCAAAGGCGACTGGTCCCACTTCCGCGCGCACGGCGTTGGCCTCACCATGGGGCTGCATCCCACGCAACTGATTTCCGCCATGGGTGTCGCATTGATTGCAGTCTTCTGGGCTTATGACGGATGGGTCTACATAACCTGGGTCGCGGGCGAAGTGAAAGAGCCACGCCGTAACGTACCGCTGGCCATGGTGGTGGGCGTGCTCGTGGTGGGCGTGATTTATATGGCGATGAACATGACTTACCTGTACGCCCTGCCGCTCGGCGAGATCGCTAAGCATGAGACCATTGCTCACGAGGCCGCGGCCGCGTTGTTTTCTCCTCATGCGGCGGTGTGGCTTTCTCTCATGATTGCGATTTCATGCTTCAGCGCCGCCGCCACCTGCACACTCTCCGGCGCGCGTGTCTACCTCGCTATGGCGCAGGATGGGGTCTTCTTCAAGCGCATGGCGGTCATCCATCCCAAGTGGCGCACGCCGGCCTTCAGCCTGATTGGACAAGGTATCTGGGCCGCGCTGCTCACCCTCAGCGGCCGCTACGATCAGCTTTACACCTATGTCATCTACGGCATGGTGCTCTCCTATACGCTGACCGTGATCGGAATGTTTCTGCTGCGCTGGAAGCGTCCCGAGATTCCGCGTCCCTACCGCTGCACGGGATATCCGTGGCTACCCGCGATCTACGTGCTGGTTGGTACAGCGTGGACGTTGAACACCATCATCACGCGCCCCACCGAAGCCTTCTGGGGAACCGCAATTGTGTTGGTCGGCGTGCCGGGATATCTGTATTGGAAACGAAGCAACCGGAAAGCCGCGGCAGTGGAGTAGAAGATGTTTGAACCGGATGTGCACCACTTGCCGAAGAAATTGTCCGTCACGCTAGCCGCGTTGCTTCTGGCGATCTCCGGCTGTGGTGGAGGCCAGACAGGCACCGCGACTGCCTCGCCAAAGCTACAGAATTTGCAATCGCTGGTGAATCAACCGCCGGACGCCGCCGGATTAGGCTTCCTTCTCACCGACGGAACCGTGATGTTTCAGGGCGCTGGCCTATCCGACTGGCCTAAACTCACGCCCGATATCTCCGGCAGCTATCTCAACGGAACCTGGTCGCAACTCGCCAGCCAGCCCGCGGGATACTCGCCCGAGGACTACGCATCTGCCACGCTCGCCGACGGACGCGTCGTGATCACCGGCGGCGAATATAACCTTGGGACATTTGTTCTCACCAACCTGGGCGCGATTTACGATCCGGTGGCCGATGCCTGGACCTCGCTCGCGCCCCCAACCGGCTGGGACTATATCGGAGATTCGCCGTCGGTCGTGCTGCCCGATGGTCAATTTCTGGTGGGGCAAAAAATCGATACCCTCATGGCGGAATTGGATCCCAGCACTCTACAGTGGACGGCGATGGCATCGACAGGCAAGAGCGATTTCAATGCCGAAGAAGGTTGGACGCTTTTGCCCGATGGCTCGGTCCTGACCGTGGATGTGAAGAACGCCCCGAATTCCGAGCGCTACATTCCTTCCCTGCAAACGTGGTTTACGGCAGGCAACACGCCTGTAGATTTACACTCGCCCGGCGGCGGCGAATGTTTATCCTACGGTCCCAACGACTCGCTTTGCTACTACCCGCCCGGCGAAATAGGTCCCGCAGTGCTTCGCCCCGACGGCTCGGTCTTTGCGACCGGCTCCGCCTTAAAAGGTGCCGCCGCACACACTGCCATCTATGCCCCACCGACAATTCCTACCGATCCTGGAAGCTGGACCACGGGCCCCGACTTTCCCAATGAAGACAACGCCGGCGATTCTTTTGCCGTGCTTCTGACCAGTGGGAACGTGCTGGTCGAGGGCGTTTCCGGAACGCTTTACGAGTTCGATGGTCAGACATTCACCCCGAGCGCACAAGTTCGAACCGGCAGCAGCTTGCTGGTGCTGCCTACCGGCGAGGTGATCGTTGGCGGCCTTCCCGTTCAGCTCTACACGTCCACGGGGCAGCCTTCGGCCGCATGGGCTCCGACCATCACTGCGTTTCCTGCCAGCCTGACGCGTGGTTCCACATACGCCATCTCCGGCACGCAGTTCAACGGCTTGTCGCAAGCGGATGCATTTGGAGACGAGGAACAGACGGCGACGAACTATCCTCTGGTGCGGATCACAAATCAGTCGACCAGCCACGTTTTTTATGCCCGAACCCACGACCATAGCACCATGGCGGTCGCGACTGGCAGCGCCATCGTCTCGACTAATTTCGACGTTCCCTCTGGGATGGAGACCGGACCGAGTTCGCTCGAAGTGGTTGCTAACGGCATTGCTTCCGCAAGTGTCAGCGTCACCGTCAACGAATCGTCCGGAGACGGCTCGTCCAACTCCCCCGCCGGAACGGAACGAGCACCCCGCTCCGGCTCAACCCGCGGCCCAATCGACCGGAGACAACTCCAAGTCGGCCAGAACCGATAGCGGCGAGCGCGAGCCCGAGCATGGCGCTGCACCAAACAAACTTTCTTAGTGCTGTTCTCATAGTACGGTTTGTCTCTCCCAAGCTTTTGTGTGAATTCCTCGCGAAGCTCTCTTCGCCAACCCGATGCTGGCGGAGCTTCGCGTCAACCTTGGATGCTGGAAATGGCCGCTGCAGCCAGAACTTCCTGAGCGCGCCTTGCAGCGGATTAAGGACTACTTAGATGAAATGGCGAATTACTTCGAGGCCGGCACGCCCAGTGCGAACAAGAATAGCAGGGTGGCGTGAGTGCGAGATTTTGACTGTGGATGACTGGGAGGAGGACGATACTAAGGGAGCAAAATCTTGCAGCGTTGACAGCAAGCACCCGCTGTGGGATCTTCTTTCTCTGGCGATTCTGCCATTCGGCGGAGAAGTGACTCTGATGCGAAGCCCCAGGTTCTTGATCGGATCGAACGTACGGTTGCCGATTCTTCTCATGACCGTGCTGATCATCACTACGCGCGCCCCCGCGCAGGAAAAGATTCTGCACAACTTCGGAAATGGCCGGGATGGTAGCAGCCCTGGATCCACTCTCGTCTTCGACGCGGCAGGCAATCTGTATGGCACGACCGCTTCGGGAGGTGAATATGGGTACGGAACAGTTTTCGAACTGACGCCAAAAGCGGGCGTGGGTTGGAGCGAGAAGATCCTCTACAATTTTAATAAGGGTGGGGATGGGGAGGACCCGGGGGCCAGCATAGTTTTCGATTCCGCCGGCAATTTGTACGGCACTACGTTCGCAGGTGGTCTTTACGGATATGGCACGGTCTTCGAGTTGACGCCCGAAGCAACCGGAGGTTGGTCGCAGAGAATTCTGTATAACTTCAACAACAACGGCACCGACGGTTACTGGCCGTTCTATGGCCCGATCATCGACGTCGTCGGCAATCTCTATGGCACGACGTACCAAGGCGGCCTTAACGACGGAGGTACGGTATTCGAATTGTCTCCCGCCGCGGGCGGCGTCTGGACGGAGACGATTTTGTACTCGTTCAACCCTAACGACGGGGATGGCTTCTATCCGGCGGCGGGACTTGTTTTCGATTTGGTTGGCAGTCTCTATGGCACCACGTCCGAGGGTGGCACGAGCGGCTACGGCGGGACTGTCTTCGAGTTGTCGCCCGCAGCGGGCGGGAAGTGGACCGAGAAAGTGTTGCGCGACTGCGACAGCGGGGATGGATGGGACCCCAAGGCGGGTGTGGTTTTCGATTCCGCCGGAAATCTCTACGGCACGACGCAGTATTTGGGTTCGGCCGATGGTGGGGGAACTGTGTTTCGGCTCACGCCCAATGAAGATGGAACGTGGACAAACAGGGTCCTACAGAATTTCAACAGCATCGGCAGTGATGGATTCTACCCGTTGGGGCTCGTCCTGGATTCTGCCGGAAATCTCTATGGCACTACTGCGGACGGAGGCAGTTACAGCGCGGGTGTCGCCTTTAGAATGTCGACGAACATCCGCGGGTCAGAGAAGATTCTATTGAATTTCGGCGGGAAGGCCGGATATGGGCCTCTGGCCGGTCCCATCCTTGACTCCGCCGGTAATCTCTATGGCACAGCCTATGCGGGCGGGGCTTACGGCGGCGGTGTGGTATATGAGATCACACCGTAGGAGCCTGCGACTGATTCGTCGCGTCCTGTCGGTTGGTGATACGGCGGACGGTGCATGCTATCAATGCTTCCCAGCGATGAGACGGATATCTCATCATGAGACAGCGTCTCGGCTAGGTCGGTCGCCTCTTGTCTGAAACATCCCTAAGTCACTGATAACTCTAGCTCCCGAGTGCTAATCCTTCCGTTCGGAGTGATGGTCCCGCTCGTGCTCCTGACTTTGGCATAACCGCGTGTTCTGGCTCCCCAAGGCTCTTCCTAACCGGGAAGAGGGGGAGCCCAACCGCACTTTTTGGGTCAAAGGCGAAAAGCAGGTTCCTCCACTGCGCTTTCCATTCGCGGTCGCGAACGGAAAGCTCCGGTCGGAATGACAACAGCTTAATGACAAGGATTTATGGCGCAAAGCGGGACAGCGAAGGGGCGAGCGGGGGAGGTTAGCACGGTGGCTGACCTGGCGCGCTTCTTTCCGGAAGCGACGCCGGTGCGGATTCCGGTCGAGCTTACGCGCAGCCATCCTGCGAGTAACCACGCAGGCGGGATGGGAGTGCCCGACAGTGGCGCGCCCGGGAGCGTTCTCTCAGAAAATACCGTGATTGAATTTGGGACCGCGCGGGAAGTTTTGTTTTCCTGCACTGCGCCACTGGAGTTTGCCGACGTGCTGCGGCTGCGCAATTCGGATGGCTCGCTGGATACGGAGGCGTCCGTGGTGGCGGTGCAGTACCATCCCGGGTCAACGGTGGTGGCGGCGCGCTTTCTCCACGCAGTTCCGAACTGGATTGTGAAATCATGACGACACCTTCCTCTTTATCCCCCCAGCCGGCGTCGCCGGCTCCGGATTTTGCGGCGCTGTGGTCGAGAGCGCGCCGCCTCCATCCCATATATCTTGAATTGGCGCGCGAGTTTGTGATTGATGCGCCGGCTTTCGCCGCGCTCGATGAGTCGGTGGACGCGCCCGATCGGGAGACCGTGGAGCAGGCGCAGCTATGGCTGAGCGGCATGGATGAGCGCATCCAGGTGCACCAACTGCGTCAGTTTCTGCAGACTAGTTCGCCGGTCGACAATGACGGCTTGATCGCGATGTTGCAGCATTTTCTGGGGAGGACGGCGCACACGGATTCTTCGCGCGACAAAACTGATTTCCTGCTGGTGCAATATTTCAGCCAGCTCGCGCCCACCGAACTGGACGACGATGGAGCGGATCTCGCTTATGTGGCGCAGGGATTGGAGCCGGTTCTGGGCCAGGTGGAACTGAAGCCTCCGGTGTGGTTGAACGCGCTTGATCGGGTGCTGGAATCGGCGCGGCATTGCCGGTCGCTCGACGAATTGCTGCACGGCGGCGTGCTGGAGCAGGGTCGCAAAGCCAAGTCCCAGGCCGGCGATTTGTTTTATCTGCCCATCGCACTGGTGGCGTTTACCCGCTTTGGGTATCTGATGCGGCGTGCGTTCTTCCGCCTCATGCTTGCCGATCTCAACAATATTCTCGATGGGCTGATCGCGCTGGAAGAAAAAGGTGTGGAGACGATTGACTGCCGCCGGGCGCAGTTCTCGGCGCAGGAGCCGATTGTCAGGCTGCGCATGATTTGCCAATCGTGGAAGGTGATGTTCCAGGCGGAGTATTCCTCGGGGCAACCATTGCGCATGCTGGTGGATCTGCGCGCCTCAGTGGATGGTGCTCTGGGA
>PKVZ01000205.1:63125-65507 GCA_003131635.1 Acidobacteriaceae bacterium
GGCGGCGGAGACTGGCGCTGAAGTTTCGGCGGCTCCGAAAGGTAAATTCACCGTGGCAAAAGAAGATACCGAGGAGTTTGAAGTCTCGGCGGCGCCGGAGTGGAATCCGGATGCGGATCCACAGCCAGGGCCGAAGAAATAATTAAGCAATCGATGGCTCCCGCGGAGTGGGCGTGAGCCAGACAAAGGAAACTTGCAAGTGGAACATCCGACCGTACTGGTCATCTCCGATGATGTGGGATTTTCGCGAAGTCTGACCGCGCGCTGGCAGGCGGAGCGGCACGTGCCCACGTTCACGATACTCAGCGGAGACTTGTGGCCGCGCACCGTGGAGGATTTCGAAGTGGCCATTGTGGGCCCACTGCGCCGTGAACTGCTATCCGTAATTATTGAGCCGCTGCACTCGAGTTTGCAGCCTCTGTTCTGCGTCTGCGAGGATGCGGCGACCGCGAAGCTGGTGCGCGAGCGCTGGCCCCGGACCTCAGTGCTGCGCTCGGATGAGAATTGGTTGGATGTGTTAGTCACGGCGGCGGGAGAAGCGGTACACCGCGCCTCGGCCGAGGCTCGGGCGCGCGCCGCGGAACAGCACTGTTCGTCGCTGGAACGCCAGGCCATGCTGGGGCGCTACATGCTGGAAATGCGGCATGGATTAAATAATGCGCTGACCTCGCTGCTGGGGAATTCGGATCTGCTGTTGCTCGAGCCGGGCAGTCTTTCGGCTCAGTCACGGGGCCAGATTGAGACCATTCGCAATATGACCCTGCGCATTCATGAGGTGATGCAGCGTTTTTCGTCGCTGGAAAAAGAGATGAACGTGGTGGCTCTGCAAGCGGAACGGGACTCCGGCAAAAGCTGGGTTGCGGCCGCTGCGGGCAACTGAAGCCGGGGGGTTGCCGGGAGGTGGCCGTAAGCTCGACCCGCCGCGTGAGAGGCGGGCAGAAAAATTCATTCTTCCCGGCAATGTGCCGATTTGATAGTGGTGGGCGTGCGAGTTTCTCGCCGCGCTTTTTGGGGAAAGGCCCTATGCATAAGTCAATTGCGACCAGCACCATTCTGGAGCACGAACTTTCCGAGTTGCGCCTGCTGGTCGAGCGCCAGACCGGAGTGGTTCTGGATTGTCCCAACAGCGCGCTGGCGGCGCATGTCGCTGAATTCATCGAGGCGCAGGAGTTGGATTCATCCACCGCTTTGCTGGAGAGACTGCGTTCCGCCGAGCAGGATCCTTCGACTCTGCCCTCTCTGCTGGACGGGCTGATTAGCGGAAACACCGGATTTTTTCGCCATCCCGGAGCTTTGAATGCATTGTCGCGGCAGGTGCTGCCGCAACTCTGCACTCGCAAGTCCGCGGATACTCCGGGGCCAATCCGCATATGGAGCGCCGGCTGCGCCACGGGAGAAGAAACTTACTCCATCGCAATGGCGGTTTGTGACGCCGTGAATCCCGTGAATGGGAGTGTAGCGAATAATAATGGCAATGGGTCAGGCAACGGCGCCGGCAAGGCCGCGCGAAACGGAGGCATCGCCGAAAATTCTCCTGGCACCGTGGCACAACCTGCTGCGAAACTGAACTCGGGCTGCTCGATTCACATTGTGGGCAGCGACTTGCTGCCGGGCAATATCGAAGTTGCGGATCGCGGAGTGTACCGGCAGTCCGCGCTGGATGGACTGCCACCGGCCACAATTCGCAATTATTTTTCCAAGATCGGTACGCCTGCGCCGGCATCGACCGGGGTTCAAGGCGAGTCCGATTTAGATATCGACTCTTCCGGCATAATTCAGCAGCCCGTAGTTACACCCCACCTTTTGGTGAAGCCGCGCCTGCGCAGCCTGGTCACCTTCAACTGCATGAACCTGGCGCGCCCCGGCTACATTGGGCGCTTTGACTGCATCTTCTGCATGGATGTGCTGCCGCACTTCTCGCGCGTCCAGCGCCTGGCTGTGCTCGAGCGCCTGCATCTCTACCTGGAGCCCGGCGGATATCTTTTTCTGAGCCAAACCGAAAAGCTCGCCGCATCGAATCTGAATTTTCGCTCGGAAACGTTCGATGGCTACACCTTCCATCGCAAGCCGCTAGCAGCCAGCGCGGCGTACGGACGGTAGTTTCTAGAACCGCGCTTGCGCTTTGGCTTTTCGTATCGTAGACTAAGTCAAGTTAGTTTAGTCTATTGCCGTCCCATGAAAACAGTTAATATTCACGAAGCCAAGACTCAACTCTCCAAGCTTGTCGAAGAAGCGTTCGAGGGAGAGCCTTTTGTGATTGCGAAGGCAGGCAGGCCGATGGTGAAAGTCACAGCCCTGGGCGCTCCCGTGGGAAAAGAAGTCAAGCGCCTTGGCTTCATGGCTGGGCAAATCTCGGTGCCAGACGACTTCGACCGCATGGGC
>PKVZ01000169.1 GCA_003131635.1 Acidobacteriaceae bacterium
CATTGATGGCGTGAGCCCCCTGGCTTCCACCAAACACCAGCAAAGTCGGAACGCCGCCGCGCTTCTTATTGCTTAAAACCGGAATCTCAAAGAACGCCTGCCGCACCGGCACGCCCGTCACTTCCGCGTGACGAAAATATTTTGCCGTCTCCTCAAAATGCACTGCCGCACCAGATACGAACCGCGCCACCACGCGGTTGGCAAATCCCGGAACCACGTTCGGCTCAAACGCCAGCGTCGGAATATGTTTCACCACCGCCGCCAGCATCGCCGGACCGGAAGCATATCCCCCCACGCCAATCACCACATCCGGTGCGAATTCACTCAGCATCCGCCCCGCGCTCCACACAGCACGCGGCAGGTCGAAAGCCGTCTTCGCCCGCGTCATCAGGCTCACATTCTTCAGCGCTCCCACCCGCACCAGTTGCAGCGGATACCCGGCCGCCGGTACCAGACGGTTCTCGATCCCGCGCGCCGTCCCAATGAACAGCACTTCGGCCCCATAACTTTTCTTGAGTTCGTTGGCGATAGCCAGCGCCGGGATCACATGCCCTCCCGTCCCGCCGCCCGCCAGAATGGCCCGCATGAAGTGACTATAAATGATTGAGCGATTGAGTGATCGGGCCATTGCGTGATTGAAAAATTGTCGACGGTTCAATCACGAAATGCCTTATTGACCATATGATCCCAAACTCATTTCTTGGCAAATTTCTCTGGCAGCGGATTATCCGCCCGCTCTGTATCCCACAAGATGGAGAGAACCCACCAGCGCGTGCCATCGTTCAGCAACTGAATGCTGTTGATCCCGCGCTCGAAAGGCTTGTCGGTTGGGCTGTGCCGCGACGCGTAACTGCTGAATAGCTGCGTCACGTTCCCGAAACTCTCCGACCGGTTCACAATGGCTTTCTCGTAGAACGGCTCCTTGGAGAAGACCTCGCCCGCATCCCGCACAAACTCGTCTACGTTCCAAGTGATCACCACCTTCGACCCGTCCGGTCCCGTAGCCACCTGAGTAAAACGCGCCTGCGGAAGAAACAGTGAACGGAAGCGCTTCCAGTCACGCTCGCCGGTGGGACCGGAAATGACCTCGTAGATGGCGCCCAGAATTGCATCCATCGACTTCACGTCTTCGGGCTTCGCTGCCGGAACTTTTGCAGCCAACTCCGCTGCGGTGAACACAGGCGCCTGTGGCGGCATTTCTCTCGCTGGAGATGGAGCCGCCTTCTGGGCTGAGGAGATCGGCACTACCGCGAAGCAAAACAGAAAGAGAAAGGTTAATCGTCTCAATCGTTCTCCTTGAACCTTGATCGGTGAAGATCCGTGCAAATCTGTGGCAAGTTTCTATTCCGCCTGCTTCGTAATATTCAGCAGCACGCCCACGCAGGCCAGCGTCACAAACAACGACGACCCTCCGTACGACACCAGCGGCAGCGGAATCCCTTTAGTCGGCATCATGCCGAGCACCACGCTCATATTGATGAATGCCTGCAGCACTACCATGCTCGTAATCCCCACCGCCAGATATCGCCCGAACACATCTTCAGTCCGCCACGAGGCCCGCATCCCGCGCCACAAAAAGACCGCGAACAGCGCCACCACGGCCATCGCTCCCACCAGTCCCAACTCTTCCGCCGTGACCGCAAAAATAAAATCGGTGTGTGGCTCCGGCAGATAAAACAGCTTCTGCTTGCCTTCCATCAGGCCCGTGCCGGTCACCCCGCCAATGCCCACAGCGATGAGCGACTGAATAATGTGGAACCCGGTCTTCTGCCGGTCGGCATACGGATTGAGGAATGCCAGAATCCTGTCCCGTCTCCAACTCACATGAAAGATCAAAAAATAAAGCGGCACCAGAGACGCCCCAAACGCATACCCGAAATACCGCATTCGCATCCCCGCCACAAACAGGATGCAGGCCGCGATCCCGGCGCAAGCAATAGCCGTCCCCAGGTCGGGTTGCAGCACAATCAGTCCCAGCATCACTACTACAGGCGCCGCCGCCGGCAGCAGCGTATTGCGCCAGTCGTCCATGGTT
Organism: Acidobacteriaceae bacterium; assembly: GCA_003131635.1. Classification (GTDB taxonomy): domain Bacteria; phylum Acidobacteriota; class Terriglobia; order Terriglobales; family Acidobacteriaceae; genus Sulfotelmatobacter. The sequence continues at coordinate 2,036 of PKVZ01000169.1, forward strand.
TTGACACGGCCCTCAAGAAAGTATGCCAGAAAGAGAATCAGCACTGGCTTGGCCAACTCCGACGGTTGAAACGAGAACCCGCCAGCGTGAATCCAGCGATGCGTATTGTGCGAGCGATCCAGAAAGAAAACCGAGATCAGCAGCAGGGTGGTGATCCCCAATAACGAAAACACCACCGCCGGAGCCTTGTAGCGCCGGTAATCCACCCGCATCCCCACCACCATCGCCACCAGGCCCGCCGCCGCCCAGATCAATTGCTTCGACAAAAATGCATACGGAGACCCAAACCGCTCCCGCGCCATCACCGCCGACGCCGAAAATACCATCACCAGCCCCACAAATACCAGCAGCATGGTGACAGTAAACAGCCAGCGATCCACACTCACCCGCTTTGCCATGGGATTTCATTTCACCACGGAGTCACGAAGACACGTAGAACGAATCGCTGATTGTCGGTTCGATTGTTGATTGTTTTGGTTCATCCTTATCGGCCAAGGATCTAGAACGACGTGCCGGTCTCCGGCGGCGTGAAGGCCGGCAACTTCATGGATAGATGTGAGGCGGAGCTATAATCGGTTTTGATGAAGACGGCGCATCGGAGTTCGTCGCTCGACGAGGGCCATGCTCTGGCGCATTTGCGGGGCAGGCCCGTCGTGGATTTTTTCCCGCACCTCTGCCGCCTGAGGCCCGAGATCGCCGAGTTGCGTTTTGAAACCTTTGAGCCACGGCCCGGCATCGATGAACGCCTCAGCGCGCTGCTCACGAACAATTCCGGCATGAAGAATGGGATCGAAGAAATCCGGGCTACGGCCAGCGTCCCCCTCTGGGATGCCGTGGCGTGTCATTGCATGTCCAACGGCGCCATTTCGGACGAGATCGTCGACACCGCCTTGCTTCACGAGCCGAACCCCACTACAGTCACTACTTCCTTGAGCGCACAGTCGATCATTGAAGGACAGGTAGCAGTTCTTTCCAAGAGCGCCGTAAACGACAACAGCATCGCGGTTTGTTCTAAAGTCCGGCTGGCTTCGGGCGGAGAGGCGCACATTCCCATGCTCGATTTCCGCTGTCCGGTGTCGGATAGCAATAGCGAGGCGATTTTGCGAATGTTGAAACATCTCGGCGAGGGTACGGGTTTGCTGGTTGCCTCAGGCCGCTCCTACCATTACTATGGCGTTGCCCTCTACGATGAAAGCCAGTGGCTCGAATTCATGGCTAAGGCTTTGCTGTTGAGACCCATTACCGACGATCGATTCATCGCGCACCGCATCATCGATGGGCAGTGCCGTTTGAGGATTTATTCTCCGTCCCGTCCTGTTCCAGTCATAATTGGAGCGCTGCACAATGCCGGTTGATGCCACCACATTGATCTCCACCGAGCAATTGGCTTGGGCAGAGGTCGCGCGGCAGATCCTGCCGGACATCTGGGATCGTGCCCGGGCGGCGTCCATAAACCGTGGCCTGAACGAACGGGATCTCGTAAAACAACTTCTGCTTCATTTGCCGCGTTTTCGTCCCGAAGAATTGCTTGGTGGAGAGATTACTTCCTTTGAGGCCGACCGGCTTGCCCGCAAAATGCAGAAGCTTCAGGATGGTTTTTCAACCTGGACCGAGCATTCCAAGCTGACGGAACTGCGCAAGGCAGACTTTTCAGTACATGAGTGCGATGTCCGCACCGCGAATGAAATTTACACTCGGTTCCACTATATCGGCACGGTGCGCGAGGCCGTCGTGCACCTCGGGATCTACCTTCCGGGCCTGCCTGACCGGCCAATGGCTTTGGCCAGCTTGTCCGAAATGGATATTGACGCACTTAATAAATATTTTCCATCTCTTGAGGCGAAGAAGAAGGCTCTGGTTGTGTCCCGTGTGTTTGCCTTTGATTGGGCGCCGAGGAATAGTATTAGTTTTCTTCTCGGGAAAGTCGCCGCCTGGCTGCGCACCTGCCGTCCCGAAGTGCAACGATTGCTTACGTATCTCAATCCCAACCTCGGCTTTAATGGCGCGTCCTACCTGGCCGCCAACTGGCTTCCGTTTACAGAGATGCCGGTGCGGTACTTCTATTTAAAAAATAACTACATCACCTACCGGTCGCTTCTATCACTGCCAGCAGACCTTAAAACGCAGGTCGTAACTTCTGTTTACAAACTCGATCCTTTGCGTATGCTTGGGTATGAAATAAGAAAGTAATCGCGGGTAAGAACCGATGTCTACGAGTCTTCCGCAGGTGGTGCTGCTATTCACGGCGGCCGAAAAGCAACGGCCCGCTTATCGTCGCGGCGTTCTCGACGCGCTCGCCTATCCCTTCGGGCAGATTCTTCATTACAGTTACAGAATCCGGCAGGTCCAGGAATCGCTGCGGAACGTGGCGACTCTGCCCAACAATGGCGCGGGAGTAATCGTGCTCGTGGATGAGGGAGCGGATGGAAAATTCACCTACTTCCCATTGCGGCGCGTAAACATTGTGGCTTGGCAGCCCTTGATATCAAGCGATACAGTCGCCCGAGAGCGCCGGAAGTTTTCGCTCAAACTGGGAGATTTCATCGCTTATGCCGATACCAACAATCCAGGCCAGTGGCACCAGCCCATCTCCGAGTACGATCATCTGCGCGAAATCAAGGCGAACAAGCCGTCCTTTTTTATAATTCAAGCCCGCGACATTTTCAGTTCCATACGGGTGCCGCTGGCAACCGCGTGGGAGGATCTCGTCGTCAATGTTTCGAAGTCGAATTCTCTGGCGCAAGCAAACTTTGTCCGAATTGACTGTCCCAAAGACATCGATAGCAACACTGACCTACCTCTCAAGCCGAGCTTCGACACGTGCTCTTATGTTCTTCAACCCGGAAGCTCGGCCCGACTGAACTTCGCGATCTATAACCGGGCTGGCAACAGAGAAACCAAGGTCGAACTCAAGTCCAGCGCTGAAGATCTGTTCACTGTAAACCAGCCGTTTCAATCGGTTGTTTCTGGAGTCGTAGAAAAAAGCGCCTACATCGCATGTAAACGAACCGTCGAAGACCGAACCGCGGTTCTTACCATGGAAGTGGCGGGAGACCCTAACGATCTAAGCGTTGTCAACAGTCCCAGCCCGATCCTGATAATCAAGACATCCGTTTCCCGCAATAAAGTGTGGCTGTTCCTGGCCCTGGTGCTCTTTGGTGCCTTTCTCGTTTCCTGGGATCCCGAACTAGTAAAGCAACTGTGGGAAACCTCGCACCCAAAAATCCTGGGATTGTCGGTGAAATTATTAGGCGCGGCTTTGCTCACTTGGGCAGCGTGGCTGGCCTTCAGAAAGTTACCCTCTGGAAGCGTTTAGTGAGGGACTATGGGTAGCGCGTCCCGTAGCGACGGCAAAGCTCGCTCGCAAACTTTATCGACAAACTTATTGAGGAAGCAGAATTGAAAAAATGGTTCGAGGCAAAGCACGTTGCGCGAGCATTGCTGTGGATGCTCTTCTTTGCTTCCTCAATTCCTGCGGCCGCAGCAGCCACCAAGAACCTGGACTCAACTGCCACTTCGCCATCGCCCTATGTCGGCAACCAAGCCTGCGCCCGCTGTCATGCTTCCATCTACGAGTCCTATACCCGAACCCCCATGGCCCACGCCAGCGGACCCGCAATCGAAAATCTCAAACCTGCAGACTTCGTCCATGCCAAATCCGGCGTTCACTATCGCATTTACACTGAAGGCGAAAAAGTCTGGCTGAGTTTCCAGCGCCCCGGCGATCCAGACATAAACGACAAGCGGCAATTACTTTATTTCATCGGTTCCGGCCGCCGCGGCCGCAGCTATCTGTTTGCTGTGGATGATTTCTTTTTCGAGTCGCCCGTCAACTGGTACGCCGACCGCAAAGTTTGGGATATGGCTCCAGCCTACGGTTACGCGCGAGAAATCCCCATGAACTTGCCCGCCTACGCCAGTTGCCTGGAGTGCCACACCAGCGGGATGCAGCCGCCGATCCGAGGCACGGAGAACAAATACTCGTCGCCCCTTTTCACCCAGAATGGCGTTGGCTGTGAGCGCTGCCACGGACCGGGCGCAGCTCACATCGTCGATGCCGCTCGCACAAAAACTACATCGATCATTAATCCCATAAAGCTTCCACCGGAACGGAGAGACTCGGTTTGCATGCAGTGTCATCTCGAAGGCAATGTGGCCATCGAGCGGGGGGGCCGTCATGCCTATGAGTTTCAACCCGGCGACCTGCTCGACGATTTTGTCCGCCATTACGTTTTGGCCACTGACCGGTCTTCAGGTCTCGGCGCCAACAGCCAATTCGAGGCCCTCGCGCAAAGCACCTGCAAGAAAAAATCCGGCGACGCCATGTCCTGCATGAGCTGCCATGACCCACACTTTTCACCGCCCGCCGAACAGCGCGCGGCCTACTACCGCGAAAAATGCCTTGCCTGTCACGGCTCCGCATTTGGCGCCAAACACCACCCGGACCGCCGCGACTGCACTGCCTGCCACATGCCGTCGTCGTTGAGCGTGGACATATCACACACCGAAGTCACCGATCATCGCATCCAGCGCCGCCCAGAATTGTCGCCGCAATTGTTGCTGGACTCATTGTCGCAAGAATCAACCACTCCAGATTCTTCCCCACGGCTGATTCCATTTCCATATTCCAAGGAAGCCGACGATGACGTTCGTGATCGCGCTCTGGCATGGCAGTCGCTGGCAGCAAATGGCTCGCAGCAAGCAGATGCCCAGGCTGATCGATTACTGCACCAGGCGGCAAAGCAGTTCCCGCATGACCCGGCTGTTCTTTCGGGACTAGCCTACGTCGAGTTGAATCACGCTGCGGAGCATCACGATTCGGTGGATCACGACTCGGTGGATAATGCGCGCGATCTATATCAAAAGGCGCTGGGTCTGGATCCGACATTGATCGACGCCGCCGCCAATCTCGGAGTGATTGATGCCCGGAGCGGAGATCTGCAAAGCGCCGTCAAGTTATGGCAAGAAGCATTTGAGCGCGCTCCCGCCGATAGCAGCATCGGGATGGACCTGGCCCGCACATTCTGCCAGTCCGGCAAAATAAAATACGCGCGCTCTTACGTTTTGCGCGTCCTCCGCTTCAACCCCGATCTGTCCTCGGCCAAGAAACTCCTGCAAAATCTGAATGCCGATCCGCCGGGATGTGGGAACTAAAGAGGAAAGAGAATGGAGCACTTTGCCGGAGTAGTGGAAGTGTTTGTAGGGTCCTCCCCATCAATGGCGAGATGGATGTTCTGCTGAATCGGATCATGTGCGACGCCGAACCCTCGCACATGAGCGCCCAAGCCTTCTCCGTGCCTCTGTGCCTCCGTGGTAAGAATGTCTCATGCCAGCCCCCGCACAATCTCTTTAAACATGTGCCCGCGCTGCTCATAATTCTTAAACTGGTCGAAGCTCGCGCAAGCCGGCGCCAGCAACACGACATCGCCCGCCTCGGCCACAGCATTCGCCTTGCGCAGCGCATTCTCTAGAGTCTCCGCATGCACAACTTCAACACCTTTGATCTGCGACTCGATCTTCCCCGCCGCCGCGCCAATCGTGTACACGCGCTTCACCCGCTGCCGCAGCAACTCGTTGAGCACCGTATAGTCGCTGCCCTTATCCTTGCCGCCGAGAATGAGGTGAATGTTCGCCGGGAACGATTCCAGCGCCTTGATCGTCGCATCCACATTCGTGGCCTTCGAGTCGTTGTAGTAATCCACGCCCCGGATTGTCGCCACATACTCCAGCCGATGCTCCACCGCCTTAAACTCGCGCACCGCCTGCCGGATCTTCTCCGGCTCGCATCCCATCAGCGCCCCCGCGCAAACCGCCGCCAACACGTTTTCCAAGTTGTGCGCACCCTTTAGTGGGACCTCGGAAACCTGCATAATCTCGCGCTGCCGCTCTCCGTCGCGAAACAGAACATTTCCGTCACGCACCCACGCCCCCTGCTTCACTTCTTTCTGCCGGCTGAACCAGAACACGCGCCCCCGCGTCCGCCCCGCCATCGTCACGCACGTGGGATCGTCCTCATTGAGCACTGCAAAATCTTCGCCTCTCTGATTCTCGAAGATCCGCGCCTTCGCATCCACGTAAATTTCCAGTGTCCCATGCCGGTCCAGATGATCGGGCGTCACGTTCAACACCACCGCAACCTTCGGACGGAAGGCCTCAATAGTCTCCAGTTGAAAACTCGAAACCTCCAGAACAATCACGGTCTCCGGCTTCGCTCGCTCCGCCAGCGAAATCGCCGGAGTGCCAATGTTCCCGCCCACCAGCGTCGGCAATCCTCCCGCGGTCAAAATCTCGCCAGTCAAAGAAGTCGTCGTCGTCTTCCCGTTCGAACCCGTAATCGCCACGATCGGCCCCGGCAAAAACTGTGCCGCCAGTTCAATCTCCCCGATCACCGGCTCGCCCAACGCGCGCGCCTGCGCCAGCAGCGGCGCATCCACTGGAACCCCCGGACTGACCACAATTAAATCCTGCCCGCGAAAAGTCCGCTCGCCGTGCCCGCCAGTCTCCACCGTAATTCCGTGATCGAGCAGCGTTGGAATCTCGTTGCGCAGTTCATCTCCGCTCTTCGTGTCGGAGACCGTAACCCGCGCTCCGTGCGCCTTCAAAAACAGCGCCGACGCCACTCCCGACTTGCCGAGTCCCACTACCAGCACGCGTTTATCTTTGAGTTCCATCAAGTTCATTTCACCACCCTTCGGCTTCGCTCAGGGCAGGCTCCGTCACGGAGACACGGACAAGGCAAAGAAAGAAAAATTTCCTGAAGACTTAGAGCAAGGAACAATCCTAAGCATTCTCGATAGACAAAGACATGGTATTGGTTTTCTCCGTGTCTCCGTGCCTCTGTGGTGATCTCGTTCTTACCGCAATTTCAGTGTGGTCAGCGCGAACAACGCAAACACCAGCGACGCAATCCAGAAGCGCACAATAATCTTCGACTCCGACCAGCCCATCAACTCAAAATGATGATGGATCGGCGCCATCTTGAATATCCGCTTTTTCCGCAGCTTATACGATCCCACCTGCAGGATCACCGACACCGCCTCGATCACGAACACTCCGCCAATAAACGGCAACAGCAATTCCTGCTTGATGATCACCGCGACCGTGCCAATCGCCCCGCCCAGCGCCAGCGATCCCACATCCCCCATGAAAACTTCCGCCGGATGCGCGTTGTACCACAAAAATCCAATCGACGACCCGACCATCGCTCCACAGAAAATCGTTAATTCGCCCACCTGCGGCATTTTCGGAATTTCCAGGTACGTGGCAAAAGTCGCATGCCCGCTCACATAAGTCAGCACCGTCAACGCGCCCGCCGCAATCACCGTACAGCCAATGGCCAGTCCATCCAGCCCGTCCGTCAGATTCACCGCATTGCTCGAGCCCACGATCACGAATGCCACGAAAGCTATGAAAGGAAGAAACGCCAGCGGCCACAGATGCGGAAATCGTTCCAGGCTTTGCACCACCAGGTCGGGATGAAACTGCTTGAGGAACGGCACAATCAGCTTGGTCGAATACATTCCATAGGCCTGCATGGCGATCAGCATCGATGCGATCACAATGCTGGTCGCGACCTGCAGCCCCAACTTCGCCAGCCCGGTAAGTCCCAAATTCCGGCGGTGTACGGTTTTCGTGTAATCGTCGGTAAATCCAATCGCCGCAAACGCGCACGTGGCAAACACCGCAATCCACACGAAGCGGTTGCTCAAGTCCGCCCATAGCAGCGTCGGCACCACTATTGCAATTGCGATCAGCAGCCCGCCCATGGTTGGCGTTCCGGCTTTTTTCTGATGCGCCTTCGGGCCCTCTTCCCGAATATATTGTCCAATCTGGAATTCGCGCAGCCGGTTGATCACCAGCGGACCCACAATCAGCGCGGTAAATAGTGCGGTAAGACTGGCGAACGCCGTGCGAAATGTCAGATAGCGGAAGATGCGGAACGGCGGAAAATAATGTTGCAGCTTCACGAACAACAGCCAGTAGAGCAATCAGCCTCCGTCCTGCAGCAGTCTCAATTCTTGCCGCCGCGCAGCGTCTTCCAGGTCTCCAGCGCCTTCTCCAGCTGCACGCCGCGCGAAGCCTTCAGCAAAACCACGTCGCCATCCCGCGTCTCGCGCGCCAGCCACTCCCCTGCTTCTTCCGGGGTAGTCACAAACTCCGCGAGAGCTCCTGCCTGCTTCGCGGCTTCAACCATAGCCTGTGCCAGTCCGCGCACCCCAATCAGCAGATCGATTTTTCTCTCCGCAATATGCCGCCCCGCCCGGCGGTGCATCTCTTCGCCCGCCGGACCCAACTCCAGCATCTCTCCCGCGACTACGATACGCCGCCGGCCGGCCATCGCGGCTAGTGCATCCACCATTGCTTCCAGCGCCTTCGGATTCGAATTGTAGCAATCGTTGATTGCCGTGATGTTATCCACTTGAAAAACCTGTCCGCGCTTGTCCGCCGGAGTCAGTGTGGCCAGCGCTCCCACTGCCTCCGCGGCCTTCACCCCGCGCTCCAGCCCCACTGCCACCGCGGCCAGTGCATTCAGCACGTTATGCTCCCCCAGCAGCGGCAAGCGGGCATGTTCGCGCACGCTTCCAATCACCACGTCGAACTCCGCACCATTTGCCCCCTTCGACTGAATCTTCTCCGCGCGCACGTCCGCAGTCGCGCGCGTGCCATACATCACCACCTTACCTTTGAAGTCCCTCCCAAACTGCGAGACATATTCGTCGTCGGCATTTAACACCGCCGTTCCACTCGATGGCAGCGATTCGACCAACTCATATTTCGCCCGCGCAATCCCCGCCAATGAATCGAAAAATTCCAGATGCACCGCCGCCACATTTGTAACCACGCCAATCTCTGGCTGCGCAATCTTCGCCAGCGCCCGAATTTCTCCGGCGTGCGACATGCCCATCTCAATCACGGCTACGTCGTGCTCCGGCTCCAGCTTCAGCAGCATCAGCGGCAAACCAAATTGATTATTAAAATTCCCTTCCGACTTCAGCACCCGAAACCGCGTGCTCAGCACATGCGCGATCGCTTCCTTCGTGGTCGTCTTCCCCGCCGACCCAGTCACCGCGACCAGCGGCTTGCCCCACAACTTCCGCACCGCCGTCGCCAGAGTCTGAAGCGCGACCAGCGTGTCTTCGACCGCCAGTAATCGAGTCTCGCCCGGATAGCGCCCCAACTGATCGTTAAGCACGACCGCCGCAGCCGCCCCTTTTTCGAGCGCCTGCTCCACAAAGTCGTGCCCATCCAGGCGTTCGCCCTTCACCGCAAAGAAAAGCTGTCCCGGCCCCACGGTTCTCGAGTCGATCGAGTACCCCTGCGCTACTTCTTCGGGCACGCACTCGCCCGCCGCGGAAACAAACTCAGCGATCCTGGAAAGCGTCAACTTCATTTCAAGTAAGGCCCCGCTGCGGACAATCCGTACGCCACGACGACGATCGAAGCAACAATGAGCACAACCGCCAAAATGAACCGAATTATCGCCTTGAGGCCCGCAGGCAGGGTCTCCGACTTAAGGGGCCGGATAAGTATTGTGGCTATGACTGTCGCTGCCCCGGAAAGACCCGCGAAAAACCACCAGTAAACATCCGCCTTGGGGCCAGCCTCTTTCAGTCGCCACGCCTCCGAAGAGAGGCCATAGTAGGCACTGTAGATAGCGGCCTGCCCAGCGTATCTCAGGAGCGCCACCGAGGCCCCAAAGACCAGGGGCACCAGCGTAAGCCAGTACCAGGACCTGCGCGTCGAGTTGGAATTAACAATATTCATTTCGCACTTTCGTGAGGCGCAACCTCAGAGCTACATCGTTCCCGCCTGAATGGCCTCGCACTCGTATCCGGCCGCTCGCAGGGCTTCGCGCGCCACTTCCAAATCATCGAACGGAGCCGAACCCTCCCGCGTAACCTGCACCTTCTCGTGACCTTTCCCCGCCAGCAACACAATGTCTCCGGGTCGCGCTTCGCCAATTGCCAGCGCAACCGCTTTCCTCCGGTCAGCCTCCACACTGTATTTCACGCCAGTTTTCTGCAGCCCCACCACGGCATCGTTCATAATCGCCAGCGGATCTTCGCTCCTGGGATTATCCGACGTCAGCATCACGAAATCGCTGCCCCTGCCCGCCGCCTCGCCCATCAGCGGACGCTTCTTTCGATCCCGATCCCCGCCACATCCAAACACAGTAAGCACTCGTCCCTTCGCTCCTGAAACCAACTCCCGCGCCAGCGCCGTCAGATTCCGCAACGCGTCATCCGTATGTGCGTAGTCCACCACTACCGTGAACGGCTGTCCGCAATCCACTCGCTCAAACCTTCCCGGAACCGACGCCAGCTTGCCGATCCCTTCAGCGATTGCATTGCTCTTACACCCACGCGCCAGGCACGCTCCCGCCGCCGCCAGAATGTTGTATACATTTACGCGCCCAATCAGCGCCGAGAATACCGCGATCTTCCCTTCCGGCGTCACCAGATCGAAGCGTGTCCCCCGTGTAGTGATCTCCACTTTCTCCGCGTGCAGGTCACCGCGCTCCCATCCATACTTCAGCACCACCGAACTTTTCTTTCGGCTGAATTCGGCTAGTTTCGCACCGTACTCATCGTCTACATTCGTCACCACCGCTCGCGGCGCATCCGTGCCACATCCTTCAAACAGCACCCGCTTGGCTGCGAAATATTCTTCCATTGTCTTGTGATAATCGAGATGGTCGCGAGTCAGGTTCGTAAAAACTGCCACGTCAAACGGCACGCCGTAGACGCGCTCTTGTGCCAGCGCGTGCGACGAAACCTCCATCACCGCATCCGTCGCTCCTTGCCCCAGCGCCTCACTGAAAATGCGATTTAGCTCCAGCGCCTCCGGCGTGGTATGCGGCGCCGGCAAAATCCTTCCCGCAACGTGATACTCAATCGTTCCAATCAGGGCGCTCTTTCGCCCCGCTGCCGTCAGTATCGATTCCACCAGGAACGCCGTCGTGCTCTTTCCATTCGTCCCCGTGATTCCCGTGACCGCGATCCGCTCCGCCGGCTTCTTATAAAAATTCGCACTCACCCGCGCCAGCGCCCGCCGTCCGTTCGGAACCACTGCCCAGCCCACACTTGGACGCTGCTTCTCCTCCGCCGAATCCGTTACCACCGCTACCGCTCCGGCGTGAATCGCCTGATCGATAAACCGATTGCCGTCGCTGGTTTCACCGCGCATGGCCACGAACACAACCCCCGGCTTTACCCGCCGCGAGTCATATTCCACACCACTCACACCCGGGTCCCCGCTTTGCGCGAGGACTTCCGCTCCATCCAGCAACTGTTGGAAGGTCATTGCCCAGAATTATATGGTACGGCCAGCAGCAAGCCGCGATGCGGCGACAGAATGCACCCAGGGCGCAAGCCCTGGGTTAGGAGATGGTCCGGACCGGGGACATAGTGGACAAAACAGACCGGGCACATGGTTGACAGATTGGTCCGTTCACCGAAGGCAGCTTACAAAGGAGCATGCCTTGGAAAGTGAGCGGAGTGGTGGAGAAGCGCAGGTTGTTTGTAGAGGAGTGGTTGTCGGGGGAGTGGACGATGACCGAACTGTGTGGCCGGCACGGCATCTCGCGTCAGGCGGGATACAACACGTTGGCGCGGTATCAGCGCGAGGGCTGGAAGGGTTTGGAGATGCGGAGCCGTGCGCCGCATGGTCATCCCCATCAGACGTCGGGCGAGACCGAGCAGCAGATCGTGGCACTGCGGCAGGCACATATGCGTTGGGGACCGCGCAAGCTGAAGGTGGTTCTGGAACGGGAGCGGCCGGAAATAAGGTGGCCGGCAGTGAGCACCATCGGCGAACTTCTGAGCCGCGAGGGGCTGGTGATTGCGCGTAAGAAGCGGCGCCGGATGGATCCGTATACGACACCGTTCGCCTCGGCCAGCGCACCCAACCGGGTGTGGTGCGGCGATTTCAAGGGCTGGAGCCGCACGCAGAATGGCGAGCGCATCGATCCGTTGACCATCAGCGATGCCTGCACGCGCTATCTGCTGCGCTGCCAGGCGGTCGAGAAGATGGACACGGCGCGAGTACAAGCCATCTTCGAGGCCGCATTTCGGGAGTACGGCCTGCCGGAGGCGATGCGCACCGACAACGGCGCGCCCTTTGCTTCCCGCGCCATTGCGGGATTATCCCGGCTGGCGCTGTGGTGGATGAAACTGGGCATCGTACCCGAACGCATCCAGCCGGCGCACCCGGAGCAGAATGGACGGCACGAACGCATGCATCTGACACTGCAGCAAGAGACCATGAATCCGATGGCCGCCAACCGACGAGCACAGCAGCGCCGCTTCGATCAGTTCCGCCGGGAGTACAACCAACAACGTCCGCACGAAGCGCTCACGATGCGAACTCCAGAAAGTTGTTACACGGCATCATCGCGGCCCTATCCGGTGCGCGTGTGCGAACCGGAATACGACAGCTCGATGACGGTGCGGCGCGTGTTCGCTGACGGACAGTTCTCGTGGAAACATCACGACGTGTTTGTCAGCGAGACCCTCAGGGGTGAACGCATCGGACTGGAACCCATCGACGATCGCTGGTACACGATTTACTTCGCCGCGTTTCCCTTGGGCCGCTTCGACAGTCGAACCCGAACGGTTCATCGACTGCCAGCGGCAGGCTTCTACAAAGCCGATGCAGGGGAAGGGGAACCGCCCCCTTCCCCTGCACCCCATCCCCATAACCCGGACCAAAAAGTGTCAACTATGTCCCCGGTCTAAACTGTCAACCATGTGCCCGGCTGGACAA
>PKVZ01000069.1 GCA_003131635.1 Acidobacteriaceae bacterium
CCGGCAAAATATTGCAAACAGGGCCTTTACGGTAGACAGTTTGATCGCGGAATGGTCAGGGATGATTCTCTCGGCGCTAATAGAGCTAGGATTCATATTCCTTTCAGTGTAATAGGCGGGGGAAGGTTGGATGTCACATCGGGGAGGGTGCGGGGTGTGGGAAAAACATCGCCAACGCGAAGGGATCATGGAATCCCACCCCTCTAAAGAACGAAGGGGGGTCACCCGAGCCGCGTCCAGTTTGTAGGGAAGTCACGGTCTCGAAGCGTAAAATCGTTGCAAATGAGCAAGGAATGGGAAGAGCAGATCAACGTCAGACAAGGGTTGAGAACCACAGCGGATGAGGTACGAGACCGAATAGCGAAGCTGGGAATCACAGAAAGTGATGTCGAGGAGGCTGTTGCGGAAGTTCGACGAGAGGCGGCGTCCGAAAATAGACAATCTGAGGGGAACGGTAGGCGGTAAGTACGTCAAAATCCCCGCCCCTTCGACTTCGCTCAGGGCAGGCTCTGTCCCTCCAAAAACCGGAGGGACAAGGACGGGGCACGCACATTTCTTAGAGAGCGCAGGATCTGAAAGCCTGGGACGACAGCCGCCGAGACGGCGGCGCTACGATCCTGCTTTCAGGAATAGCGCCCCCAGAGGCGGCAAAGTCAGTTTTAGCGAAAACGGACGCCCATGCTCCGGCACCTCTTCGGCATGAACGCAGCCCATGTTCCCGACGCCCGTGCCGTTGTATTCGTGAGCGTCGCTGTTCAGTAACTCCCGCCAGTAGCCGCCGGTGGGGACGCCGATGCGGTAGCCGACGCGGGTGATTGGAGTGAAGTTGCAGACGATCAGCACGGTGTCGTTCGGGTTCTCGCTTTTGCGCAGCAATGAAATTGTGCTGGTGAGGTTGTCGTTGCAATCCACCCACTCGAAACCGGCCGCATTGTTATCGAGCACGTGCAGCGCGGGTTCAGAGCGGTAAACCCGGTTTAGCTGGCCCACCCACTCCTGAAGGCCACTGTGAGTTGCATATTGAAGGACGTGCCACTCCAGGCTGGTGTCATGCGCCCACTCGCGAACCTGGCCGAACTCGTCACCCATGAACATCAGTTTCTTTCCGGGTTGGGCGTACATATACGCAAACAAAAGCCGCAGGTTGGCGAAGCGCTGCTTCTCGTCGCCGGGCATCTTGCCGATGAGCGATCCCTTGCCGTGGACGACTTCATCGTGCGACAGCGGCAGCACGAAGTTTTCCTGGAACGAATACAGCATGCGGAAAGTCAGCTTGCTGTGATGGTACTTGCGGTGGATGGGGTCCTGCTTGAAATACTCGAGTGTGTCGTGCATCCATCCCATGTCCCATTTCATGCCAAAGCCGAGGCCGCCGAGATAGACCGGCCGCGAAACCATGGGCCAGGAAGTGGATTCTTCCGCCGTGGTCTGGATATCGGGGTGTTCTTTGTAGACTTCTTGATTGAAGCGTCGGAGGAAGTCGATGGCTTCCAGATTTTCGCGTCCCCCGAATTTGTTGGGAATCCATTCGCCGGCGTTTCGCGAATAATCCAGATAAAGCATGGATGCGACCGCATCCACGCGAAGCCCGTCGATGTGGTATTTGTCGAGCCAGAACATCGCGCTCGACATCAGAAAGCTGCGCACCTCGGTGCGTCCGTAGTTGAAGATGTGCGTCTTCCAGTCGGGATGGAAACCCTGCCGCGAATCCGCGTGCTCGTAGAGATGCGTGCCATCGAAGTACGCCAGGCCGTGGGCGTCGGAAGGGAAGTGCGAAGGAACCCAATCCAGGATGACGGCAATGCCGTGCTGGTGCAGGTAGTCGACGAGGTACATGAAATCCTGCGGCGTGCCGTAGCGCGATGTGGGGGCGAAATAACCGGTGGTCTGATATCCCCAGGAGCCGTAGAAGGGATGCTCCATCACCGGCAGAAATTCGACGTGGGTAAAGCCCATCCGCTCGACATATTCGGCGAGTCGCGGTGCGGTTTCGCGGTAGGTGAGTGGACGATTGTGCTCCTCGGGAACCCGCATCCAGGAGCCGAGGTGGACCTCGTAGATGGATTGCGGGGCACGCAGCGAGTTGCGTCCCATACGCGTCTCCATCCAGTCGTGATCGCCCCACTGGTTGTCGAGGTCCCACACCACGGAAGCGGTGCGCGGAGGCTTTTCGTGCAGTAGGCCGATGGGGTCAGCTTTATCGACGTGGTAGCTGTGGCGATTCGACTCGATATGAAATTTATAGAGTGCGCCTTTGCTTACTCCGGGAATAAATCCTTCCCAGATGCCGGAGTCGCCGCGACGCTCCAGCAAGTTGCTGCGCGCACCCCACGAGTTGAAGCTGCCGATCACCGAGACCAATCGCGCATTCGGCGCCCAGACGCTGAACATGGCGCCGGCTTTCTGGTCGCGAGTGACGAGGTGAGCGCCCATGGTCTCATGCATGCGGTAATTGCTGCCCTCGTTGAACAGGTAGAGATCCTGATCGGAGAGCAGAGTCGGGCGGTCAAAAGCGGCGGGAATGGGAATTTCTGGCATTTTCCGAGTCCTTAGTGTACCGGAAGATGCCAACGGCCACATACAGAGACTGCTGTATGCCAACCGAATGAAATACCAGCTTCGCAATTGTGGCGAACTCGCCGCCACGCTCCTCCGTGCGCCAGTATGGGCGAATTCCCATGCTAGACTTACTTTTCCAGCCATGCCCGCCCTGCGTCTGATTCTTCTCTGGCACCAGCATCAGCCTTTCTACAAGGACTTGGTGACCGGCGAATATCGCCTGCCCTGGGTGCGCCTGCATGCCCTCAAGGATTATTACGGCATGGTGAAGCTGCTCGACGAGTTTCCCGATGTTCATCAGAACTTTAATCTGGTGCCGTCGCTGATCACCCAGATTCAGGATTACGTTGCGGGGACAGCGCAGGATCCGTTTCTGAATGTCGCCACCCGGCCGGCCAAGGATTTGACTGTGAAGGAGCGGCACTTTGCCCTGCAATATTTGTTTCAGGCGAACATCGCGAACGTGATTGGCCGTTATCCGCGCTACCGGGAGCTGTGGGAGCGCTACCGGGAGCATGGGCAATCGGCCGAGAAGGCGGAGAAATATTTTCAGCCGCGGGATTTCACCGACCTGCAGGTGCTGTCGCAGATTGCGTGGTTTGACGAGTTCTTTCTGGAAGACAAAGACATTGCCGCACTGATCAAGAAGGAGCGTAATTACTCACTTGAAGATCAGAGTTTTGTAATCGCGCGCGAGCGCGAACTGCTGGGGAAAGTTCTGCCAGCGTACGCGAGCGCGGCTAAGAATGGATCGATCGAAATTTCCGCGACGCCATTCTATCATCCGATTCTCCCTCTGGTTTGCGACACCAATGCGGGAGTCGCTTCGTCGCCGGGGCTGCCTTTGCCGCAGAATCGATTTCGTCACCCGGAAGACGCTCGTGAACAATTGGTGCGCGCCCTCGACCTTCACCAGGAAGTATTCGGAGTGCGTCCGCGCGGCGTCTGGCCATCGGAAGGCAGCGTATCGGAAGAGGCGCTGGCGATTGCCCACAGCCTCGGCGTCAAGTGGATGGCCACCGACGAAGGTGTGCTCGGCCGCAGTACAGGAGTTTTCTTTCAGCGCGACGGTAACGGGCGGCTGCCCCCGCATCTAGCGGAACGGCTTTACGACATTCATCATTATGAGAACGCTCAGGCCGAAATGCACATGGTGTTTCGCGACCACACCATTTCCGACATGATCGGCTTTGTTTACTCGGGCATGGATCCCGCGGATGCGGCGGCGCACCTTCTGCGCAACATCAAGGATGCGGCCCAATCAGTGCTGGCGCAAGGGCGGGACGCTGTGGTGTCAGTGATCCTCGACGGAGAGAATGCCTGGGAGTATTATCCGAAATCCGGACGGGAATTTCTGCGGCGATTTTACGATGCGCTGCAGCACGAAGGCAGTCTTGAGGCGGTCACGGTCTCAGAGGCGATTTCGCGCCATCGCAACGTGTCATCTTTGAAGTCTCTGGTGCCGGGATCGTGGATCAACGCAAACTTCAATGTCTGGATCGGGGCTCCGGAAGATAATCGTGCCTGGGATTACCTGCACCACGCGCGCGAGTTTTACGCGCAGCATTCGGCCCGGGCCAGCGAGGCACAACGAAAACTGGCTTTTGAAGAAATCATGATTGCCGAGGGCAGCGACTGGAACTGGTGGTATGGCCCCGAGCATCACTCCGCCAATGACCGCGACTTTGACGAGCTTTACCGCAAGCATCTTTCGAACATCTACCAGGCATTGGGAGCCACGCCGCCAGACTATTTGACCCAGCCGATCACAGGTGGGGAAGTGCGTCCGGCGTTCACTCCGCAGAGCGCTTACATTCATCCCCGCGTGCTGGGCGACAAGGTGCGCTACTTCGAATGGATGGGAGCGGCTATCTTTACCGCCGATCAGCGCGCCGGTGCCATGCACGGAAAACAGTTTCTGCTGGATTCCGTATATGCGGGGATCGACGGCACGTTTGTTTACGGGCGGTTGGATTTTGCCGGTCCGGTGCCGGAGATGGCCTTTGATCTGGTGGTGAATCTGGAATCTTGGGCGAGCGGAGAAGCGCGTCCCAGGCGGACTCTGCGGCTCGATGCCACCGTGCGGGACCGCCAGTTAACGGAGTGGAAAGTTGAGGGGCGGGAGGAATCGTCGTCCGCTTCGTCGAGTAAGACTGACGAGACCGCGAAGGCCGCCCTGTTGCGCAACTTTGAATTCCGGCTTCCTCTCAGTTGGCTACTGGCCAGGCCAGTTTCGGTGAATCCCGGGACAGGCAGTGGAACGGCGAACTGGTCCAAACCGGGCGCTCCCGGCATTGCGCCGACCAGCCGGCTTCGGCTGCGTTTCAGTCTTTGGTCTAACCGCTTGCCCGTGGATGCGCTGCCCGTGGAAGGCTGGATCGAACTGCAGTTGGTGAGCGAATGGGAACTGGCAGCGGGGATGTAGCTGCTCTGCGGACGAGTCAGGGCTGGAGGATCAGAAGCTGCTTAATCTTTCCATGAAACCCGCGGTCGAAGGTCACAAAACGAAAACCTGAGATTGCAGCAAAGGCCGCAAGGTAGGAGTCGGCCCAAGTCTTCGGACTAGGGGAATGTTGGCGGGAAAAAGAACGGAAGAGGCCGTCAAGATTAGGCGGTTCCTCTAGAAACAGTACCCGACGATCGGTTAGCCAGAGATCAAACGCTTGCCAGGCTTGGGCCTGAGTCATCACTTCATCCGTCCCCATGATGGCTTGGGTTGTGAGCAGCCGCAGCAAGCTGAGTTGCGTGAAGCGGCAGAAGCAAACCCGCTCTTCCATATCGACTTCTTCGAACCAGGCTCGCGCAACCCTATGATGTATGTGCCCGCCATAAGTTAGAGCAATCCAGACATTTACATCAGGGAAAAGGAATGATCTCGAAAATCTTGGCATTGTCCAAATCCAGCGATCCGGGCCGCTTCGAGCGAACGATGGGTAGTGAAACGCGGCCCTTCGCGCGGCTGCGATGGCTCTTCAACTCTTGCTCGACACTGCGCAGGATTAATTCTTTGACTGATCGTCCCTCGCTGGCCGCTTTGCCTTTGAGTTCACGATACAAGGGATCCGGAATGTCAACCGTGGTTCTCACATCAGAAGCCTGCCATATTTATGGCTAGAAGTAAAGGACGCTCTTACTGCCCAGCGTTCGCCACAGCCGCAGTCATCGCCAGCGGACGGTTCAGTTCGAGTGTCAGCGTAGTTCCCGCGGGCAGCGTGGCCGAGCGATGCTTACTCAGCCAGTGCGCGCCGGTCGAGCCCGCGCCAACCACTCCGCCGATCAGAATTCCCGGCGGACCGCCGACGAGACCGCCAATCAGCATGCCTCCGGCTGTGCCGCCGCCGGTTTCCATCTCGTCGCGGCGGTCGTGACCCGATCCTTTGAACTCGCCTTCCTGGTTTACATCCGTACCCCGAATATCGGTGTCCACCAGTGTTGCATCCAGGAACAAACGCTCACCGGTAGGCAGCACCAGCGATTCCGCCAGAATTCCGATCGTCGGCTTGCCCGAGATGCGGCGGGGTTCCGCCACCTTGGTGACGCGGCCTTCGACCATCGCTCCGGCAGGAATTACACTCTTGCCGCCGAGCACCACCGCCTGCGTTAACCGTGCCTGGAAAGGATCACCGGCCTTGTTGCTGAAAGTGGCAAGCGTGGTTTCCAATTTGACCATCAAGCCCGTGCCGGCTGGTATCGGCGCGCTGGCCTGGGCCGCTGCCATCGCCGCCAGTAGCAGGGTGCAGGGTAGAACTGTCCACTTCTTCATAACTCCTCCACAGGTCTTATCTTACAACCCGTAAATCTTTCAATTGTTGCTTCGACTCTAGACTAGACAGCTGACTGGGACAATATGCGGCGGAATCGGGGAACCAGCGAAGATAAGGGTCTGGAATGCTCCAATTCCAATTCGGCCAATGTCGATCGACCGGCGTGAGGGCTGTCACATTTCTGTGATCTTCCATCCGATATAATCGTGAGTTTCAATACGACTTCATGGGAAAGACTTATCAGGGCATCGGCTACCTGACGGGACGCCGCCTCAGTTTGAACTCAAGCGGGCCCGGAGTGGCGGTCGACGACGACACTAAATCCATTGCAGAGCGGAAGGACGGAAAGGATTTCATGACGAATATAGGCGCAATCATTGGACGCGAAGTGCTGGATTCGCGCGGCAATCCTACTGTGGAAGCGGAAGTTCATCTGGCGAGCGGCGTTATGGGACGAGCCATCGTTCCCAGCGGGGCATCGACTGGTGAGCATGAAGCCGTTGAACTGCGCGACGGCGACACCGCGCGTTTTCTCGGCAAAGGCGTTCTCAAGGCAGTCGAGAACGTCAACGGCGAGATCGCGGATGCCCTGGCCAACTGGGACGCCGCCGATCAGCGCGCGCTCGATCAGAAGATGATAGAACTCGATGGCACCGAGACCAAGGCTCGTTTGGGAGCAAACGCAATTCTTGCGGTCTCCATGGCCGCGGCCCGCGCAGCTGCCGCGGAGTTTGGTTTGCCGCTCTACCGCTATCTCGGCGGCGCAGGCGCCAATATTTTGCCCACGCCCATGATGAACATCCTCAACGGCGGAGCGCACGCCGACAACAATGTCGACTTCCAGGAATTCATGGTGATGCCGGTGGGCGCGCCTTCGTTTTCTGAAGCATTGCGCTGGGGAGTGGAAGTTTTCCATACACTCAAGGGAGTGCTGAAAAAACGCGGTTATAACACCGCCGTTGGCGACGAAGGCGGATTTGCGCCGTCCGTAAAGTCGAATGTCGAAGCCATCGAAGTTGTCCTGGAAGCGATTCAGCAAGCTGGTTACAAGCCCGGAGAAGAAATCGCCATCGCCCTCGATCCCGCGGCTAGCGAGTTCTATCAGGACGGCAAATACGTCTTCAAGAAATCGGACAAATCCGCCAAGAGTTCGGACGACATGGTGAAGTTCTATGCCAAGTGGGTGAACGACTATCCCATCGTTTCGCTCGAAGACGGACTCTCCGAGGACGACTGGGATGGCTGGCAGACGTTGACCAAAGAGCTGGGCAGCAAGATTCAACTCGTGGGCGACGACATCTTTGTCACCAACATTCAGATCTTCGGCGAGGGCATCGAAAAGGGGATCGCCAACTCCATCTTGATCAAGCTGAACCAGATCGGCACGGTCAGCGAAACTCTGGATGCGATCGACCTTGGGCGCCGCAACGGTTACACATCTGTTATCTCGCATCGCTCCGGCGAAACCGAAGACACGTTCATCGCGGACTTTGCCGTGGCTACAGGGGCAGGCCAGATTAAGACTGGATCAGCCTCGCGCACCGACCGCATCTGCAAGTACAACCAGTTGCTGCGGATTGAGCAGGAATTGGCGGATTCAGCGAGGTTTTTGGGGCTGAAGGCGCTGAATTACAAGGGATAAGCCTGTTTTTTGCAAGCATGGCCCTGTTCCGCTGCAACGGTGTCTATTAGGACCGATGACATTTTCAGGCGTCGATTGGACGATACTTTGAAAGCTGCACCACGTTCTATTCTTCTGGATATATTTTACTGGAGGAATTCCGATCAAGGCTGTCCTCGCCTGGCGACTCGGGGTTAGTTCGACGGCTAAAAATAGCAGTTTTGCGCTGCTAGCGAGCGTCGTGTCGTCCGCTTTTAATACTTGGTTTCCAATCTCGCCATTATCCTGCGCTTTTATCCTGATTAATTTGGCGCATACAGCAAATGCAAACCTCAGCGTGCCGCTGGTCGCAGTGACGATGGGAGCCGAAGCAGTTTTGCTCGACTGGGTGTTATTTCGCGTAGTTATGAAAAAATCTGTGAAAGGGCGAGCCGCTTGGGTACTCGTCGCAAACCTGAACGCGTCAATCGCTTTAGCCCTTAGTCTGGCGTGGGTGGTTCATCATCCGACGATGATGATTGCTATTGTGAATGGATTACGCTGAAAGAGCATTTGACTTAGTCCACGGCTTAGTCTATAGTGAACCGATGGAAGTCAACATCCACGAAGCCAAAACCCACTTCTCCCGCCTGCTTGAGCGAGTAGCCTTGGGAGAAGAGATCATCATCGCCAAGGCGGGGACTCCAGTTGCTAAGTTAGTGCCCCTGAAAAAGATGCCCAAGAAGAGGGTCTTCGGCAGCGCCAAAGGCGACTTCACGGTTCCGGACGACTTCAATGATCCCGATCCTGAAATTGAGGACCTGTTCTACAACGGACCTCTTTTTCCGAAATGAAAGCCCTCCTCGACACGCACGCGTTCTTGTGGGCGCTTGCTGGCGATGCGAGGATGTCGCGTCGTGCGCGCGACATTTTTGCCGGGCCCGCCGATCTTTCGCTGAGCATGGCAAGTATCTGGGAGATTCTTATCAAGGTACAGTCGGGCAAGTTGCCTTTCCCTCGGCCTGCCGGTCCATACGTGCTGCGCAAATTGGCGGAAAACAGGATTGAGCATCTCCCAATCACCCTTGATCACCTGCTCGCTCTCGATCGCCTCCCCCCCCATCATCGCGACCCGTTCGATCGCATGTTGATTGCGCAGAGCATGGAAGAAGACTGGCCGATCGTCACCGCTGACCCTATGTTCAAGCAGTATCCCATCCGGGTAATCTGGTAGGTTCACTTGTATTCTCCTTTTCAAACCTCATGCAAGGGAGCATTCTCCACAAAATGCCTAGACCCAAACCACTCATCCTCATCATCCTCGACGGCTGGGGATACCGCGCCGAGACCAAAGCTAACGCCATCGCGCTCGCGCGTAAGCCTACTTACGACCGGTTGCTCCGCGAGTATCCCAACACGCTGATTCACACCAGCGGGCCTTTCGTTGGCCTGCCCGAGGGACAGATGGGCAACAGCGAGGTCGGACATCTCAACATCGGCGCAGGCCGCATCGTTCACATGGACATAACCCGCATCGATCTGATGATCCAGAACGGAGAGTTCTTCTCGCATCCCGTGCTGCTCGCGGCAATGAAACACGCACTCGTGGGCGAACGCAGACTGCATCTTTTCGGACTGGTCTCCGATGGCGGCGTGCACTCGCAGCAAGCCCATCTCTATGCGCTGCTCAAGATGGCGAAGCAGAATGGTGTGGATCGCGTCTTCGTGCACGCCTTCATGGACGGCCGCGACACGCTGCCCACCAACGGCGCCGGCTATCTCGAACAACTGCAGCAGAAGATGCGCGAGTATAACTCCGGCAAGATTGCCACGGTGAATGGACGTTACTATGCGATGGATCGCGACCGGCGGTGGGAGCGCATCGCCAAGGCTTACAACGCGATGGTCTTCGGCGATGCGGAAGGCGGCAAGTGCGCCGACCCCATTCAGGGAATGAAGGATTCCTACAACAAGGGCGTCACCGATGAGTTCGTAATTCCGTTTGTGTGCACCGACAAGAACGGCCAGCCGCTGGCGACCATTCGCGATGACGATGCCTGTATCTGCTTTAACTTCCGCTCCGATCGCGTCCGCCAGATCACGCGCACGCTGGCGCGCAACAGCGGGTTGAATGCGAAGGGCGGCAGCGATCTGCCGGGCGCGGCCGATCTCGACGCGACAATTCCGTGTGATCGCGTTCCGAAAAATCTTCACTACGTCTGCATGACGCAGTACGACAAGAATTTCAGCTTGCCGGTTGTCATTCCGCCAGAATCAATGGCCAACATTTTGGCCAACGTGATGGGCGGTCTTAACATGCGCAACCTGCGCGTGGCCGAGACCGAAAAATACGCGCACGTCACCTACTTCTTCAACGGCGGCGTGGAGCAGCCATTTCCCGGCGAAGAGCGCGTAATGGTGCAATCGCCGAAGGTTGCCACTTACGATCTGAAGCCGGAGATGAGCGCCGCCGGCGTTGCCGATGCCGTCGTAAAGGCCACGGAAGACGGGACGTTTGACGTAATTATCGTCAACTTCGCAAACGCGGACATGGTCGGACATTCCGGCAAAATTGAGCCCACGATAAAGGCCGTCGAAACCGTGGACGCCTGCCTGGCTCGGATCGAGGCCGCGGTGCGTGCCAAAGGCGGCGCCATGGTGATCACCGCCGATCACGGCAATGCCGAAATGATGATTGACCCCGCGACCGGTGGTCCGCACACGGCGCATACCACGAACCCTGTGCCGTTCATCGTGGTTGCGGAAGATTCCAAGCGATTCACGCTGAAGCCCAATGGCTCGCTGCGGGATATCTCGCCGACCATGCTTGGAATGCTCGGCGTCGATGAGCCGAAAGAAATGACGGGAACGGATCTGCGCGCTTTCCTCAAGGACAATCAAAAAACTTAATGCGATGAAACTTCTGATTGTCGTCCATCACCGCTTTGACCTTTGGAACGTGCCCGCGTGGTTCCTGGAAAAACTGCAGGCAGACTTTCCTCAGATCCAAATGGTGCATAGAGGGAGCTACGCCGGCATCGAGGATGATCTTCAAAACGCCGAAATCATTCTTAGTTTCTCTATCCGTCCCGAGCAGTTCCGATTGGCGCACGCGCTGTGCTGGATTCACGCGCCTACCGCCGCAGTACACCAGTTGCTCTTTCCCGCGATGGTAAAGAGCGATGTAATTCTAACCAACGCTCACGAGGTGCATGGTCCGGTGGTTGCGGAGCACGTGATCGCGCTGATCTTTGCGCTGGCCAAGAAGATTCCACAAGCGGCGCGTCTGCAGCAGAAACGCACCTGGGGGCAGGATGCAATCTGGAACGACGCCCCCCGGCCGCGCGAGGTCGCGGGCGCCACGCTGGGACTGATCGGCCTCGGCAGCATTGGGCGAAACGTGGCCCGCATGGCATCAGCTCTAGGGATGCGGGTCATCGCGGTGCGGGAGCATTTGGAGAAAAAAAATCCCGAAGGCGTCGCGGCAGTCTACGGTTCCACTCAGATCGAAGAGTTGCTGTCTGCCTCCGATTACGTTGTTATGGCCGCACCGCTCACCCAGGCAACGCGCGGATTAATGAATGCCGATCGCCTGGCCGCCATGCGGCCGGATGCTTATCTAATCAATGTGGGCCGCGGTGCGCAAGTGGATGAGATGGCGCTTGCCGACGCGCTACGCAACCGCCGCATTGCGGGCGCGGCGCTCGATGTCTTCGAGCAGGAGCCGCTTCCCGCCGAGTCTCCGCTGTGGGATCTAGAAAACCTGCTCATTACCCCGCACACTGCCGGGCTCACGGAGAAGCTCTGGCAACGCCACTACGCACTGTTCTCGGAAAATCTGCGACGCTATCTGGCACGCGAGCCGTTATTGTCTATCGTCGACAAGCAAAAAGGCTACTGAACCGTGGCTTCAAGACGCCTTAGAACTCGTCCAAGAGGGCGCGGTGGCGACCGGAGCAAGGCGAAACTTCTTCGCCGCCAGAATCCCCAGCACGACGAAAATTACCATGACGACCAGTTGAACGATCAGGAACGGTGGTTCTTTCTGCGTCGGAGCCAACGCGTGCACAGCCGGCACCTTCATAAAAATCTGGGCCACTAAAACGAAGACATTCAGATACAGGGCAAGCACGGCGCATATCACGTAGATCCGCCGCCAGGCGCCGGCCAGGTGGAGAGGATAGCGGGCGAGGATCGCAACTGCGAGCGCCACCAGCGAGATGACGCCCAGCACATGCGACGGCAAAAGATGCTCGACTGGAAATAAAAACCCAGTCAGGCTGGTTAACACGGTGGTTGCCAGAAAAATCGCAGTCGCACCGTCGAAGCGTTTTCCGAGAAGCAGACCGTACACGACCAGAAGTCCCGAGCCGATGCCCACCAGGCTCAACAACACATGCACGATGGTGAATGTCGATGTAGACATGCCTAAGATCATGGTGTCCGTCCTTTCAGGATGAGAATATTACGTCCGTGGTCCGGCAAACTGCAAGACTGATCACGACCGGATGTCAGCGGAGTTCAAAGTCGATGGGATCCTTTCTGGTTCTGGTCATTCGTCTGCTTCGTGCTACAGTTTTCTCGCGGGCAATCTTGGCTCGCCTGATACTTCATGGAACCGCGGCTGATTTGGATCAATCTTCTGGTGAAGCTGGGCGTGGCTGCTGCCGTGTCCAGCAGTTTGGTGCGTTCCAAGGAATTTAAGTCCCTTCTGTTTCGCGAGGATCGCACATTTCCGCAGAAGGTCTACCTGGTGTTGTGGATGGCGCTGCCGATCATGATCGGCGTGTGGATTCGATTTTCGGCGAAGAGTTTCCTTGCCGGAGATCTGAGTTTTGAAACCGCGCTCCTGCTGGGTGTGATTGGAGGACGCTGGGCTGGCACTCTCGGCGGCGCCTTGATGGGTATCCCTGCGATGCTTCATGGCGAGTGGGCGGCTATGCCATTCGGAGTGCTTTGTGGTTTTATCTCCGGCCAGCTGCGTACCATGGCCGCTGACAAGGATGATATCTGGTCCTTTTCTCCTTTCATCGATCAAAGCATCTTTCGTTTGATTCGGCGCAATCTTCCGCGTCCGCGACTGTTCGACTGGCAGGTCATGTTCTTCTGCACGGTTGTGGGGTTACGGTTTGTGCAAACGGAGCTGGCGCGATATTTTCCTCATTCCGCCACCAGCCTCGAGAGCCCCGACAATTTTTGGGTGTGGGGTGCAATCTACGCCGCTTCGGTGACTGCCATCGGGATTGAGCTCAAGATTTTTAACAGCGTACGCATCCAGATCAAGCTGGAAGAACAGGAGCGGCTGCTCTTGCACGCTCGCATGGAGGCTTTGCAGAACCAGATCAATCCCCATTTTCTTTTCAATACTCTGAATTCGATTTCTTCTTTGGTGCGCTTTGATCCCGACACCGCGCGCGAAGTCATTTCCAAACTGGCCACCATCCTGCGGCGTTTACTCAACAACACGGAGTCCTTCGTTCCGCTGCGCGAAGAAGTGGAATTCATCGACAACTATCTCGATATCGAAGTGGTGCGGTTTGGAAACGATAAGCTCCGCGTGGTGAAGGAACTCGCGGCAGACTCGCTGGACCTGATGGTTCCCAGCATGCTCTTACAGCCGCTGGTCGAGAACTCAATCAAGCACGGCCTGGCGTCGAAAGTGGAAGGCGGCAGCATCCACCTGCGTAGTCGCTTGTCTGACTCGGGTTTGGTGATTGAGGTAGAGGACGACGGGGTTGGAATGGCGGCAACCCAGATGCCGGATGCCGGAAGTGCGCGAGGAACGGGAATCGGCATGGCTAATATTTCCGAGCGGCTCCAGGTTTTGTATGGCGATACGGCGCGGATGACGATCGATAGCCATGAAGGGAAGGGAACACTGGTGCGGATACGGTTGCCGTTGCTGCAGGCAGCGGGTGCCGTACCGGCGGGCTTTTACGAAGAGCGCTCCACGACCCGCCGGTAAAAGGCTTCGTACTGGGGAACGATTCTGCTGGAGCAGAAGCGGGCCTGTGCGACGGCGCGCGCCGCCTTGCCCATAGCGCGCAACGCACTTTCGTCACTGAGAAGTTCGATGGCGTAGCGTGCCATCGTATCCACGTCGCCCACGTCGGCGAGATAGCCGCTGGTACCGTGTTCGATCACTTCTGGTACGCCGCCGGTACGGGTTGCGATGGGCACCACCTCACACGCCATGGCTTCGAGCGCCGCCAGGCCAAAAGATTCCAGCTCGCTCGGCATCAGAAGAATGTCGCAGACCCCCAGCTTTTCCTCCACCTGATCCTGCTTGCCGAGAAAGAGTACGTCTTCGTGAATTCCTTTTTGCACGGCCAGCCATTCCGCCACGGAACGGTCCGGACCGTCCCCGATCAACAATAGCTTTGAGGGGATTTGCTTGCGCACCCGATCAAAAATCTCGATCACATCGGTAACTCGCTTTACCGGACGAAAGTTGGAGAGGTGTACGAGCAATCGCTCATCCTTGGGAGCATACTCGACGCGCAGCTCGGATGAGTTTTTACACCTGCAATACACATCGCAATTTACCGAGTTATAGATTACTTCGATCTCTTTATTGACATCGAAGACGCGCATCGTACGATCGCGGAGGTAGTTGGAGATGGCGGTGACTCCGTCACTCTGGTTGATGGAGTAGCGAGTGATGGGCAGGTAGGATCGGTCCAGCCCGACCAGAGTGATGTCAGTGCCGTGCAGAGTTGTGACGAAAGGCAGGCGGCGTCCCCGGGGACCATCGGCCAGCATCTGGCGCGCCAGCAGTGCGCTCACGGAGTGGGGGATGGCATAGTGAACGTGCAGCAGATCGAGATCATACAACTGCGAGACCTCGGCCATGCGTGTGGCCAGGGCCAGGTCGTAGGGCGGATAGTCGAATAATGGGTAGCGCGACACTTCGACTTCGTGATAGTGAATATTCGGCTGTTCGCCCCGGAGCCGGATGGGTTGCGCGTAAGAGATGAAATGAATTTCGTGACCGCGCTGTGCCAGTTCCAGCCCTAGTTCCGTAGCCACTACGCCACTGCCGCCGTAGGTGGGGTAACAAGTGATCCCAATCTTCATTCCGCGCGTCCGCCAGTTTAGAGAGTCTGTAATTCGATGGTCGAGGGTAGCAGAAGATGCAGATTCTCGGCGAACTGGAAGGTTTTAGCTGGAAATACTCTTCGGCTGCGAAGGTCTACTCGGCTTTTTGTCCTGGCCCGGAAATGCCAGGGTCCTGCTGATCGAGATAGGCTTGGAAGCGCTTCTTGGATTCATCCGGTAAGCCGGTGAACTCGATTCCCATGCCGACTCCCGGATCTCGAGTGCGGACAGTCGCGGAGGAAGAGATGCGCTCCTGTTCGATCCAAAACTCCAGCCGCAGCACAGTAGAAATAGGCAGCGGCATGGCCGTCTCAACATAACAGCCGTTGCCACTGATGTCCGTGGCATTCACTCGCATGGGTGTATTGACCCGCTCGTCGCGGAATTCCAGAGGAAACGAGATACGGTGACGCAAGGATCTTCTGCGATTGTCCGGAGTTGGAGCCGGCAGGTTGGATCGAATCTCAGCGGGCAACTGAGAAAGCCATGGGCACTCCTGGTCGGCTACCAATTGAACACCCACTTGCACTTTCTTTAATCCCGCGGCCTCCATCACCCACACGACCTTGCAGCGGGCCTTCTTGGTTTCGTATTGAACGCCGATGACGTCGCCTACCTTCAGCTCACGCTCGAGGCCGCAAATGCACGCGCCGGTGACGCTGACATTCTGGGCGTTGGCATTCTGATGAAAAGGTTGATTGTCGGCGCCCATGCCCCACACACGTATGCGCAAGTCAAGCGTCGCACGCGGTGCCGCTCCTGAGGCGGACATAATAAAAGCCTCCCACTCGGAATCTTCTTAGCCCGATCTAATGTGATGGTAGTCCCCGGCGGAGTTCTTCAAATGTTACGAAAGTGACTAGAACCAAGCGGGCAAGCTACCGGTTGCCAACTCAAGTGTCATCGGCCAGTTTCAGTAGAGATCAGTTCGCGAAACGAAATCAACGCAATCCCCTGGTTCTCCAGCAACTGCTTCGCCGCTGGCATGGTTAGAAGGCGCAACTCGGTTTCTCGCGATTCGCGCAGCCGAGTATTAGCCCGCTGTAGATCGGAATCATTGTAGCCGGGATGGCAAACAAATTCCCAAGTACCTTCGGGAATGATGGCTGCGATGGCACGGAACAACTTTTCGTCAAGCGTGCCAGTGACCACAAGGCCAAGGGTGCCGTCGGGAGCCGCCATGCCCAGCCGCGTAGCAGCGTCGTGAAACTTTCCGGCAAGAGTGCGCAGAATTCGAAACTCAGCGTAGCGCGTCCAAAGATTCGGACGAGCTAACAATTCAGCCGACGTCAGCGGTTTGCGGGGACCAAAGGGATTGCGCACGGCGCCTACTCCGCAGGCAATTGCCGCGCGCAGCAGGGGGCGCAGCACTGCCGGAAACAAGTGAGTGTGTTTATGAGAGTCCACGTGAGAAACGGCAATGCCGGCCGATTGAATCTTGCGAATCTGGGCGGCCGTCTCCGCTTCGATCTCGTCGGGATTCAGGCGGCCGGTGAGAGCGCGAGCCGCAAAAGATTTTAGCCCGTCGCGGAATCGCGCCTTGCCAGAACGGGTGTAAGTGATCGTGGGCAGCCGAGTTCCATCGAGAACAGGCTCGCCATCAATCAATAGAGCGTGGCAGCCCACGCTCAGGTCCGGAACCTGTTTTGCCAGCCGCACTGCGTCTTCGAAGGCGGGTCCAGTGGCCATCAGTGTCGCGGATGTCACGATTCCATGGGTGTGAGCCTCGATAATGGCACGATTCACACCCGCGGTGAGGCCAAAATCATCGGCGTTAACGATCAGACGGCGCACCGCGTCAGTCTAGCAGGGAGTAAGAAGGGAGCGATGCCGAGAGAGTGCTTAAGCCGAATTCAAGGGGAGCGGTGACGACTTGCTCAACGGCTTTCGAGTCACCTCGCTCCTGCTGCCGCGGCTGAGGCTTTGGCTGGAGCCATTGATCGGCCTGACCGGGAATCGGATTCCCCGTAGGCCGAATGACTTGGGGCAACTGCCTCCGAATCAAGCCTGAACTGATTTACCAAGCCGCGCAAGTCGAGGGCGAGATTAGAAAGGTCAGTGCAAGCGCGCGCCGTTTGGTTGGCGGCGGTGGACGATTCCTGAACCAGTTGCGAGATTTGGCACATGCTTGAGTTCACCTGCTGAGTTGCGTCCGATTGCTGATTTGCGGCAGCCGTGATTTCGGAAATTACGTCGCCAACTTTTGCCGACATTTGAATGATTTCCTGCAGCGCCTCACCCGAGGCGGAGGTTTTCTCCACTCCGGCGGTTACGTCGCGGGTTCCTTGATCCATGGCGTGAGTGGCGTGGCTGGTTTCTGTCTGGATCGCGTCCACGGTTGCCGCGATCTCCTTGGTCGCCTGGGTGGTTCGCTCGGCAAGTTTTCGCACTTCATCGGAGACGACGGCAAAGCCACGGCCTTGTTCTCCTGCGCGCGCCGCTTCAATCGCAGCGTTGAGCGCGAGCAGGTTGGTTTGATCCGCGATGTCATCAATTACGCCGACAATCGTGCTGATCTGTTGTGAACTGGATCCCAGCGTTGCGATGCTGGCGGCTACCCCCTTGGAGGAGTCCGCGATGCTACGGATGGTCGCCAATGCTTCCTCGACCACGTGACCCCCGCGATGGGCGGCTTCGGCGGCCTTCTGCGAAGAATCCGAGGCGGTGATGGAACTGGCCAGGACCTGCTGGACCCGAGAAGCCATCTCCTGCATGGCGGCTACCACTTGCTGAGTCTGATCGCTCTGCACTCGGGTATTTTCAGCCGACTGCTCCGCTGACGAAGAGATCTGCTGACTGGCGCTGGCCACTTGCTCCGCCGTTAGCGCGATAGAGTTGATCAGCTCGCGAAGGGAGTTTTTCATGCCGTTGAGGGCGGTCTCGGCTTGTCCAATTTCGTCGCGGGACGAAACGTTAATGTCAGATTTCGCGAGATTCTTGCTGGCAATCTCCTGGATCATGCCGAGCATTCCCGACATTCCACGGGTGATCGAACGTGCGATCAAAGTCGAGATTGCAATCCCAGCCAGGAAACCTGAGAGTACCAGCACGATGGTTACGAAATTTGCCCGGGCTTGAGCGTTATGTTCCGCCAAAAGGGCGTTCTGCGCTTGAGTATCTTCCCATCCCTCCAACTGCGATGCATCATCTGCCACGGCCTTGATCGCCTGTTGTTCTTTAGGACCGAACGCCATGTCGGTGGCTTCGTAGTTTCGATTGGCATGCCGAAAAGCAATTTCCTGTTCCGTCAGGGTAGTGATTTGTTGGGCGCTGTGCAGCAGTTTTGCAAGCAGGAGCTTGTCTTTTTCGGCCACCAGCATTTTGCCAAATTCGTCGAGGCTCCGTTGCACTTCTTGCTTTGCTTCCCCGTACCTGCGCAGCGATGCCGCCTCACCCGTGAAAGTATATTCATTCGCCGCTTGAATTTGCTTGCGCACCTCGACCTCGGCCAAAGTGGCGCGCTGCTTTCTGGTCAGGGAGTTGTTCGCTATCTCGGTGGCTGCGGTTACGCGGAGTAGAGAGTAATAGCTCGCGCCGCCCAACAAGACGAGCAAGGCGAGCAACATGCCAAATCCCGTCGCCAGTTTTGTTCTGAGGCCGACGCGGTTCAATCGTCTCTCCAAGACTTCATCGAAATGACCTGCTCGTAGGGCTCGTTCGGCACCGCTCCGGCGCCGCGACTTAAACACAATGCGGCGGTTGCAGTTGCAATAGAGCTATCGGCAGGATTTGGTTCGACTTTAGCTTGCGATTTCTGGCCGCGAGCTGTCGGTTTGACGGCCTTTTCTCGCGTCGCATATACTCGCACAGGCGTGTTTCGGGCGCTTCCGCTGAAGCGAGTCCCGGGCGGCGCGGCGTCTGCGTTGAGCGAGCCGGCATGGATTTTATCTGGCAAAGTTAGCAGCGGGCGGTTAGCTCAGCTGGTTAGAGCGCCTGCCTTACAAGCAGGAGGTCGCAGGTTCGAGTCCTGCACTGCCCACCATGGTTTTTCCCTCTTACCGCCCATAAAGGTCTTGTGCCTGGTTCAAGGGATTTTCATTTGCGTCGCAACCCAGTCGCTGTGATGGTACTCAAAAGCATAACGTGAACGCATCGATCTTCTCTCGCTCTAGTGGAATTCTTCTGCATGTAACGTCTTTGCCCGGGGGGCAGGGGATTGGCGATCTGGGAAGCTCCGCCTTCGAGTTTGTGGAATTCTTAGCCCAGTCCAAACAGAAGATCTGGCAAGTATTGCCGCTCGGTCCCACAGGTTATGGGGATTCGCCTTACCAGTTATTCTCGGCATTCGCTGGCAACCCACTCATCATCGATTTGCAAGCTCTTCGCGAACGAGGACTGTTGTCGTCACAGGATTTGGCCAGCGCCTCGGTTCTGCCCGAGGGCCGCGTCGAATACGGCCGCGTGATCGGCGTCAAGCAAGGTTTAATTCAGAAAGCCGCGCGCACGTTTCTGGCGGATGGCGGTCAAGCTGATCGCTTGGCTTTCGATATTTTTTGCCGGGACAATGAGAGCTGGTTGGACGACTACTCGCTTTTCATGGCGTGCAAAAGTGTCTACAAGGATGCGGTGTGGGCAGATTGGGACTTGGGACTTCGACGGAGGGACTCGTCCGTCTTAGAAGAATGGCGACAGAAATTGTCTGCTGACGTAGATGTTCACAAGTTCGCACAGTTCGAATTTTCCCGGCAATGGCAGAAGCTCAGGACCCACTGCCAGCGTTACGGAATCAGCATCATGGGCGATATCCCGATCTACGTTGCTCACGACAGCGCCGATGTGTGGGCTCATAGCGAACTTTTCCGGCTCGATGCGCAATTCAGGCCCACCGCCGTTGCGGGTGTTCCGCCTGACTATTTCAGTGCGACCGGTCAACTTTGGGGCAACCCGCTGTACCGGTGGGAGGTGTCGGCTGCTACGGATCATCGCTGGTGGATCGATCGTTTTCGAGCATCCCTCAAACTATTCGATCTTGTACGCCTGGATCATTTCCGCGGGTTCGAGGCCTTCTGGGAAGTTCCAGCTAATGCGGTCACGGCGCAGCCAGGCCAGTGGGTGAAGGGTCCTGGGGCGGAGTTCTTCCGCACCGTTAAGGCCGAATTGAAAGAGTTGCCGTTCGTGGCTGAAAATTTGGGAGTGATTACTCCCGAAGTGGAGGCGTTGCGTCAGGAGTTTGGGTTCCCCGGGATGAGCCTGCTGCAATTTGCGTTTGGAAACGATCCTCAAGGGCCGAGCTTCCGTCCGCACAACTACTCGCGCGAACTTGTGGCCTATACCGGTGGTCACGATAATGACACCACAGTTGGCTGGTGGAGCAGTTCCGGCGTGGGAGAGAGCACTCGAAGCCCGGAGGACATCCGGAAAGAGCGCGATTTTGCCCGAGCCTACTTAGGGTTTGAAAATGAGCCGGTAAATTGGATGCTGATTCGCGCGGTGCTGGCATCCGTGGCGGAGATCGCAATCGTGCCTTTGCAAGACGTATTGGGTCTGGGCAATGAAGCGCGAATGAACTTACCCGGCACGGTGAGCGGAAATTGGAAATGGCGCTACCAGCCTAACGCTCTGACGAAAGACTTAGCGGAACGTTTAGGAAAACTGACGATTCTTTTTGATCGCTAAGAATGTCGCAGCACTCGGCGCGCCAGGTTAGAGCGGCGAAAGTTCATCTTCGCCTTCCTCCTCTTTCTTCGCCCGCACGAACTTTCGCTCCAGGAAGCGCTGCGCCAAGTCTCTGCCCCCGATTCCGAAGGCTATGGCCAATCCGAGCATCAAGGCTCCGAAAGCGATGCCAAACGCGACTAACATTGTCTGTTCCGCCAGACCGAGTTCTTCAAAGACAATCGACAATACGAAAACGATGATGATGCTTCGTACCGCAAGGCTGAGAACGCGCGGGGAAGGCACATTCGCATTTACCGCAGCCAGTAGCGCGGCGCGAGAAAAGAAGCTGGCCGCCAGCAATCCGAAAAACATGATGAACATGGCTACGAATAGCCGCGGCAGGAAGAAAAAGAATTTCGCAACCTGCTCCTGCAGGCCAAGGATGCCGAGCACACCCACCCCGAGCAATATAAAGCCAAGCCATACCACCCAGAAGACGAAGCGGCTCAACACTTCCGAAGCTGCGGGCAGGGCGGCTTTATTGAGCAATTGGGAGGCCCCAGCGTTTTCCGACAGCTTGTCGAACTTGATGAGCCGCAGAATGCTGCGCAGAACCACCTTCACAGCGTAAGCAATCGCCCATCCCACAAATGCGAGGATCAGCATCACGATGAGACGAGGAAGATAGTGCGCGAACCCCATGCGCAAATCCAGCAGCGCCTGGCTTAGTTCACTGATAATCATTTCCCGCATAGTTGCCTCACTCTCTCGATTTCCACTTCTGAAGCAGATAAGGTTTCAATCGCTCGAATTCGAGGCATAAGCCTTCGATATTGTTTTCCACGTCTGCCGCGGAGCCGTTGCGGTTTTCCATGAGAAATGTGAGCGCTCTTCCGCGAAAAAGCGGCGCCAGAGCTTGAATAATATGGTCGCGGCTGATTACGGATTTATGGTAGGAAGCGGCAAATTCGTAAACCGTTCTAACCCACAACTCTGACGAGTAGTGAAACTCCGCCTCTTCCAAGCCCGCGATTCGTTGCAGCTCTGCCAGAGTGGTTGGGGAGAGAATCGAGTGGAAGACTCCTTCCAACTCAGCTACACCGGTCGAGAACATCTCGCGCAGCCGCTTTCGATTTACGCGTACGGGATCCAGGAGCACTTCGTGATCGGGACCGGTAGTGGGAATGGCTTGCGAAGCGGTCACCGCACCCCACGCTGGAAAAGTCGAATCCAGGGCGGAGAACATGGGGCCAACTGTTTCTCTGAGTGCCGGAACAAGGTCGGCGGAACGGCGCTCAATGTGATCTTTTTGTCCCAGGAACGACTGGCAAATACGCTGTCGTCCTGTGATCGCGGCCAGAGTCAGGCTGAGCTCCGGGCCGGACGCACCGGTTCCATCGTCCCAGACATTGTTTAAGAGAAATTCTGCGCCGAATCGCCCGGAAAACCCGAACTCATGGGTATAGGGCTCACGGATTCTGAGGCCGTAGAGCGCTCGAATCATGGGATAGAGCAAATTCGTGATAAGGAGTCCGTCAAACTTATGCCGCCGGTAAGTGGGCGTTACCAGATCAAAACCGTCGGTACGAATAGGTTGCAGGAGCTTTGAAATCCAGGCGTCTTCGGTGTGGGAAGACTCCGGAGACATTACGATACACGCCTTGGCGCGAAGCAGTTCAGCGGCAGCAAGAATGGTCCGCAGTGCGACCGCACTCGATGGACTACTGCCGTATGGAGTGCTGATGCAGTGCAGAGTGCGGAGCGCATGAAGATTGGAAACCGGACGAAGATCGTCAATGGAAATGCCCGTAACCAGTTCTCGAGTTCCATCCCGAGATCCGCCATCGGGATTGATGATGACGGCCCGGTCCCGGGGAAACCAGCGCAGGATTCCGGTCTGGATGGATTGCACGACCGCACCGATCGTCTTGGCGTTATTGTGTGTGGGCAGGCCCACAAGAATGTCTACTTCGCCCACGTTGATCAGTTGGCGAAGAAAATCATCCGTTAGAAAGGTTTCTTCCGCCAATTTGATCTCCGTGCGAACTGAAGGCATAAGTGCGGAGGCCTCATGTGACATCGTTTCCACAATCTGAGTTCACTTAGATTCGCCGCAACCGAAACCAGAAAAACTGGTAAGGACCCAGCGTCAACAGATAGGGCTGCTCGCCCACACGCGGGAATATGTTTTTGCCGGACATCTCAATCAGGATGTTCCCCTTATATTTTTTCAGGTCGAGTTCGACGGCTTGGGCCGCGCCTGAAAGATTATTGACCGCCAGAACAGCTTCCTTGCCCAGTCGCCGAACGTAGGCCAGTATTCTGTGATTGGCTGGACGTAGAAACTCGATCGAACCTCTGCCGAACACCGCAGTCGATGCGCGCACCATGATCATGCGCTGCATCCAGCGTAACAGGGAATGCTCGCTTCCCAGTTGCGACAAGACATTTACCGCCGGATAACCATAGACCGGATTCTGAATCAGCGGAGCATACAAGCGGTCGGGTTCGGCGGTAGAAAAGCCCGCGTTCCAGCCCCCGCTCCACTGCATTGGAGTTCTTACTCCGTTGCGGTCTCCGAGATTAATATTGTCGCCCATTCCAATTTCGTCGCCGTAATAGACGATGGGAGTGCCGGGGAGCGACATCAGCAAACCGTTCATCAACTCGATGCGCCTGCGGTCATTCTCGAGCAGCGGCGCGAGCCGGCGCCGGATGCCCAGGTTCAGCCGCATCGTTTTATTTTCCGCGTAGGTGTCATACATGTAATCGCGTTCCATGTCGGTAACCATTTCAAGGGTCAGTTCGTCATGGTTGCGCAGAAACAGCGACCACTGGCAGGAAGGCGGAATTTCCGGAGTCTGCTGCAATATTTCAGTGATGGGTTTGCGATCTTCCAACTTGAGTCCCATAAACATCCGCGGCATCAAGGGAAAATGAAACGCCATGTGAAATTCATTTCCGTCAGCGAAGTAGGGGCGGAGATCCGCGGGCCACTGGTTGGCC
Organism: Acidobacteriaceae bacterium; assembly: GCA_003131635.1. Taxonomy (GTDB): domain Bacteria; phylum Acidobacteriota; class Terriglobia; order Terriglobales; family Acidobacteriaceae; genus Sulfotelmatobacter. The sequence continues at coordinate 23,626 of PKVZ01000069.1, forward strand.
TCCGCCAGAAGCATTCTGCCGGGAAATTGCTCGTCCAGCCGGCGCCGGAGGTCCTTCAGGACTTCGTGAGTCTCCGGCAAATTCTCACAATTCGTGCCCTCGCGTTCCACCAGGTAAGGCACGGCGTCGAGCCGGAATCCGTCCACGCCCATCTCCAACCAGAAACTCATCACCTTCCACATCTGTTCGCGAACAGCAGGATTGTCGTAATTGAGATCGGGCTGGTGACTGAAGAAGCGATGCCAGTAGTAGGCTTTCGAAATTGGATCCCAGGCCCAGTTAGATTTTTCGGTGTCGAGGAAAATGATGCGCGTTCCTTTATAGCGCTCGTCCGTGTCGCTCCACACGTACCAGTCGCGGCGGGGATTGTGCCTTGAACTTCGCGACTCTTGAAACCAGGGATGCTGATCGGAGGTGTGGTTCAACACCATTTCGATGATCACCCGAATGCCACGGTTGTGGGCGGATTCCAGAAGCTTGCGGAAATCGTCGAGCGTTCCGTAGGCGGAATGAACTGTGGTGTACTCGGCAATGTCATAGCCATCGTCGCGCAGAGGCGAGGGAAAGAATGGCATCAGCCAGATGGCATTGATGCCGAGCTCCTGAAGGTATCCGAGTTTCTGCTCGAGCCCCGGAAAATCACCGATGCCGTCGCCGTTGCTGTCAAAAAAAGTGCGGACGTGCACTTGATAGATAATGGCGTCCTTATACCAAAGCACATCCTGATTGAGTGGCAACCGCGATCCTCCAGAACGATCTCACTACTTCTAGCAGAGTAAAAGGAAAGTTTATATGAAGTGAAAAGGGTAGGTCCGGTTGCCGCGCGGTCGGGGTCTGTTGAAAACCCGATAAGAGTGGTCAGTCGCCAGTGGCCGGCGCGCCCACTGGGCGCGTCCAGTCCAGTTGGAAGTTCTGGTCCGTTAGCGGTATTGGAATCAGAAGTACGTTGTGTCCGTTGATGCCGAGCTTTCCTCACAGGCTATGCGCCGTTTAGGATAAGCTGTCGCGGCAGGCCGCAAAGCGCGGCTCGGTCGCGAAGACAGCATAGCGCCAGGTTTCGTGACCTGAACCTTGTGATTAGAGAATGCCAGAGAATCCGGGTGATCGATTCCCACACCGGGGGCGAGCCGACTCGCCTAGTGGTGAGCGGAGGTCCGGCCCTGGGCGGTGGCTCTTTGTCCGAGAGGCTGCGGCGCTTTCGCGACCAACATGACAGCTTTCGGTCCGCAGTGGTCAACGAACCGCGTGGATCCGATGTGATGGTTGGAGCTCTTCTCTGCGAACCGGCCGATGCCAGCTGCAAGGCGGGGGTAATTTTCTTTAATAATGTGGGTTATCTGGGAATGTGCGGCCACGGCACGATCGGTCTGGTTGTCACCCTGGCGCACTTGGGTCGCATTGCTCCCGGAGAGCATCGGATCGAAACGCCCGTAGGAACAGTCGGCGCTATCCTGCACGATACCGGCGAAGTTACCGTGAGCAATGTCGAGAGTTACCGATTCGCAGCCAATCTTCTTCTCGACGTGCCGGGCTATGGCAAAGTACGCGGCGATGTAGCATGGGGCGGAAACTGGTTCTTCCTGGTCGACATGCAAAATGTTCATATGCAAGAAAACAGCCGGCATCATCCCACTCTGGATTTGGAATTTAAGGATGTCGAGGAATTGACTGCTTTTACCTGGGCGATCCGCCAGGCCCTGCGGGAAAATGGGATCACAGGCGCCGATAGCCAGGAGATCGACCACATTGAGTTGTTTGGTCCATCTCATGTGCGCGGAGTCGACGGCAAGAATTTCGTGCTCTGTCCCGGCAAAGCATACGATCGATCGCCTTGCGGCACCGGGACCAGCGCCAAGCTGGCATGCCTTTACGCTGATGGAAAAATTCGCGAGGGCCAAACCTGGAGGCAGGAAAGCATTATCGGAAGTGTGTTTGAGGGCAGTATCAAGGCACGAGATGGGAAGGTGTCTCCCAGTATCAAAGGGTCCGCCTTTGTGAATGCGGAAACTGAACTGCTGATTGATCCTCGCGATCCGTTGCGCATGGGTATCCGCCTATGACAACGACTGCGGAGGCCTATGACGTAGTCATCGTAGGCGCTGGCATTGTGGGCGCGGCCTGCGCCGACGAATTCGCACGGCGTGGAATGCGCGTGGCGGTTGTTGATCAAGAAGGAATTGGAAGCGGAGCGACCGGTGCCGCCATGGGCCACATCGTGGTCATGGACGATTCCGAAGCACAGTTCGCCCTCACTCGATACTCGCAACAGCTCTGGCAGAAACTGCGTAGCGAACTGCCCGAGGATGTGGAGTACGAAGTGCGCGGTACCATTTGGATCGCAGCTGACGAAGGCGAAATGATCGAGGCGCGGCGAAAACGCGATTACTACGTTGCGCGAGGAGTCCCTGCGCAAGTGCTCTCCTCGCAGGATCTGCGCCGATTGGAACCGAATCTGCGCGAGGGGCTGGTTGGAGGTTTGCTCGTCCCCGAAGACAGTGTGCTGTATCCTCCCTGCGCTGCGCGCTTCCTGATCAAACGTGCGCAGAATAGTGGAGCGGAGCTTCGCCTCGGTTGTTCCGTCGTGAAAATCGGAGAAGGGGAAGTTCGGCTGGCTGACGGTTCCGTAATATCGGCTGGCATAATCGTGAATGCGGCTGGCCCCAATTCGCCCGGCTTGACGCCTGGACTGCAAATCAAAAAGCGCAAGGGCCACCTGGGAATTACCGGACCCTCTCGCGGATTCGCGCACCATCAACTGGTGGAACTTGGTTACTTGAAGAGTGCGCATGCGGTAGCCAGCGATTCTGTTGCATTCAACATTCAGCCGCGCCGCAACGGGCAGCTGGTCGTCGGTTCCTCGCGACAGTACGGTGCGGAAAACACCGGAGTGGACGATGCCGTTCTCTCGCGCATGTTGGAGCGCGCGCAGCAATACATGCCGGCGTTGAAGCAGATGCCGCTGGTGCGCTCCTGGAGCGGATTTCGGGCGGCCACGCCCGACAAGCTTCCTCTCATCGGATCCTGGCCGGACGATAAAACTCTATTTATTGCCACGGGACATGAAGGTCTGGGAATCACGACTTCACTTGCTACCGCAAGGATTCTTGCCGACCAGATCACAGGAAAGTCAGCGGAAATCCCGGTAGAGCCGTATTGGCCGTCGCGGATGGTTACATGCGAAATGCCCGGAGGTCACCGATGAACTGGAAGGGCGTGATGCCCGCAATCACAACCAGCTTTACCGAGAGCCTTCAAGTGGATCACAACTTTGTCGCGCGACATTGTCGCTGGTTGCTCGAAAACGGCTGCACGGGCATCGTCGCTCTTGGCTCCCTGGGCGAGGGCGCTACCTTGTCGGTTGAGGAGAAGTTGCAGTTGTTGCGCACCTGCGTGGGCGCGGTTCAGGGGCGTGCGCCGGTTGTGGCCTCCATCTCGGCGCTCGCTACTGCTGAGGCCGTTACCTTGGCGAAGGCAGCTGTGGAATTGGGTTGTCACGGCCTGATGGTGTTACCTCCTTATGTTTACAAGGGCGACTGGCGCGAAACGAAGACGCACGTTGCCGCTGTGTTTGAGGCCACGCCGCTTGCCTGCATGCTGTACAACAATCCTGTCGCGTACGGAACGGATTTTCTTCCCGAGCAGATTTGCGAACTGGCGGCGGAACACGCGAACTTTGAGGCGGTCAAAGAATCCAGCACCGATGTCAGGCGCGTTTCCGCCATTCGAGCTTTGCTTGGCCAGCGTCTGGAGATACTCGTGGGCGTCGACGATGCAATTCTGGAAGCGATCGGTGTCGGCGCGACCGGATGGGTTGCCGGCTTGGCTAATGCACTCCCGCGCGAATCGGTTGATCTTTTTGATTTCGGCACGAGCGGCCAAACTGAAAAGGCGTTCGAACTGTACCGCTGGTTCCTGCCGTTCCTCCGCATGGATACGGTGCCGCATTTCGTCCAGCTCATCAAACTCGTACAGGAAGAGGCCGGCATGGGTAACGCTCGCGTGCGCCCGCCGCGCCTGGAATTAGCCGGGCACGAGTTAGGACAGGCTCGGGAAATCATTCGTAGCGCGTTGCGTGCCCGGCCCCAGTCCCCGCTGGCATCGATCCAACCCGAGACGTAAGATGCTTCGTCTGCAGGACAGACGATGTTCCCGGAGCCTTCCTGGTGGATCGAAACACTTCCCGCTTCAGATGGCTATTTACCTTTTGATTACGGGGGGCCCCCCTCCCCCTCCCTCCTCGTCCGTTTTAGAATCATCACGTTAGCAGTAAATTCCCGCTAAATCTGGCGGTCTAAAGGACTTAGAGGTCATAATCAAGATAACGAGGGACTTAGCCGATGCCAATGGGCGGCGAATTATGGTGCCGCACTTCCTCCGATGTCATGATCGGGGGTGGGGGCTGTGGAAGGCAAGGTTGGATGTCACAGGTTTTGTCGAATCAGAGTCAAAAGGCCGCCGTTCCGAGATTCACGGATTCGATCACAGTCTCAATCGCGGTTGCGAAGGAGCGCCCGCTCGGCTCGGCGTATTTCATACAGATCAAGAAGCAACTCATCAATCTCTTCGAGGACTGCGGACTGCGCGCTCTCGTCGAATGCGGGCAGAGACCTCAATTCCCTGACTGAGATGGCCCGGTCAGATGGGATGAGGAGCCCGGAATCGTCGCCGAAACGCGCCCGAAGCGTGGCATCAATCAGGTCGGCGGACCCGCGCGCCACGGGGAACGACAGTTCGCCGTTGCCGTGGGTCAGCACGAGCCGCCGCACGTTTATTCGAACGTCATCGACTCGGTGCATCAGCGTGTCGATATCGACGAATTCACCAAGTGTTCGTTCCTCCATAGCAAGGGCCTTCCCCACTAGGTCGACGATCTTCTTCTTGGCAGATGCCTTCGCGGGCGTATCAACCAGCGGCGGCCGAACGAAGTCCTTGAGCCGAGTGATGGCCACGAACATGCCAACCTTCTCGTTGCCCAACGAGAACATCGCCTCGAATATGCAGCGCGTTAGGCTGGAGTTCAGTACAGCAAACAGAAAGAAAATCTCCTCCTTGCTATCCGAGGAAATGATCTGGCAGTGGCTCATAGAAGGAACCACATCCGCGTCGGTGTAGTAGAACTTCATCCTCCTCGACTTTTCCCACAAGAGCTTATGTTTGCGGTAGAGGGCTTCGTACCCTTGCGAGTTCCTCGGGAGGCCAATAGGGGTCCCCTTCGACTGCGCTCAGGGCAGGCTTAGCGGTTGTCTCTACATGAGTTGTGGCACTGCCGGCCGACAGCAGGTCCTTCGACTGCACCGAGCCATTGGCTTCGCCAATGTCTCGGCTCCGCTCAGGATGACAGCGTGGTAAGCGAGACACAATCAAATGACTGCCTGGTTGGTGCGGGATGAATGTGAACGATGGAGGTTAGGCGCGCCAGATGTGTTGCTGGGCGTCGAGGGAGGAGAACATTACGGGCTCGTGGTGGACGGCGGTGGCGTGGCGGTTGATGGCGGTGGCGGCCTGGGTGCGGAGGTTGCCGTCGCGGAGATCGAAGTCGAGAGTGCTGACGTGGTGGGGGCAGTGGGTGCAGGTGAACTTCATGCCGCCCTTGATGCGTCCGATGGTGTAGAGGCGCTTCACAATTTTGAGTGTAGTCCTTTGGGTGGGAATGGAAAGGCACGGGGGTGGGGCAGCGAAGGTAATGAGGGTGGGGCGTAGGGGAGTTCCGAAATGGGAATGGGGGGAATGCAGAAGGCAGAAGTAAGAATGCAGAATTAGGAAGCTTTAGCAATTAGCAATTGGCAATTTTGGTCTGCGCTGGCCAAGTGCTAACTAACTGCTAATTGCTAATTGCTCCGCGAGGGCTTACTTCTGCATTCTGACTTTTGACTTCTGACTTTATAACGGCCGGCGAGACGCCGGCGCTACTTTCCTAGGCGGTTGTATTTTCTTAGGACCTCGCGGAGGCGGTCGTGAGGGAGGGCGATGACTTCGCGATCGTCGATGCCTTGCATGGTTTCGGCGGCGATCATGGCGTTGACGACGGCTTCTTCGGTGGCTTGGACGGTGGCTAGGAAGATGGGGTCGAGGGAGTCGTTGGGGAGCATGGTGAGTTGGTGGAGGTTGTTGGGCTGCGGGCTTTTTGGGCTGACGGCGCCGGGGTTGGCGGTGGAGAAGGCGAGGAAGATGTCACCGGAGCCGTCGCCGGAGTAGCTGCCGTCGCGGCCGAGGCCGAGAGAGATTTTTTTGGCGACGCGTTTGAGTTGGGTGGGGATGAGTGGGGCGTCGGTGGCGACGATGACGATGATGGAGCCGGTGTCGTGGCCGGCGGACGGCCCTTCGGGCCGCTGGACAGCCGAGAGCGGCTGTCCCCACATGCTTTTTTCTAAACCGGCGGTTTCCTCTTCGCCGTAGGCGGGATGCTCGGGGATTTCTTTGCCTACGGGAACTCCGGCGATGCGGAGTTGATCGCGGCGGCCGTAGTTGCATTGCACGAGGACGCCGACGGTATAGGCTCCGGCTTTGGCGTTGAGCACGCGGGAGGAGGTGCCGATGCCGCCTTTGAATTCGTTGCAGATCATTCCGGTTCCGCCGCCGACGTTGCCTTCTTCGACGGGGCCGGAGTGGGCGGCGTCGAGGGCGTGGAAGGCGTCTTCGGGGCGGACGTGGAATCCGTTGATGTCGTTGAGCCAGCCGTCCCAGGTTTCGGCGACGACGGGGAGGGACCACCAGTAGCCTTCCATGTCGGGCGTGCCGTGGTGAACCTTCCAGGCGATGACGGCGTCGCGGACGACGCCCACGCTGTGGGTGTTGGTAATCATGACGGGGCCGTTGAGGAAGCCGGAGTCATCGACCCAGGTGGTGCCGGTCATTTCGCCGTTGCCGTTGAGGGTGAACCAGGCGGCGAAGACGGCGTCGTTGCTAGTCTTGCCGCGAGGATGGATGGCGGTGACCCCGGTGCGGACGGGGCCTTTGCCGACTACTAATTTTCCTTCGCCGGAGATGATCGTAGTGTGGCCGACCTCGACCCCGGCGACGTCAGTGATGGCATTGTTGGGGCCGGGAGTGCCGTCGAAGGGGACGCCGAGATCGCGGGCGCGGGGCTTTTGCGCGTGGGCGGCGAGGGTTACGGTGAGGAGGGTTAGGGTGAGGAGGAGCGCGAGCAGGGTCGGCTCGGGTGTGAAGCTGTAGGGCTTTGGGATGCGTGGCATTCGGTCTCCTGGGGAACGAGAAGTATAAAGGATAGGCGCGGAGCAAAACGACAACGCGAAACGGAGAACAGGCATCGGAGAGATGGCGGCAATTCCTATTGGGAGCGGGGTACAATCGCGTGAAGAAAAAATTTTCTGGGGGGGACATGGATAGCTGGAAGAAAGCGGTGATGGCAGCTTCGGTTGCGGCGGCAACGATATTGTTTCTGAAGAAGAGGTATGCCGGCGGAGTGCTGGCGGGTGGCGTGGCGCTGGCAGTGCTGGCGGTGGAGTATCCGGAAAAGTTTGAGCGGGTGCGGGAGTCGTTGCCGGGCTATTTCGACCGCGGGATGCAGGTGATGGAAATGGCGGCAAAGGCTGGGAAACGGATTACGGAGGCGGCGGGGCAGAGCGCGATGGATGCGTGGGAAGAGCTGTGAGGCGAATGTAGAAGGCAGAAGTAAGAATGCAGAAGTAAAATCGCTCGGGGTTCACTTCTGCATTTTGAATTTTGCTTTCTGACTTCCTGTTACTCGATGCCGAGTTGTTTTTTGGCGTCGGGGCTGAGGCGTTCGGGGGTCCAGGGCGGAGTCCAGACCACGTTGACGGTGGCGTTGCGGATGCCGGGCAGTTGCTCGAGGCGCGATTTGACCTGGGCGCTGATGTTGACGTGCTCGGGGCAGCCTTGCGAAGTCAGGGTCAGGTCGACGGTGACGTCTTGTTTGGCTTCTTCGGGACCTTCGGCGGGCGCGGGGGCGAACTGCACGGAGTAGATGAGGCCGAGGTCGACAATGTTGACCGGGATCTCGGGATCGTAGCAACTTTTTAGCGCGCTTAAGACGTCCTGTTCGGTGACTTGGGGCATGG
>PKVZ01000210.1 GCA_003131635.1 Acidobacteriaceae bacterium
TCCAAACGGAGTCGGCAGTTTCACCAATACCGTTCCTCTCGACCAATTCCCGCGCCATCGCCGAGAGCATGTCGTCGTCTTCATCGATGCTCTGCAATCCTTCGCCGGCGAACTTGCCCTCCATGGTGAGAGCCACGAGGAGTTTCTTCCCCATCAGGCGCAGACAGGAGGTCTGCATCGTCCCTTCGTAGCAGAGAAACTTCACTCGCACGGGACGTCGTTGTCCAATCCGCCACGACCGGCGGCTGGCTTGCCGCAGCGTATGCAGCGAGTATCCTGACTCGTAGAACAGGATGGTCGGAAAGTCCAGCAAATCCAATCCGGTTTCCACCAGCTTGGGGTGGCAGATGACAACCTGCACTCCCTCCCTGATTTGCCTCTCGTACCAGGCTTCCCGCTTGGATGTGTCTACGCTGGCACGCAGGACTGCCGTGCGAATTCCCTCGTCATTCAGGATTCGTTGAATTCGTGCGGTGACGTCATGCTTCTGGGTGTAGACGGCGAAGACCTGGCAGCGGCGCCCATCTGCCAGCTCTTTCTTGATTTCTTCGACTAATCTGCGTTCTTTGGAATAGACGCATTCTTCGGGGAGGTCACGAGGTTCTGCAATGACAAATCGAATCTTGCGCTTGAGCTCAGGATCGAACTCGGTGCCGTACAGAGTTCCAATCCCGTAGGGGTGATCGGGGTACACCAGGAGCGTGTTGAGCATTGTGCTCAGCACTGACCGGTTGCCTCGGTGCTCCTTCAGCGCTTTCCGAATCTCATCTTCCAGTTCGGAGTATGCCTCGCGCATAGGAGCATCCATCGGAACGCTCAAGTAGGTTTCTTCGTAGGACGGGAGTTCTCCGGAAATGTCCTCCAGGAACACAAAGGCGCAGAGCTGCATCAGAAATTCGCCAAATAAAAGAGGTGACGCTCCCGGCTTGCGACGCACCGTACTCGTGGTCTTCGCCTTGGAACATGCGTTGTTCGCAGGTTCCACCTTGGTGATGGTCTCGAGGACGCCGTAATCCTGAATGAAGGAACTGCGTCCAGAAGTGCCCCACTCGTAGCCGTGCTCTTTCATCCTTCTCGCTTCGAGACGGAATAGCGTGTTGAACAGGTCGTCGGCATAGCCGCCCAGCAGCGTGCCGGTCAAGCCAACGATTCGGTCGGTACACGAGGCCAGCGTACCCAAGGCATTACCTTGCGCCGTGTCGCCCGCAAGCTGGTGGATCTCGTCGCAAATGGCATAGTCAAACCAGCCCGGCATATAGCGCCCGATGAATTCGACCGGAGCCATGCGGGGGATCTTCTCCGGATCGGCCTGCCACATCGCACTGTGCACCCGGCGGCACGACCTCTCCCCACAGGACTCAATGGTTTCGGCAATCTTGAATTTCTCGAAGTCGGCGACGGTCAGCCGGCCGTCATCCACCATCACGGGTTTGCCCGTATCTGCATTGACCACGCAGCCCAGATAAGGTCCCGAACGAGGGATCACGTAAGCGTGGCGCCAAAAATACCCCAGCTTGGCGCGCTCGCGCCCGACGATGAACAGCGCCGGTCGCGCGCATAAGGACATCCACCGGTCGCGGGAACTCGCACACTGTTTGCGCAGTCGCATGTCGCTGAGCGTGGTGTGCAAGCCTTCACGCACGACCCGGCCCTGCTTCAGTCGTACTTCATTGACGCCGTGCGGCGTGTTTCCGTTACCGCCGTTCCGCAGGTCATCGATCAGGAACACGCGAATTCCCGGAATCGTCAGGAATGCTTCACGCGCCCACTTCTCGACCAGGTGCGGAGGAACCATTGCCAGAGCGTTAAATGGTTGCCCGTCGCTGTGAACATGAATGGCTCCCAGCGAAATCAGGGTCTTGCCGGTTCCGCATTCGGCGACGACCATGGCGGTCCTCGCCCGCTCCCAGCGTTTCACAACGCCCATAAGGGCAATCGTCTGCGCTGGAAACGGTCGTCGCAGAAGCCGGTCAATTCGCGGGGAGATCGGGGCATCGAACGGATGCAAAGCTGGGTATTCCTGAAGGATCCGTTCTCCCAGCATGGTGGCGTGGGCACGCATGTAGTCGTAGATCGTGGCAAGCTCGGGCATGGAAATCCTCAGACACTGCAGGAAGAATCTCGGTAGGGTCAACGCTGGAAAACAGGAAGGTTAGGAGTTCAGCTTTCGGCAGGCAGAACGATCTGCTTCAGTTCCAGGCTCGGCCAGTGGATTGAACCGCTATATTCGGGAAAGCGAATGTCGCCACCCCACAAGCCATCACCGAGCCAGGAAAGAAATTGCTCTTTGTTCCCTTTGACCAGCACAGGATTACATCCAAGCCCCAGCATCGGAACGACCGCTTTGCGTTTTTCAAGTTGCCGCAGAAACCACTCGGCCCAATCTGGAATTCCTGGGATGCCGTGAATCTGCGCCAGTGACGACCACACGAAGGACGCTCCCGAGTCCGCTAAGAGGGTTCGATCCGTTCCCGCTAGCGTGCCACTGGCGGCAAACTCCTCGGAAACTCCAATGAGATGACGTAGAGGCTTCTTGCGGCCGGGAAGTTGCAGCGCCCCTTTGTAGCACTGCGGGTTGCGTTCCAGGCAAACGCGAATCGGCGGCACCCCTGGGCCTTCCACCATGAAACGCTCTCCCATGGAAATAGCCGCAGAAACGGCCGCAATCTGTGTGTCGCCCCCGATCACGGAGATTAAGTGCGCCTTGGCCTGTCGCGGAGGGTCTGGCAAGACCTCGCCGATGAAGCGGTCCAGGCGCAACCTGATGTTTGTCACGGCTTTCTCTGTGGTCTTTACGTAGGTAAGCCAACCGAAGCGAAGGTGTGCGTTCTTCACGGCGAGTCCTTCTTTTCGTGGGTGAGAATCTGAGTCTCGCCGTCGGCGAAGACCAGCGTGAGTTCGTGGGAAAACCGTTCCCGGTCATGCAGAATCTTGGTGCCGTCTTCTTCCTGCTCTTCCCAGTGATCGGTGAACTTCACCGAGCGCCAGTGGGCGATGTGACGGTCTTTTCCTTCCCCGAACACCCCGTTGAGCATTCCAGCGGTACATAGCAACCCGACATGCCCACCATGCAGCGGTGTAAGCGGCCGGCCTCGAACGTCCCGTTGTTTGGTTAGAAGCACGCGGCTGGCTTGGCGGTAGGCCGATGACTCTGGCAGCAGGTCCTCCACCGCATCCAACGGAATCCCCGCATTGGTGAGAACTATGGGGCCTGAATCTGGAATCTCGTAGCGGCTCGTAGGCGTCTCGCCCAGAGCCTCAAGATCGGCTTTAGTTGCCAGCATCTCCAGCCAGCGCACGCATTCCAGTAGCGCGGAGTCTTGGATGTGCTGGTGTCGCTTGCGCCGCACGCCCAACACTGCAACTTGCTGGTACTGGACGCTGGCGGGTTCGGTCAATCTGTACACGACGAGATCGGTAAAGTGTTCGCTCAACATCTTCGCGCACGGTCTCAATTGTGGCTGCGGAATGACGAACACAAGAACGCCGCCGGGCTTCAGCCAGCGATAGGTGTGCTGCAGAAACACCAACTCTAGTCTTTGGTTATTCGTTTGGCCGGTCTCAAAGTCGTACGGAGGATTCAGGTAGAGGAGGGACAACGTCTCTGCCGGACACCGCACATCCGACGTGTTTGCGTGCAGAGTATCGATGCCCAGGCTGGCTGCCTGTTCGGCTCGGTGGGAGTCAATTTCAATCCCGTAGCGTCGGGCCTGAGTTCCTTCGAGCAAATGCGCAAAAGCCACGCCATCTCCTACGCACGGATCGAGCGCAGAAAACTCCAGGGGGAAGGCGAGGCAATTTCGAAGACGCTCGGCTTCCGCGACGGGCAGTGGGTAGAATCCCAATTTCGTTTTTCCATGTGGCCTCATTGTTCACCTGCCGAATGTCATGATTGTGGAAGGGAGCGAAAAGAATAAGGAGGGAAAAGAGCGAAGATGACGGAGGTCAGGATCCAACACTTTCCGGCCAGTTCGGGAATGGATTGCGACTGGAATTGCGAAAGCCGCTGATGAGTTTGCGAATCATGGAACGGCGAGCATACAGCGTTTCTACTAACTGATTCAGGCCATCCTTGTCCCATTCGTACCACTCCTCCGGAATATCGGCCGCAAGCTGCCAAATCTGATTCGCATCCATCCGCTCTGCCCGGCTCAGGGCGGGTTCGAACGCATCCCATCCCCGAACACCCTGGTAAACGCAATTATTGGCGTACACTCCCCGCAACGGGTAGTCGGGAAAACTCCACTCGCCGGCATTGAAGCAATATCCTTGGTCGATGAACGTGGCGGTGTATCGCTCGCTTCGTGGCTTTTCGTGCCAAAAGATTGCCTGCCGGCCATCGCTGTTGCAAGTCCACTTGTCGAGCACGAGAACTCGGGCAAAGTCGGCGATATTGAGCACTTTCTCGAGCAGAGGGTCAGGCAAGTAGTCGAGCGTCAGGCCAGCAGTCTGAGAATCGCGGTATCGCGATCCCAGTTGCCTGCCGCTCCGGCAAGGAATTCTTCTGCCGGCCAGGTCGATTCTCAGATCCTCGGTGTGGTCAATGAGCCAGTCACATACTTCAATCGCTTCCACACTTGGCATTGGCAGCCCCAGTGCCAAGCCGAGCCGTGTAGCCAACATTTCGTTCGCAAGCACTCTGATGTGCTGGGGGTTGTTCTGGAATTTGGTTACGTAGAACGCGCCATCGGATGCCCGCAGCAGATGGGATTGCGCTCCACCCCGAAGTCTGCGCAGGTGTTGAATGGCCGAGATGCACGGAGTCACACGCACCTCCCGGATATGGAATTTGGAGAGAAATAAACGAGCAGGGACTTTCGAGACGCGTCGAGGAGGGAAAGAAAGAGAGTGTGCCGGGGAGCCTTACCGATTGCTAGGACATCCCATCGGTTCGTATGGGGCTAGTTATTGCTTTGACCGTTCCTCTTTGATGGCATCAATCCACAGTTGGAGCGTAAGGTCTTCGCGCTCCGGATTGCCCAGCTGCCAGCGCAGTTCCTTCTGATATCGATCTTTAAGAACCTCCGGATCAAGCGGGACGGTTCGCGCAAGATGCAGCACATCGTCTCGGTCACGTTGGATGTTGCGTTCCAGCTTCGACAAGGCAAGGTCGTAGGGATCGAGGGCTAAGAGCCGAAGATGTTTGAAGGTTCCCGGAAATATCTCCGTGAGCCGATCTTCGTAGTCTTCGGGTACATGCGCGACGCCAACGTGGTCAAGATAGATCTTGTATTTCTTGTGTAGCAAACCACCCCGCATACCGAGTTCTAGCATGGCCCGGCCAGCATCCCGCGGAGCGATTTCCAGAACGTCCAGGTCTCCCGTTGGTCGTGAAAATCCGTACACCGTAGTGACGACGAACCCTCCCATGCAATCCAGCCGAACTTCCTCGTGCACCGCCGAATCCAATTCGCGTAGGAACGAGAGCCATGGTTCCGGAATGCTTTCATTCTGATGCGTAGGCAAGATGTTCTCCCTTCATGTCGGTCAGGAGATTCCAGTGGGCTGCTGCGGGCGAACGATGCTCTCGCAGCCATGCTCTCTCGGCTTGGGTCATCGAGTCGTGACAGAAGGTATCTTCGCGCGCAAGCCGGGCTCTCTCCAAGACCTCCAAACACGACCGAAGCTTTCTCGCCCGCTCGCTCTCATTCCTGCCCTCAGACACCTCAGTCGCCACAGAGACAGCAAATCCCAATCGGTTTTGCCGATCATGGACCTTGGCGTTGCGAACTAACCAGTCCCAGTCCATATCAACGTAGGTCATAGCTAACCATGGCAAGCCTTCAGCAACACGGGCGTCAAGGTCTGGTTCGTTCAGCGCATCCAGCAAGACCTCCGCGGGGTTCCGTCGTCTCCTGCCTCGAAGATAGGAGAATCCGGGATAACCGAGCGCCCCGAGTTCCGCGCTGAAATCGCGTTTGTGCGAAGACACCGCCGTCGCCACTTCCTCGGATCGCAACGGCAGCGCCGTAGCCGGCAGATTCAGCACCTTGAGAGCCTTGCGTACAAATCGCTCCGACAGGGGACGGTGCCCCTTCTCCATCATCGACAAGTAGGCTTGGGTGACATCAAGCGCCAGAGCAGCTTGCTCTTGAGTCCAGTGCTTCTCCAATCGCGCCTCTTTCAACAGGTTCCCGTCCATGGTGATCCTTACGTCGCTCCAAAGGCTATGAATAATATAACACATAATGTTATATTTTCGATGCCCTGCGTCTCTGCTCTTGCGCCTTACCTAAGGTGCTTCCCCGATGAGCTGAGGCTGAGGAATTACGTTCAGTGGGTGCTTTCAACCGCTTTTTCAACCTCGAGCACGACTCTCTTGAGAGTCTCCAGATTGTTCACTTGGGCGAGCGAATTGAGTCGCAAGGAGCGGAGAATCGGAACTACGACTTCGGGTCCAACCCTATTCAAAGCAGCCTCCAGGCGCCGCAGGCCGCGTTCCGCTGACTGCATTTGCGCCAATACCTTGCGCAGAACATTCGCGTCGCGAATCTCGTTCGGATTCCAGACTCTTGCCCCGGTCCTCAATAGCCCGCGGTACAGGCGCCAGCCTAGCGGTTCTGCCATCTCCAGTATCTGACGGACGAGCGCGTTTGCATCCTCCGCATTTACATCTTTCCCCTCTGGCGCGGGCTTCGGGTTGGACGACGCGCTTTTCGTTTCCTGGCCGGGTCTCAATCCCTCCCGCCAGCCTTGCGGAGTTGCCCAGCCCAACAGCCGCGGAATGTTCTTCGGTCGCTTTCGCTCGTCGAGATCGACCCATGTTCCTGTGAAGTAGTACAGATAACGGCCGAGCCCAAAGCAGGAGCAGGCGCGCTTGAATGCCTGCGCCTCGGCCGCCGTGCCGGCGTTATCGTTGTCCGCCCACTCCTCCCCGGTGGCTGAGTGTGAACCAAGTCCAAAGATCGTGAGTTCGCAGGTAACGAGCACTTTGGCTACGATCCTTTTGTCCTTGGCCCGCTCAAAGTTTGCGCTGGTATGGACTGTGTACCTGCGTGTCCAACCGGCTGGAGTGAGCAGTGCGTTGAGACGATCGGTGTAGGCCCGCTGGTCAGCATACGGGATCACCTGGCCGCGAACGGGCTGCTGATTCTGAGTTGTGTTGGTCACCCGCCATTCGATCTGCGCGGGATCAAAAGGCACTTCCAGTGCCGCTACCAGTTCCGCAACCCGTTCCGCTGAGTGCGGAGGAGTGATAGGTACTTCTAAGGCAGTCGGCGGACCAGTCATAGGCCCACCATTCTCGTGTGCGTGACCATTTGCGGCGCTCATAACGGGGCCTCCCTGGTTATTGAGGTTTCCTCGTCCAGATGCTGGCCGTACATCCAGCGTTGTGGAGCGATTTGCAGGAGCCAATCCTGGGCTGTGGGAATCCGACCCAGGTCTTCCTTGACGTGCTGTTCTCCAACATGGCGCACGGGAACTTGCGTTCCAGTGCTGTTCACGATGGCCACACCAAACAGCTTCTCAGCCAGGAAAATGCCTTCGGCATGGTGGCGAAGGGCTCGGTGACGGAAGTCCGCAAGGAATGCTTTCGACTCATCAAACCAACTATGAATCGGGAGATAGTCTTCCGGCTTCCCACCGAACTTTCTCGCGCTGTTCTGTGCGTGTTTGAGTGGATGCGCCATATCTACACCTCGTACGTGGACGTCGTGTAGTCTTCGAATCGGTCGTTGCGCTCGACTGTCACCTTGCGAGCGGCAACATCGAGGACTACATCCCCAAAGCCGCCGCAGTCGTTTTCGTATCCGAAGGGCACGAGATCTTCGAAGTGTTCCTGCAGATGCGAAGCATCGTGCTTTACAGTCTGGCTCTCGCCCCACGCATACGACTCGCCGTCATAGCACTTCACCTCTTCGGTGGTTCCGTCATCTCCGTAACCGTCAAAGTGGACCGCCACAAACGTGACTCCCGCAGCGGCTAATTTGTCGCATGCCGCCAAAAGGGCGGCCTTTGCCACGGCTTGTTCTGGCTCAAATGCTTCGCCATTGTTCTGTTGCGTCTGCTCCATCGCACGACCCTTTCCAGGAAATGTTGAGACGGTCTCAGGCTTGATCTACCGATCCATCCGAGGAGATGAAGGCGAAAATCTCGACAATGAAAACCAATAAACGAACTACCTGATTCAGGGTCAGGAGGTCCATTTATGACCCGTTTTGAAAAAGTAGTTCTCGCTTTAATGCTTTTGCAGGTTGCCTTGCAGGTTCTTTCGCTGTTTTGCAGGTAGGTTCGGTATAGAGTAGGGAAACGTGTTCGTCCTTTTGCGGTCGCGGGCTGGAGTAGCGATTCGCGTGCAACTACTCAGTTTCTACGCGCACGTCGCCAAACTTTCGAAAGTCCTGATCAAAAGTCGAGACTGGTAGGTTCTTAGCCACCGCGGTGGCGGCGATCAGACAGTCGACAAAATGAGCCTTCGTTCCCTGATAGCGGTTCAGAGCGTCCAGGTGGACCGTTACCTCATCGATCTCGACGCCAGGACTGGAGATCAAGCCTCCGAGTGCGGAGGCGATAGCCGCGCGCGGGTGCCGGTAAAACGACTCAAGCACAAACACACACTCTGCCAGAACGACCGGCAATACCACGATAACCACATCGCCCCGATCGCAGGCATCGAACAGCTTGCCGGCTGCTCGTGCATGTTTGTCGTGGTCCTGTACCAGATAGCGGACAATCAGATTCGTGTCGACAAGTCTTTGCTTGCTCACCGGGTACCCTCATGACGCGCCGCTTCGGCGGCGGCTTCGCGAATTTCAGCGAAAGACATCCCCTTCCCCTTGTTGCTGGCGAGCGCGCCCTTGAGCGACCGAATGCCGGGATGCACACGAATGGTAGCCCGGTCTCCCGCCACTTCATATTCCAACTTGTCGCCCGGTTTAATTCGCAAAGCCTTTCGAATTTTCTCGGGAATGGTCGTTTGTCCCTTACTCGTCACCGTGGAATGCAGCATCGTTATGTCCTTACCTCATAGAATGTCATTACCTACATTCTAGCCCTTACTTATTCCAGGTGGCAAGGCCAGGCGGGGGTGAGAGCCTTCCAATCCTTATCTCGCTGAGGCAAAAGGCTTTACCAGCGCGGGTTTTGGCTTCAAAGGTTCTCTGGAAAGACGGCCTCTGTTGCGAAACCGTTTCCAATGCTTGGGATCAACACGTAATGCCTGAACGCTAGGTAACGAGGACAGACTGACGAATCCTCCGTGAGAAAAGATCGTTCCGTGGCGAAATAATCGTGCGAGCAGTGCGAGTGCGTGATTGGCTAATGTCGGATTGACGAACGGTTCCTGCCGATCCAGAGCCTCTGCTGCGCTGCAACTGGGGAGACCATCTCCGTCCAGTTCGGTTTGAATAACTTCAGGGAAGAGCTCCGACACTGTTCGTAGCCGTAGCCTGTGCCTCCGGTTCCTTCGATTCAGTGGCTCTCCCAGCACGAATTGTCCGCTGTCGGCGTTGTTACCCAAGTCCAGCCAATAATCGACTTCACTCCAATCCTCCGCGCACTTGGCGATTTCCGCGCGAGCTTTCCGTGTGTCGACACAGCCGATCACGATGTCAACACCATCCAGCCTGCGTTTCGTGTCAAGGTGCTCGGGAATCCCGGCCCAGTCCAGGCCCCAAAACAGATTCAGACGATTCACGAGGACGACAGATTTGTAGAGGCCTACTTCAGACCGGCTGAAGGGCTGCCGTACACAGTTCGTTGGAGAGATCACGTCTGCGTCCAGCAAAGTGACGTGGAGCCCTTCAGGGTGGCCGTATGCGAGGAGGGCCTGATGCAGGTACGGCAACCCGGCCGCTATCGCACTCCCGTTCCCGCCACATCCCACCACCAGTACACGTACCTTGCGCTTCAGCAATTCTGGGTGAATATGGTGCGCTTCCATGGCTTCATGGTTCTCCCCGTTTCTGCACAAACTCCTGCAGCGTTTGGTTCGCATCGGCAAGAAGCTTGACTGGAAACCGGCGATCTCGCCCTGCCAACTTTGACCAGAGTCCAAGAAACCCGCCGCGGTGGGTGGTCAGATGAACTGCACCGCTCGGGTGAGTGAATTCGCTGGCAAAATATGCATCATCCCAACCCGAAAGAGAGCCCGCGCCTACTTCTTCCGGAACACGCATGCTTCCGAGACAAACGCGTCCTTGCGCGTCGGTGTTCCAGTAGGGAGCATTCTTGAGACGTGTATCTGCCGTCGGCCGCCGGTTTTCTCCCAACGCCCTCACCAACAATTCCCGGCCGTTAAGCATGAACACCAATGCAGGATGCGGATATATTCGGCCGTTCAACTCCGTTGTGTCTTTGTTGCCGTCACCGAAGAACATCAGTCGATGTTTCTCCGGACTCCACCAGACGATCAGCTCCGGCGTCCTTGACAGTATGTTGGCTGGCAACACCTCCGGCGCCAGGCTCGCTCCCAGCCCTCTCGCCAGCCTCTCCAGAAACCCGGTGGTGACCGACTGGCCAGCACCCAAATACGGCGCACGCTCGTGCGGACTCTTCACCTCATGCAGAGTTGCAAAAGTTGTGCTCCCATCCTGATACAACAGCACAGCCTGTTTAAGCGTGAAGATCCGGTTGTCTCCAATCCGTACATGGGAAGTCATGGCTATTTTTCACGTCCAATCACTCCGTCGTCGTTCCCCGGCATCAAGTCGATCAGTCGACTCGCGGCGGCCAAAGTCTCACACACCACACCGAGCGTCCGAAAGCCTTGGCGAACGCTCGTCGGTTCCGTGAGCTTGAGCGGAATGATGAGGTTTGGTTGGGGGGTAGTCTCCAATGCTGTCTCGGCTTCATCGTCAAAACAGCCGGCGACGGCATCGCCCGCCGAGAAGGCCGCAAGCAAACACGGCAGAGGCGGGTTGCTGTCCAAGAGTTGCTCACCCATCTCCTCGGTGAATTCTGGCCGCCTCACCTGCTTTGAGATCCGGCACAGCTCCAGCAAAACATTGACCAGGTCCCTGGTATCGTCTCGCCGTATCGTGTCGCCTATCGCCCTGAGACTTCGCAGGCTCAGAGGGCGTTCCTTCAGGCACTGCGGGACGCATCCCTCCACGTCGGGTACCTCGTATTGCTCCGCATTCGCTTCACCCTCGTACCACTCGCGAAGCATTTCGACCCGTTCTTCAGCGTCGTGGTAGTCGTACACGCGTACCCATCGATTGAGTGACCCCACGAAATGTGTGAAGAATGTTGCGGGGAGGCGCGGGTGTATCTTTTCCAGGAAATCTAGAGTCGGGTTCAGCACCGCGAACGCAGCGGCATCCGGGTCGACGATCAGGTAGAGCGTTTCCCGCGGTCCTCGCTCGTCCGAGTAGTCCACCAACCGGTCGCTGAGGGTGACGTCGAGATCAAAGCGGCGGTCGATGGTAGCCCCGCCATGATTGCGAATCCACCGCTGGAGAGTCAGCGACGCGTACTTGGTCGGATCCCTTTGGCTTTGACTCCAGTCTTCGACCGCTCCAATGCCCGATGTCACTAGGATCTCTGCCAGCCTGATCGTTTCCCGGTCACCCGCCAGGAACCGGTGCTCAACCGGCACCTCGTTCAGCCGCGGTAGGACCACGCCACACTCTAGCGCCATCAATTGCTCGGCGGTAGGGACCCTCCGGGAGGTGGAAGTGCTCGCCCACGGTGCCATCGCGAACATTGTTCGATCGCTTTGCCCAACAAGGCTGAGCACGCCTGCAGTTCCTGACATTGCAAGAACCTCCCGAATACGTTCTGATCCCGAGAGCGGCGCTCCTGGGTGAGTTCCCGTAAATCTCGCAGAACCGCACGTCTCCCCTCGTCTCGAGGGCGAGCACTTCTGGTCGCATTCCTTGTTTTCTTTTTCCGCCGGGGTACTTGGCCGGTGCGCATGCGCGGCTACCCCTTCGTCCCAATCGCGCGAACGAAGCTGTACTGCAAGTTTTCGCCCAAGGCCTCAGGTCCCGTAATCGCGGCTGTAGCCAGCTCAGGGTACTGGTTGCTGTAGATGGTTTTCACTTCCTCAGCTGTCAACCTCGGATCAGGGTCCGGAAGCTTCACGCCGTTGTACGAAAAACTGCGGGACATCACTTTTGCTTGAATCATGTCGTGGCATTTCTCCCTTCTTGTTAGCTGCCCGCGTGTGCCGGCGGTTCCCCAGTTTGCTGTTGCGGAGCAAATAGACTGGGCGTTGTTTCTGTTGTGGTCGGCGTGGCGGCTGGAGTGTCCTGCTTGGACGTGGTCTGGTCAGACTTCGGGGTCTGCTGAGTTGCCTTCGCTCTTTGACGAGCGGCCTTCGCCGCCGCATCCATTTCCGCCTTCGCTTCGGCCAGGGTGCTCCCGAGTTGCTGATGTGAATCGACGTAGCTGGCCAGATGTTTGCCCAGTTCCGCATCCAATTCCTCAGGCGATCCCGTGTAGGTTAGCGGCGTGGTTAGCGCCTGATCTTCTGAGTCCTTGGCCTTTGTGGGGATCACGTTCACTTTCAGTTTTCCCTCAATCAGCGCGACCGTGATGAACACCGTTCGCTCTTTGAGCATTGGCATCAATTCGATAAACACGTTTTCCTCCTTCCTCTTTTGCTGGTTTCAAGAACTGCAAGCGAGAGACTCACTACTCGTACTCGTGGTTCCGATGGAGACGGTGGCAGGATGCCAGGCCGAATGTCTCTAATGTTTCTTTTCGGAAGGAGACGACCGACGGGGCTGAGTGGTGGAAGCGATCGTAGGGCGCGGAAGAGCAAGCCACCTCTCGATGGCTTCACGGCTCTGCTGGTCACCGAAATAGCAAGCGCCAACCAGTTCCTCGCCGGCCTCGGCGACCAGCCGAATCAGTTCGTCACTGCTGATGGAATGGTTGGGAGAGGATGGCCCCACACGGAGGCCAAATGGTGCAGCGGAATCGCAAGGATCACCAGGAAATTCGATCTCAATATGCCGCCTACGGCGCCCCAACTCCAGAAGGAAACACGGCACCACAACGTTTGAAACGTGGGCGATTTCCTCCACACTCGCCTGGTCGGCTGGAATTCCCTTCAGGCTGGCAAAGATTTCAGCGATCAGGCGGGCTCGGGTGCGCTGGCCCCAGGAGTCCGGCTGCACCGCGAGTTCCAGAATTTGCTCGTGCAGCGGAGCTAGGAATCGGGCGAAACCAACCTGCCGCATGTTTTCGTCGAAGACAGGTGAATTGTTTAGCAGATGCTCGCATTGTGCGAAGACTCGCGCGGCCTCTTTCGATCCGATGCGGGGGATCTTCTGTCTATTTCGTAAGCGACTTCGGGGTCTGTTATCAGGCATGTTGGTCCTTCTTTCCCGCGACCCGGGTGCGGCCACGTGAGCTGCCCGATTTGTGGACGGCACATTATAAAGGCAACGGATTCTTAGATTTTGTGGACTGCGCTACGAGCGCTGACAATACTGCCGAGCGCAGAATAATCCGGGAAGCCCTCAGATGGGCATCACGGAATGACTGGCAGAATCAGCGAAATAGATGTATTTCAACTCTCTGACAGGATTTGGTCGCACCGTTCTTTCAACAGTCGCGCCAGAATCTCGGAATCGTTCGCGGCGTCTACCGGATCGCGACCCAGCGCGGAACGTAGCGCCGTCTTAAGCCAATAGGAAGCGGCAGGGTCGGCGAGAACCTCGTCAATGCCGGGCAGATGACCCGTTCTCAAGCCGTCGCCCATTTCCAAGCTCCTCACGCCGCTCCGCTCACAACTGCATCGACGCTCGCGCTTCGCTCTTCGTTTACATCTAAACCGTTGGGCTTGTCCGTTCGCTCCGTGGTAATCAGATTGGGTTCGAGCAAATGACAATGACGACAGCCGACGCAGCACACAGCAGCTGTTATTCGCGTGGCTGCATCCTGGAAGTCGCTTGGCAACGCAACACGTTCCCCCGATCGCGTGTAGAAAACCGGACAGACAGTACCGCAGAACGCGGCGTCCTTGCCCCACAGCTCCATCTCCAGGCCGCCCCTGCGGCCATAAAAAAGGATCGAGCTTTCTAGCCGTGGTCTCTGGCCTTCCCTCGACTTCGACAGTTCGTGCCGAGTAATTAACAAGTCGTAGGTCCGCTCGATCCGAAGCATTTGTATCCGGATCAGTACGGGTGCGACGACAACCGCATGCACACCGTTTACACCGATGCTGTCCACGCGCTGAAGCCAGGGCAATGCGTCGCCCTGTTCACCGACGAAGCTCGCGTACGCGCCGACATCTGCTACCGCCCCGCCTGATTCGACTCCACGAAGCACGTACTTCTTTGCCAAGTGTTGATGTTCGATTGATACCGAAGGCTGGCAATAGATGCCCGCTGTTCGTAGACACTTCAACGTGATTGGCGGCAGCCGCAGTCCCTGTCGTGCGAGAACCTCGGTTTCCACTCGCCTATGGTGCGTCGTGAGCTGAGACTCCATATTCAACGGACCTCCTGACTCGAATCGGATGTCCCAAGGCCACTCGTATCATCTCTTTGGTGCACCCGGCCCAGCACTTGTACTTGCGCGGATCCGAAACTGAAATGGCTAAATTGTCGCCGCTGCGGTCACGTCCATGATCCGCGCATGATGGACAACGTGCCCAGTAGTTCCCGGCACGCGTGGACGTCGGCCGGACGTGATCGAGGATGCGAAATTGCGGGCGAGTGGGATCGTATGGCGGCAACTCAACTCTTGCCTTCGAGCGAAACTCTTCCGGCATTTCGAGGCCATCGATGAACCCGCCCATTTCGGTCTCTGTGATCTTTCGCAGGCGCTCCAGGTAGTCGAGTTGCGCTCCGAGCCGGTAGTCTGCACCATAGAACCAATAGCGTCTTCCAGTAGCGCGATGGATTCCGAGCGGCCCCCGGATCGCATTGCCGAATTCGTCGGGGCCGAGTTGATCCTGACGCGGAAATACTTCGATTCCTTCCGCCAAACCAGAACCGCCCTTTACTGGCACTTTCAGCCGAAGAGCCAGGTTGTAGATGTAGATCCGGCAGTGCCTTGCGAGCAATGGTTTGTCCGCGAAGATCCAGAGGTGAGCGCCGCGACGAGACTTTTCGAGCGCTGCCTCAACTCCATCCTGACCTAACTCCCATTGCAACTTCAGAAGATCCTCCAGCGCATTGTCGTAGTCGGCGTCAATTGCCACCCACTTGGAGCGCTGCGTCGTCGGATTCAAGGCGTAGAGACCTACGGTTTGCTGACCGTTCAAATGCTCGCGAATGGTCTGGGGTGAAAGCCTCCGGTCCTGCTTTGGGCGGTAGTAATAGTGCTTCCCGTTCGTGCCTGGTTTGTGCGACTGCAATGTGTAGGCCAGGCGATTGACGAACAGTGCAAAGTACCGCTCTGCCATTTCCGCGTTCACCTGGCCCACTCCTTTCATAAAGTCTCCTCTCACAATTGCAGTGATGACTCGGAATGCCTGCGCGTACTGCGAAGTACCCGTTACGCCATCGCAGTTTTTCCAATAGCCTTCCGGAGAAGCGCCGGATGAGCCGTCCACGAGACGAGGTTGTACTCCGCCACAAGCTCATCGAATTCGGCCGTGGTCAGGCTGTCGTCCCGCCCTTCGTCGAAGACGACGAAGTAGAAGACTTGCAGCTCGCGGTCGTACAGGTAAATCGCACCAGACGCGGGATCGTCTGGCACGGTTTGCAGCAACAGAACGCCCCTCGGCATTTCGATCCAGCGAGACGCCAGCCCCTCTCCGAGGGTGACAAAGACTTTCATCACGTGTTCGACATGGGCCTCCTTGCCCAATCCAATTTCCTCTGCTGTAAACAGCGGTTCAAAACTCACTGCTCCTCTACTTTGAGACATCATGTGTTCCTCCTTATCTGACTTGACTTGCTCCGATGTTCACGGACAGCGCGACACAGGGGCGACACAACCGACTGCACTCCTTCCGTTCCGCGCTGGCAGAACGGGGACCCAACAACGGCGCATGCCACTGATTTACGGAACAACGACGACGCCTGCAACGCAGGTTGAGTGGATTTGCATATCGATGGTCGATGGGAGTCGTCAAATGCTCGTCGATAGGAAGCCGGAACTCGGTGCAGCGATGCGCGTGCAAACGTCAAGCCGAACGGCGATTTACGGGCCAAGGGAACGCATGCAAACGAGCAAGAGTTAGTGCTGTACCTCTGGTAGAAACTGATTGGAAGCGGACAGTTATGTCGAAGCGGCGAAGTGAGAATCGTCCGAGGGGTGAGTCCAGCAATATGGAACCACGTCGATGGACACGCATGCGCATGTTCTAGCAAAGTCAAATTCAGGGGGTAGTCAGAACGCAAGTGACTGAACGGAGGCATGTTATCGAACCCCCAAAAAAGGCATACCTACGACGTCCAGACGGGCTAAAGACTGCGAGAAAACGGCAATGACGAGCCAAAGAGATGGCGATGCCGAGGCGGCCAATCGGACTTTCATTGAAGAAGCTCCCGGAATCTGGTGCCGGGACCGTTCCCGCGAACAAACACCCTGGTTTCAAGAAGCGTCTGGGTGAAATCCTTGGCATTGGCAAATGCGAGCTTCTTGGGCACTGAGTCCAGCTCATGGACAAGATGAACTAACACTTCCATTCCAGACGTCAAGTACAAGATGCACGCGATTTGGCGCTCGGCCTGAAGTGCGGCCCGCACCCGTTCATACTGCTTGGAACTCTTCAGCGTGCGCTCATATTCCAGTGCGAAGCGTGCTCTGTTATCTCCGACCCACACGTCGACGATGGCGTCGTAGTCCTTCTCGTAAGGAGAACGCGAAATCGTATTGAAGGAAGCAATCTCGATCTCCGATTGCCAACTGGCCAGCTGATTCTTGTGCGCCAGGGCGAGTTGGATTGCGTTCAATTCAAGGGCGTGAAACACCTGGGAGGCGTGAGGAAGGTGCTGCGTATTCGAGTGCAGGACGTTGGTGAACTGGCCATGATGTTCGAGCAGGATTAGGCCTTCTCTGGTGATCCGATATACCGCCGACCCTGCGCAAAAGACGCCACTACAGATGCCGATGTGCCCAGACTTAATCAGCCGTCTGACGCGCCAGTTAAAGCTGTCTCGAGAACGATCTGAGCCGCCAAACCTCATCAGTTCAAACAACTGGCTGTGGCTGACGAACCGCGAGTTACGGACCTGACGTAGCAGTGGGATATCACGCTCCGGATTGATGACCAAACCACCTTTGGCGTAGCGCATGAACGGTAATCCTCAGTCGAGAACCGGGTCTTAAAACTAATTCGAGTGCAGCGCCATGGCGCAGATTTGGCGCAACCGTGAGTTGCCAGATGCCGAGTGTGCTTCTGATCCAGTCTCCAGCCCTCATGAGCAACATTGCTTCCTGCGTTTCACGGATATGGCTCACCGCGATGGGGATCAGAGACGCTGATTTCCAATCAGAAGTTTCGAAGCTAACCGGGCCGAACCTGCCGCTCGATACGACCGACAGAAAGTAATCAGGCCGACACGAGTGTCCGACTTTCCTTCCAAACAGCACCCGATTGCCGCCGCACGCAAAGACAAGATCGGTACATTCGAAGATCTCCCCGAGAGCGCGACTGGGAAACTGCGGGTTGAAGTCTCCCACGCCGTTGAACCGGATCAAGCCAGGAACGAGCCAGTAGCGTCTCATCTTGCTTCCGCGACGCACACCCGTGGAATTGAAGTACGCTGCATGCCTCGTGTAGCGGTAACGGTCGTGCGGATCGCGACCGAATCGTGCCCACCAGTTACTGCCGAATTCCAGGATCTTGACCAACATCATTGAGGTACTCCATCAGTTCGCGGTTGATGTCCTTCATGGCCCGAATGCGCTCTGGCGGTAAAAGTTTGGAAATACCTCCCACCCTCTCGACGACAGACGGCGGAATATCCATCTTCTGTTGGGAGAAGTACTGGCACAGGTCGGCAAAGCGCGTGCTTTCTTCTGCCAACTCCTTTTGCTCAGCAGGCAAGGAATTCAGCCGTTGTTCGTACTCGTTACGGTCGTCAAACGGTCCGGACTCGCCACACGGTCCGAACTTGTCGAGCGCACCGGACCTTCGCTTCGACCGGTTCCCTTGCTCGTCTTTCGACATCTCTTTGGCAACTCCTTCTTGATTTCTGGTGCTGAGCTATGCCCCTTTCAGACTGCGGTTCCTCTGCTGTTCCTCCTGGAGTCGCCGGTCTGACTCGTTCAGCTGACGGCGCAAGAGTTTGGCTTCGTCCTGGGACCGGCCCAACTGTTGCTCCAGTGAATTGACCTTCATGATCAGGTCTACATCTGGCTTGAACAGTCCAATCTGATTAGCAGGTGGTGGTGCGGTCGCTGCCCTCGCGGAACGGCCGGAAACCGATTTGGTATCGCTGCTCTTGATTGACGCCACTTGGCTCACCGGTATGCCGGACGCTTGGCCGCTGCCGGTCTCGACAGCGGGACGGTGCTGCGCCTCTGCAGGTGTCGATTGGGAACTGAGCGCGGAATTTCGCAGCGCGGTTAACGCCTCCATCAAGCCGCGATTCCTCTTTGTGGCTTCCTCCACCTGGGCATTCGCTCGCGAGAGGCCGTGCTCATACTGTGCAAGTGTCCCCGCAACGCTCCACTCCCGGCTGGTCTGCACTCTGTGCTGATAAACAATGATGACGAACAGCCACGCCAGCAGCCCTAACGCGACCAGGTTCGACCAGAAGTAGCCGTTCCTCACGGTCTCTTCGAGCAGCATTTTGCGGCCCTCGTCAAGACACTGTCCGTAGTCCTTGTCGGCGGGATTGATACTCTTCAAGGCGAAATCAACAAAGCCATCCTTTGGCTTTGAAGACTGCGCACGGCCGGCAGGATCGTAGCTGGGACGGCGCTCTTGGGCGAAGCAAAGCAACGGCAGCATAGCCAAGCAGAGGCCGGCAATCGCAACCCGGGATGTTCGGTTCACATCCATGTCAAGCGCCCAGTACGCGTGGCCAAACGGCCATTGCGGCGAACGACTTCGGGGTCTTTGAAGCGCAGGTTCGCGCCTTCGACATGCGAAGCTGCGTGGAGCCTGGGATAAATTCGCGGTTCAAGTCCCGGGAACCGATATTGGCGTGGCACCCGGACATGCAAATGGGAATGGAGTGTCCCGAGCCGGTTGTCGGTCATCAGGACCTCCATCTGGCCTACTGGCAGGTTCTTGATGTGCTCGTCCTGCGCCCGGGTGTCCTTGATGTCGGTTTCACTGCCAAATCCGACGGGTTCGTATTTGTCCTCAAACACTCCGGTGCGCTGGACGGTCAACGTCCGCCGCTTCTGCGGGACGCGCGCCGATGCCTTTAGGAAATACTGTGCCGTCTCCTCATCCTTGGTGCGCAATAACATGTTGGTATTGGGAGCCGAGGACACGTCGTCTCTGAAGCCCCGACCCACAGTGAGTAGCTGCGGCAGGGCCTGCAGTGCGAACAGGAACGCGGTGTTAGTTCCGCGCGCCGTCTGCAAGATCTGGGCAAAGTTCGAATAGGCAAATGGAGCAAACTCGTCCAGGATGACGCTGACCATCGGCCGGTTCTCGCGTCGGCGCTCCTGCTCGTTCTCGTACCGCTTGCCAATCATCAATTGCATGTTCTGCAAGAGCATCCGGCCAAGAGCCGTGACCGCTTTTGAGTTCTTGTTGGTATTTAGCGAAACGAACAGAATCAGTTCCTGGTCAATGACTTCGTCGAGCGACA
>PKVZ01000242.1:0-17942 GCA_003131635.1 Acidobacteriaceae bacterium
ACTGCAGTGATCAAGACCTTCGCTGACAAGAGCACGAAGGAATTCTGGGACACAGGCAAGAGCCGGGGAATGCCTCCGGCGAATCTACGCAGCACTGCCAAGAAGAAGCTGGCGATGTTGCACTCAGCCGGCAGGTTGGNNTCTGGCGCGACGGCGACGCTTATGAGGTGGAGATCACGGATTACCACTGATTCTTTACATTGTGCAGAGAATGAATGGGAAGGCAATCATGAGCATCAAGAATGACGGTCCGGCGGGTTGGGCGGTACATCCGGGAGAAATTCTTCGCGAGGAGTTTCTGGAGCCGATGGGCATCTCCGCTTACCGGCTGGCGGTGGAGTTGCACGTTTCTCCTCCCACCGTCAACGACATTGTGCGGGAGAAGCGGGGAATTACTCCCGAGATGGCGGCTCGTTTAGCCAAATACTTCGGGACTACGGAGCAGTTCTGGTTGAATCTGCAGGACGCCTTTGCGGTTCATCAGGTCCGGCGGAAATATAGCAAAGAACTCAAAGCGATCCGGCCCCTTGCCGCAGCGGCAGCGCGCTAGGAGTTTGGATGCGGGGACGTAGCGGCGAAGAAGGCGGCAGGATCGTAGCGCAGGGCACGCCGGAGGCAGGTGGCTCGAGTGAAAAAGTCGTATACGGGGCAGGCACTGGCAGGATATTTTGCGGGGAACGGGAAGCGGAGCGCGTAGTGGACATGCGGCCGTTATTGCTAATGTGTACACATTTGTGTATTATGGACTCCAGTCGTCATGGCTGAGTTGAGCTTTGCATGGGACAAAGAAAAGAACGCGGCCAACATCAGGAATCACGGAATTGATTTCCTGGACGCGGCATTGATCTTCGAAAATCCCAGGGTGGAAGCCATTGACGAATCGAGCGGATTACGGAGAGTTGAGATGTATCGCGCTTGGGTTATCGGGGGAGACAGTGCTGCACGTCGTCTACACCTGGCGCGGCGAAAACGTTGTCCGCATGGTCAGCGCAAGGAGGGCAAGCCGGCATGACGCAGAGAAATACTACCGTGAGATATTCGCTTAAGGCGATCAAAAGAAAACTCTCCCGCGGGGCAAGCAAAACCCGGGCGGGCGCTCCGGAGGCTGCGCCTGTGGGCGACGATTTTTGGAAGCGCGCCGAGATTGTCATGCCGCCCGGCAAGACGTCGGTGCATCTTCGCGTCGACAGCGACGTATTCGACTGGTTCAAAAAACAAGGCGAAGGCCATCTTACGCGCATGAACGCGGTGTTACGCTCCTACGCCGAGGCGCATAAGGACTAGCCACAAATGTTAGTCTTATGTTTTGCAGTCAAGCGAAGGAAAGATCTCTCTGTCATCACCCAACAACCCGCTCGATCCCCAACCGCTGAATAGCGAAACGCAGTTGTCTGCGCCGCTGGTTACCTATTCACTTCCGCCGGTGGAGTCAACACCGACGCCCCCCGCCCCCAAGGCTGGCGAGAATCCTATCTGGAGCGGGTGGGACGTGCTGCTCATCGCCGCGCTCACGCTCGGAATCCTTTTCATCATGCAACTGGTGGTTGTTTTTGGCGCGCGCCGATTTGCGTATCCGCACTTGAGTTGGGTAGATGTCGCCCAGAAACCCGTTCTGGCGCTGCTTTCCGAGTTCGTGGCTTACGCGGTCGTCGCGCTCTACATGATCCTGCTTGTGGAGGGGAAATATCACACGCGATTCTGGCCAGCCATTCGCTGGAATTGGCCGGGACTCGCCGGCGTGGGACTTGTGGGCCTTGGAGTCCTCATGCTCAGCCTTGACATGCTCGGCCGATTCCTCCCCATGCCGAAGACGACGCCCTTCGATCAATTCTTTGAACGCCCCATGGACGCCTATCTCACCGCAGCGTTTGCCATCACACTCGGGCCATTGATGGAAGAGCTATTCTTTCGCGGATTTATGTATCCAATTCTGGCGCGGCGCATGGGAGCATTCTGGGGAATTATTCTCACCGCGCTGCCTTTTGGATTGATCCACTACGCGCAGTATCGTTCCTGGTCGGCCGTATTGATCATCGTTCTGGTCGGTGTGGTGCTCACCACCGTGCGCGCGGTGACCAAGTCGGTGGCGTCAAGTTTTCTGGCGCACGTGGGCTATAACGCGACGCTGATGGCTCTGGCGGCCTGGGCGACGGATGGCTTCCGTCACATGGAAAAAGCTGGCGTGCTGCTGTTCTAAAGCCCTGACCTGCCAGTTATCTTTTCTCCGCTTCCAATCGACTAAACGACGGCGATCTGCTTACGCAGCTCTGCTGCGAAAAGATTCTTAGGGATCATGGCATGGACCCCGCGCACGATGTCCACGACCTGCGTCACGTGGAAACTAACGGCGATGCTGCACAAAGCGTAGGCATCGAGCCGGGTGAGATCGGCATGCGCGGCGAGGAAGTCGATGGCATTCCGCGCCGCCAGGGCCATCGCCACGTTGAGGTCCTTGTCCAAGCCTAAAGTGATCCAGTGGGTCGGAGTCTCCGCCACCGGCCAGGCGAAATTCTTCTGCTTGTGCAGGACCACCTCGATGCGCAATTCCTGCATGCGGGTCTCGAGCGCAGAAAGATTGATTTCGCCATCGCCCTGCACGGCGTGGGAATCGCCGGTATAGATCAGCGCTCCCGGCTTCCACACCGGGATGAACATGGTCGATCCTTCGACCATTTCGCTCAAGTCGGTATTGCCGCCGTGCGGCCCGGGAGGAACAGAACTGGTGACCCCGGGACTCAGTGGCGGATAGAAGCCGTCCGGCGGCGCTACGCCGAGCGTGCCCTGAAAAGGTCTGATGGGGATATGGATGTTCCGCTTAAACTCCGCCACCATGTTGGGAAAATCGATCTTCAGATATTTGACTTGTCCTTCGGGAAAATCCTGGGCCAGCAAACCGGTTCCGAGCGAACCCGGATTATTGAATACCGCTCCCCAGTCGAATGGACGAATGCGCTTGTAGCGGACCTCTAACACATCGCCGGGTTCGGCACCGTTAACGTAGACGGGACCGATGATCGAATGCGGGCCGTGTCCTGGATTGCTGACGCGGAGTTTCGCCAGAGTTTCGATGGGAACGCCCGGCTGCATCTGATTCAAAAAGTGCGACCATGTGTTGGGATAACTGATGGTGTCGCCGGAATCGATTTTGAGAATGGGATCGAGTGTGGTGTCGTAAACGCCGAGGTGCACGGTCTTGTCGTTGCTCTCGACGACGTGGACACGGCCTGGCTGATCTTTCTCCTGCTTTTGCTTCTGGGCCGCCGCGGTGCCGGAGGCGGTACCGCGGTGCATGGCGTCCGTGGCCTGCGCAAGCTTGTTGAACCACGGTCCAATCCCCGCCAGCGCACCCATGAAGCTGCTGGCGCGCAGTAGCCGGCGCCGGAATTGGCCGCGAGCGGTGAGAAAACCGTCGATCTGCTCCTGGTTCATCTCGTCCATGTGCAGAAGGCGGTCGGCGGCGCGTTTGGTGAAGGCGCCGTCCTTAATGTCTTCGCGGAGCACGCCAGTGCCTTGTTCTTCGCCGCATCCGAAGAGGTTTCCGCAAGCGTGATGGTGGGGTTGAGGCTGGCTTTGGTCCTGCTGGGGGTCGAGATCGTGTGGCACTGATTCCTCCTCAATGGCTATTGAGAAGCCGTCTTAACGACAAAACAGTGTGCTACAAAAGCAGGCGCGCAACAAGGGTTTGGAGAAAAGTCGCAATCGATGCTCGGTACTACTTCACTGTGACGGTCAGCAACTGCGCTCCCGAGACGACGTAATCCAGCGGAGCCGTCGCGGTTTCGTCCACATTCGATTCGCCGCTGACGATCATTTCCTGATTGCCGCGCATGCCATCCATCACATTCATGATGGAGATGGGCAGTGTGGGCATCACTTTGTCGGCGACGCGGGCTTCAGGGTCGGCTTCCAGCAGCGAGACATAGACGCGGTTGTTCGAGTGCTCTTTGTTAAGCAGCGAAATAGTAGATGCCAGATCGAGCTTGCGTCCGAAAGCGGGATTCGAACGGCCGATGTGGTCGAGGGTTTCGCCGTCGCTTACCAGAATGCGCAGTGTTCCCTTGCTGGCGGAGGTCGGAATCTTCACCGGAATCTGCTGCACAATCCGCTCGCCGCGATAGGGAGCGAGTACGGTTTCCAGCATAATTTCCTCGCCCGGACGAGCTTCCGTCACGCTGGTTCGAGCGCTCTCCAGGCGGGCCCAACGGCGTTCCCGGACGAGGTCGAAATCCAGCTTTACGCCCGCCACAGCCGCGGCGCTGTAGGGATTGTCATAGATGCTTTCGAAGCGCTCGCCCAGAGAGATTGCAGCTTGCATGGCCGCGGGCTGCGCGTTCTCCGATGGAGCGAACATGTTGCGCATCGTGACGTCGGGAAATCCTTTCACGCCGATGCTGCCGGTAAGCCGGTAAGTAATCTCCTCGCCGAACTCGTTCACGCCGTGCAGTGCGTTGAATACCGTCACCATCAAAGCCACCGGAGTGAGCTTGGGATTGTTCAAGACTTCGTAGTGGAACTGCTTCACTCCCGTGCTTCCGTGAATGCTCAAGGTGACCGGAATCATTTCCGGCTGCCGGTTGAACACGCCCATGATTCCGGTGTGGCGATCCTGCACAAATGTGCCCACAGGCTCCGTAGTATTCACGATTTTGAAAGCGTTGAGAGGCGAGGGCAGTGTGGCTAAGACTTCAGCCTTGTTCATGGGCAGATCGACGGAACCGAACTGCAGCAGCGGATGTCCGCAGGCCAGCAAGCGCTGTGGATCGACGTAGGTCACAGTGCATGTGGCCTCAATATCCATATCGCCGCGCACCAGAATTGCGCTGATCGCGGATCCGGCTTCGACCGGCTCCGGCTGCTTATCGTTGCTGACGGAACCGGCTCCCATCACTGGCACGATTCCGGCAGATCCAAGCTGGCCCGCAAAAAGCTGAATGGCCTCTTGGGAGAATCCGTTGAACACCAGCGGCGTCTCGATCGGTTTCAAGTAATTCGCGAAACCGCTTCCCGTGGAATCTCGCTCCGAGCCGGGCAGCGCGTAAACCCCGCCGGGCGTGCCGGTTTTGCCGGCAACCGTATTTACGGTAGGCTTAACCGCGGCACTCTCTTCCGCGGGCGAACGATCGAGCGCGTTAATTTCCAGCATGTCGGCGATCGGCGTAACTCCGGCGATCGGCTCTTTAGAAAATTCGCCAATGCGGAACGCCAGCGCCCCAGCCAGCTTCCCATCGATGTATACCGGGCTGCCGCTCATGCCCGCTACCACGCCCGTGTATTCCACTTTTTGCCCGTGCAGCCGCACCAGGATGACGTCGCCCTTTGGGCCATTCACGTTGTGCAGCACGCCAAGCACTTCCACTTCCATGGACTCGGGTTTGACGCCCTGGAATACCGTGTAAGCCACGCCATGCATGCCGGCATGAATCTGGCTGACTGGAATGATTGGCGGATTTTGCGCGGAATCAGTCTTCTGCGCGGCTGCGATCAAGGAGAAAAACAGGACGGCGGAGAACGCGGAAAGCAATTTTTTCATGTACGACGCCTGGCGGAACTGTTAGAAGCCCCGCTTTACTGGATTAGATTTCGCCAAATTGCAAGTCGTTGCCAGGAGGGGGAAGACAAGAGCCGGGCAAAACATCCCAATCGCGAATCCGTGCGTCTATACTAGCACAGGGACTTTTCGCTCCCAAGAGTCTATTTACGTCCTCGGAGTTGATCATGTCAGGCAAATTCCCCATTGATAATCGGCACTGCAAACCGCATAATTTTAATTGTTTGATGCTTGCGATTGCACTGGCCATAGCTCTGCCGTGGGCGGCCGGTCCTGCTTCCGGGCAGGACCAGTCACAAACCCAGTCCCAGACGGCGCCAAGCGACGACAACGCCAAGCCTAAGCAGGACGCCCCGGCGGACGCGGGTGGACCGGGCGGCGACATTGGCCCTTACGCCATCCCCAAGAGAAAAACCGAGGACGCTCCTCCTCCACCGCCGCCGACTACCCCTAAAAAAGTCGAGGGCATGCCGGACTATTCCATTCGCGTAAACGCCCCGCTGGTGAATGTCGACGTGCTGGTTACCACCAAGAGCGGGCAGTTTGTTCCCAACCTCAAGCAGGATAATTTCCGCCTGTTTGAAGACGGTGCGCCGCAGACCATCAATAGCTTCGCCGTTTCGAAGGCTCCCATCACCGCGGTGTTGCTGGTGGAGTTCGCCTCCACTCGCTACAGTTTCATGATTGACGCGCTGCAGGCTTCCTACGCCTTTGCCAACACGCTTCGGAAAGACGACTGGGTTGCGGTTTCCTACTACGACATGCAGCCGCACATTCTGGTGGATTTCACCCAGGACAAAAGAGCCATCTACGGGGCACTGAACCAAATGCGGATTCCCGGATTCGCCGAGACCAACCTGTTCGACGCTTTGTATGACACCCTGGATCGTCTGGACCGGGTCGAAGGGAAGAAATACATCATATTGATCACCACTGGATTCGACAGCTTCAGCAAAATGACGCTGGATAAGATCACCAAGAAGGTCAAAGATACGAAAGACGTGACCATTTTCCCCATCAGCGTGGGACAGATCACTCGGTTAATGGGCAACGCTGGGAACCGCGGCATGGGCATTCATGCTAGCGAATTGGATTACCTGCAGGCCGATAATGAAATGCGCACCTTCGCGGGCATAACTGGAGGCCGCGCCTACTTTCCGCGTTTTCCGGCGGAGTATGGCGAGGACTTTCTGGATATTGGCAACGATATCCGCAATCAGTATTCGATCACCTATCGCCCCACCAACGACAAACTGGATGGCACGTATCGCAAACTGAAAGTGCAGGTGGTGGCTCCCGATGGCGGCCCGCTCAAGGTGAAGGACCAGAAGGGTAAAGACCAGAAAATCGAAGTCGTGGCCCGCGACGGATACACCGCCAGGCATTCGGTGGATTAGACAGGGTTTTGCGGGCATTGACTGGGGCGTGGTGGTGGCTATATAGTTTGAGGAAATTTGGGGCGCATTCCGGCCGCGGGGGTAGGTTGGCGGTCGACACCGGGTAAGCAGGTTCACCGTCGGAGGATACGAATGGAACTCTCCCGCAGAACCTTTCTGAAAGGCACGCTCGCCGGCGGTGCAGGCATTTCTCTTCTGGGATTCGATCTGACTCCCGCTTACGCGCAAACACAGAGCCTGAAGATTTCGCGCGCCACGGAAACGCGGAGCACGTGTCCCTACTGTGCCGTGAGTTGTGGCGTAATCATTTACACCTTGGGCGATAAGGCGAAGAATGCGATTCCGCAGGTCGTCCACGTGGAGGGCGATCCCGACCATCCCATTAATCGCGGGACGCTTTGTCCGAAAGGATCGTCGCTGGAACAGGACATCCTGAACGATCGCCGCTTGCTGAAGCCGCAGGTGCGAAGGCCGGGCGGAACGGACTGGGAAGATATTTCCTGGGAGCAGGCTTACGCCGAGATCGCGCAGCGGGTGAAGAAGACGCGCGACGATACTTTTATTGAAACGGACGCCTCAGGCAAAACCGTGAACCGCTGCGAAGGAATTGCTTTTACCGGCGGATGCACCGACACCAACGAGTTCAACTATCTAGCGGTAAAAAGCATGCGCAGCCTGGGGGTCTGCTACCTGGAAAACCAGGCTCGGGTTTGACATGGCCCTACGGTCTCCAGTTTGGGGCCAACATTCGGACGCGGGGCAATGACCAATGGCTGGATCGACATCAAGAACACCGACATGATGTTGATCATGGGTGGGAATCCGGCGGAAAACCATCCCTGCGGCTTTAAGTGGGCGATTGAAGCCAAGATACACCGCAACGCCAAGACCATCGTGGTGGATCCGCGGCTCACGCGGACGGCGGCGAATGCGGACATGTATGTGCAGATTCGCGCGGGGAGCGATATCGCTTTCCTGGGCGGGCTGATCCGATACGCCATCGAAAACAATCGCATCGCGCACGACTACCTCGTCAACTACACCAACGCGGCGTTCATTATCAAAGACGGGTTCAAGCTGCCCGACGATGGACTGTTTTCCGGCTTCGACGCGGAGAAGAAGACTTACGATAAATCCACCTGGAACTATGAAGAAGGTGGAGATTTAACCGGCAAACCGGTCGCGCCGACTCCCGCGTCGCAACAGGCTCCAGCGCAACACGCTCCAGGAGGCGAACAGCATGGCTCTCCTAAGCAGGAAGGCCAAGGATATCAGGGCGCGAGTCCAGCGGGAGCCAAAGCCGGGACTGGCGCTCCAGCGCTGCCTCCGAAGATTGCATTCGATCTTTCGCTGGAACATCCGCGCTGCGTGTTCCAGTTGATGAAGAAGCAATACGAACGCTACACACCGGAGATGGTGGAGCGCATCACGGGCATTCCGCAGGATCAATTTCTCAAGGCAGCCGACCTTTACACTTCCGTCCGCAAAGACGGCGACATGAAAAAAGTGTCGACCATTATTTATGCGGTGGGNNGTGGGACGCGCGGGTGGCGGCGTGAACGCTCTGCGCGGGCATTCGAATATTCAGGGCGCAACCGACATGGCAGGAATCTTCGACATCCTGCCGGGCTATTTGAAGATGCCCAATCCTGCCGATGTCGACCTGGCAACTTACCTGAAGCGCACCACGCCCACGGTATCGAAGCCGGATCCCTGGGACTCGTTCAACTACTGGTCGAACACCCCGAAGTTTACGGTCTCGCTCCTAAAAGCCTTTTATGGCGCGGCTGCGACCAAGGAAAACGACTTCGCTTTCAACTATCTGCCGAAGATCGACCGCAACTATTCCTGGGTAAACATCTGGAACGACATGTACGAAGGCAAGATCAAGGGGATATTTGCCTTTGGCATGAATGGGGTGATGATCGGGCCGGACTCCAACAAGAATATCGATGCGCTGAAAAAGGCGGACTGGCTGGTGGTCTGCGAAATCTATCCCGATGAAACCAGCGAGTTCTGGCGCGCGCCGGGCATCACGGCCGACGATCAGAAGAAGATCAATACCACCGTGTACCGGCTGCCGGGCGCGGGTTTCGCCGAGAAAGATGGAACGTTCGTAAATTCGGCGCGCTGGCTGCAGTGGAAAAACGCGGCCGTGCCGCCGCCGGGCGAAGCGCGGTTGGATCAGGAAATTCTGGCGACCATCTTCCTGAAAATTCGCGACCTTTACAAGAAAGAAGGCGGCAAGTTCCCTGATCCGGTGCTGAATGCGACCTACGCGTACACGAATCCCTACAACCCGTCGCTCTCGGAAGTGGCGAAAGAGTTGAATGGCAAGGCGCTGGTCGACATCACCGATCCCAAAACGAATGTCACGATCAAAGCCGGTCAGCAGCTACCGGGATTTGCGTGGCTCAAAGACGACGGCACAACTACGTCTGGCAACTGGATCTATTGCGGATCGTGGACCGAAGCGGGCGCGATGATGCAGCGGCGTGGAACCGACGATCCCTCCGGCCTGGGTATTTATCCCAACTGGGGATGGTCGTGGCCGATGAACCGGCGCGTGCTGTACAACCGCGCTTCCTGTGACGGGAACGGAAAACCATGGGATCCGCAGCGGCGCCAGGTCTGGTGGGACGAGGCGAAGCAAAGCTGGGTGGGAAACGATGTTCCGGACTTCAAGCCGGACTCGGCTCCTAAAGATCACATGGGGCCATTCATCATGAATCCGGAAGGCATTGGGCGGTTGTTTGTGCCGCTGGGCGCAATGGCGGATGGACCGTTCCCCGAATACTACGAGCCCATCGAAAGCCCGATCGCGAATCCGTTGCATCCGGCTCAGTCGAACAATCCAGTGGTGAAGAAGTACAAAACCGATATGGACAAGTACGGCACGGTGGAGCAGGGATACAACGTGGTCTGCACCACTTACCGGCTGACCGAGCACTATCACTACTGGACGAAGAATAATCCCATGAACGTACAGCTTGTGCCGGAGCCGTTCGTGGAAGTTCCGGCGGAACTGGCCGACCGCATGGGCATACGCGGCGGCGAGAAAGTAAGAGTGACCAGCGCGCGCGGGCATTACATTGCCAAGGCGATGGTGACCCGGCGCATCCGGCCCATGAAGATCGACGGCAAAGAAACATTCCAGATCGGCATTCCGATTCACTGGGGGTTCCGCGGAATCGCCGAGGATGAAGGCAAGACGGCGAAGACTTTGACGAATCAGTTGACGCCGACGGTGATCGATCCCAACGCATTCACGCCCGAGTTCAAGGGGTTTTTGGTAAAGATCGAGAAAGTTTAGAATGTAGCGCCGCCGTCTCGGCGGCTTGGCCGGCAAGATGCCGGCGCTACTGGAAGCGAGCTTATGGCCGACCGTAAGACGTTACAAGCCGAAAAGATCTCGGGCCATTCCGGAGCCTCTCCCGGCTTCGGGGTGCAGCGCGACTTCGAGGTCTGCAAGCTGGTCGACACTACAACCTGCATTGGTTGCAAAGCCTGCGAAGTGGCGTGCGTCGAGTGGAACGATATGCCGTTCAGCGCGACGATGTTCGACAACACTTATCAGACGATGCCGGAGACGCGCTGGAACTTCTGGAATCTGATCAAGTTTAACGAGCACCCGAATCCCGACGGAACGATTCAATGGTTGATGAGAAAAGATCAGTGCATGCACTGCGCCGATCCGGGCTGTCTGGCGGCGTGTCCCGCCGACGGCGCGATTGTGAAGTACACCAATGGCATTGTCGACTTCAATCAGGAGAACTGCATCGGCTGCGAATTCTGCGTATCGGGCTGCCCGTTCAATATCCCGCGATTTAATCCGGGAACGAAAAAAGTTTACAAGTGCACGCTGTGCTCGGATCGCGTGGGTCAGGGGCTGGAACCGGCATGCATCAAGGCTTGTCCCACGGGATGTTTGAAGTTTGGCAGCAAGGATGACATGAAGTTCATTGCCAATGAGCGGGCGCGTCAGTTGAAAGAAAATTTTGGCATGGAGAACGCCGGCGTATACGATCCGCAATCGATCGGCGGGACGCATGTGATTTACGTTTTGCACGATGCGACCGATCCGGAGCGCTACGGCGGGCTGCCGAAAAATCCGACCATTCCGTGGAGTTATACGATCTGGAAGTGGCTGTTCAAGCCAGTTCTGGGCACGTTCGCGCTGTTTGGCGGGTTGGGAGTGCTGCTGCACTATATCGCGGTGGGTCCGCGCCGGCCGCAGCCGGAGCCGCAGGAGAAGGAGACCGTGCATGGCAACGGCGATTGATCGCTTCGACGAGAAGGCGCGCCGCACTTTTGATTCCATCGGGCGTACTGAGGTCCATCGCGGTGAGTTGCTGCGGCATCCTGTATACACGCGCCTGCTGCATTGGGCGGTTGCGCTGTTTTTCTTTCTCGCGTTGTTTACCGGCTTCGGAATTTACTTACCGTGGCTGTTCCGCTGGTTCACTCCCTTCTTTGGCGGGGGACCGCTGAGCCGAATCCTGCATCCCTATTTCGGAGTGGGGTTCGTTTTTTTCTTCTTTCTGCAGATGCTGAACTGGCTTGCGCCGATGCTGTGGTCCCCGGGCGACACGAAATGGATAGGCAATATCAGAAGAGTTGTCAGCGGCGAGGAGACGCTTGATCCGCCCGAGACCGGATTCTTCAACGCCGGCCAGAAAGCGATGTTCTGGGAGATCGTAGCTGGCTGCATAGTCTACCTGATTACCGGAATTATTCTTTGGATGGGAGCGCGCACCTTCGGCGCGATCGCGGTGGCTATCAGCTATGTGCTGCACGATATCTCCGCCATAATTATGCTGGGTGGAATTTTCATCCACATTTATCTGAGCACGATCGGCGAGCCCGGAACTTTTCAAGCCATGACGCGCGGCGCGGTAAGCGAAGCGTGGGCGTGGACATTCCATCCGGCATGGTACAAGAAAGTGACGGGGCGCGACCCGCGTGAGGCTTATGAGAAGGCGCGTCAGCAACAGAGTGGCGCCCCACCCAAGTCAAGCTGAAGCAAATTACGTAACCCATCGAACTCCAGGTGCATCCAAGATTTCAGTTGCATCGTCCATTGAGATCATTCTGAGAGGGTTCATGCGCTCATTTTTCGATTTGTCCCTCCTTATCGCAGTGACCATTCTCCTGCCCGCGGCGCTACTATTCGCGGCGGATACAGACGCGAACTTCCACAATGCGCCAGCTTCGGCCAAGGCGACGAGGAATCCTTACGAAGGCCAGGATGCGGCGGCACAAGCAGGGAAGCGACTTTACGCGCGCAATTGCCTGTCGTGCCACGGAAGGCGGGGTGAAGGCTCGGGAAATGTGCCGTCCCTGGTAGATGGCAAACTCGAGTCGGCTACGCCGGGCGAAGTGTTCTGGTTCATCACCAAGGGCGACAAAGACAATGGCATGCCTTCCTGGGCGCAATTGCCGGAGCGGCAGCGCTGGCAAATCGTCAGCTATGTTAAATCAATGGGATTGCCGCAACAGGTACACGCGGCGCTTACAGCTCCGCCGGATCCCGGCGGATCGACCTTTAAGGGACCGCCGCCCCCGCCGCCTTTCACCGACTTCCGCTATGAGAAGCCGGGAACGGTTCACAAGATTACGGCCAACGATCTCCCAAAACCGTATGCGACATCATCGGCGAACAACGGGCCGGATGTGGTGGCGCGTCCCGAGAACGTCTTTCCAGTTGCGCCCCCGGGATTCAAGGTCGAACTATTCGCCACCGGCCTCGAAAATCCGCGAACCCTGCGCACCGCGCCGAACGGCGACATTTTCCTTACGGAAAGCGATCCCGGACGCATTCGCATATTTCGAGGCTTAACCTCCGACGGGAAACCCCAGTTGTCTGCGGTTTTTGCCACTGGCCTCAAGCATCCCTATGGTTTGGCCTTCTATCCTCCCGGGCCTGATCCGCAATGGCTTTACGTCGGCAGCACGGCCGAACTTGTTCGCTTCGCTTATCACAATGGAGACCTGAAAGCGACCGGCTCCCCCGAGCATGTTGCCGACCTGCCCGGCACTGGCGGCCACTGGACGCGGGCTGTGACCTTCTCGCAAGACGGCAAGAAATTATTTGTCGCCGTGGGTTCGGGGTCGAACGTGGATGATCCCGACACCCATCCCGGCGAAAAAAATCGTGCGGATATTCTTGTGTGCGATCCGGCAAATTGCACTCTGAGCGTGTACGCCTCCGGCATCCGCAACGCCGGAGGAGGGATTGCTATCGATCCGCAAACCGGCGAGTTATGGTGTTCGGTGAACGAACGCGACGCGCTCGGCGACAACCTTGTCCCCGACTACATCACGCACGTGCAGGAGGGTGGATTCTACGGCTGGCCTTGGTGGTACATGGGCGGGCATCAGGATCCGCGGCACCAGGGCAAGCATCCGGAGCTTAAAGACAAGGTGATCGTACCCGATGTGCTGTTGCAGCCGCACAATGCTTCGTTGGAGTTCGCTTTCTATGAGGGCCAGCAGTTTCCTGCCGAGTACAAGGGAGACATTTTCGCCTCGGAACACGGCTCGTGGAACAAAGCGGTGCGCGTTGGATACGAAGTGATTCGCGTGCCCCTGCATCAGAAGGGCGACGCCAGCGGTGATTATGAAGACTTCCTCACCGGCTTTGTATTGCCCGATGGCAATGTGTGGGGACGGCCCGTGGGCGTGACCGTAACCGCGGATGGTTCGCTACTGGTGAGCGACGATGGATCGAACTCGATCTGGAGAGTGAGCTACAGCGGGAAATAAGGGAGCATAACTTTTCCGCCACAATATGGCTTGACAATCCCCAGCCCCCAGGCGCACAATCCTTAAAGACGAATAAAAAGCGAATATGCCTGCGGGGCTTCCCGGCTCCGGTGTTCCCTGAAATCTTTCCGAGGAATTTATGTCTTCCGCAGTGTTTTCCACTTCGGCGCCCCAGGGCCGCCCTTTTGCATTTGATAACGAAAACGGGGCCGAAGTTTGCCCCCAGCCTTCCCAGCCAGAGCGATTCGCCGAGGCGCGCCCGCCGCAGCGAGTGATTGACGCGGCGCTTCCAGGGGCGTTCTTTCCCGGGGTAATGACGGATTCGAGACTTGCCAGTGTGACTCTGGCTTCGCGGTTGGCGGTGCGCCCTGCGCCAGAAATGGTATCCAGCGGCATCGCCGCCATGGATGAGCTTACGGGAGGTTTGCCACGCGGCTGCCTGACGGAAATTTGCGGTCCAGCCTCCTCCGGTCGCAGCACCTTAATGTTGTCCGCGCTGGCCGCAGCCACACGGCGCGGGGAATTTTGCGCGGTCGTCGATGCCAGCGATGCTCTGGATCCGCAGTCGGTGGCGGCTGCAGGGATTGAATTGGACCGGCTGCTATGGGTGCGCTGCGGGGAGAATTCGCATCATGCCGAGTATCGCGTGGAGCAACTTCTGCGGGTTACGGACTTGCTACTCGAAAGTGGAGGCTTTGGAATGATCGCTCTCGATCTGGGCGATCTGCCGCCGCAGACGGCGCGGCGCATCCCGCTGACTACGTGGTTCCGTTTTCGCCGTGCCG
Organism: Acidobacteriaceae bacterium; assembly: GCA_003131635.1. Taxonomy (GTDB): domain Bacteria; phylum Acidobacteriota; class Terriglobia; order Terriglobales; family Acidobacteriaceae; genus Sulfotelmatobacter. The sequence continues at coordinate 14,496 of PKVZ01000242.1, forward strand.
TGGAACATACGTCCACCGTGCTACTGGCAGTGGAGCGGCAGTCCATTGCCGGAAGCTGCTCTTCGTTATTAATTAAGCTGGGATCTTTAAAAATAAATATGTCAGGCAATCGTGCGTGCAATACGGGCTTTCAACTTTCACCCACCCACGCGCAATTGTTGAGCGGCATAGAAATCACGGCGGAGTTGGTGCGATCACGCATGGAGCGTAAGCCCGTTGGCTCTGCCGAGATCGCATTCGCCAGCAAAACCGCATGGGCAGGATGAAAAGCAGAAAAAACAGGTTTCACAGTTTCAAGGTTTCAAAGTTTCAATGTTTCAAAAAAACTGCTCAACTTTGAAACCTTGAAACTTTGAAACCTTGAAACCTGGCTTTTACTGGGTACTGACAACTAGGTATTAGGTACTACTTCATGTTTGCCTGCATCTTCGTACCGAATTTTCCCGTGGCCGCGGTGTTTCGTGCAGAACCGGAACTGCGCGCACAAGCCGTGGCCATTTTCGAGGGCAAGCCTCCGCTGGAAAAACTTTTGGCTGTGAATGAAAGCGCCGGCCGCATAGGCATTACGCCAGGCATGACGAAGGCCCAGTCGGAACTTTGTTCAGAGTTAACGCTGCGCCCGCGCTCTCCGCTGCAGGAATCCGTGACCCATGCTGCTCTGCTGGATTGCGCGCAGTCGTTCTCCCCGTGCGTGGAAGATGCTGCGGCGGATACGGCAATTCTCGATCTGGCCGGCATGGAATCTCTTTTCGGCTCGCTGCCAGAAATTGCCCGTAACCTTTTTCGCCGAGTCGCAGAACTCGGGCTCGATGGGAATGTTGCGGTAGCGTCAAATCCCGATGCGGCCATATTGGCGGCTCGCGGCTTTTCCGGCGTGACCGTGATTCCCCCAGGAAAAGAAAGTGAAACTTTGGGATCTCTACCAGTGGAAGTTTTATTTGCCAATGGAAGTGAAGGGAAGAAGAAAGAAGACGAAGAGCAAAAAGAATCAGCCCGTCTGCTTGCAACACTCGACCGCTGGGGCGTGCGGAATCTGCGCGCTCTGGCAGCTCTGCCGGAGGTTGCGCTGAGCGAGCGCCTTGGCCAGGAAGGTTTGCGCTGGCAGCAACTGGCGCGGGGCGCGGCTTCGCGCACGCTGGTACCGGTGGAAGCGCCGGCAATATTTGAAGAAGCGATTGAGTTGGAATATCCCATCGTGTTGTTGGAGCCGCTCGCCTTTCTGCTGAATCGTCTGCTTGAGCAGATTTGTGTGCGATTGGCCTCGCGCGCGCTGAACACCCAGCAATTGCGGCTCACGCTGGAATTGCAGAATTTGGCCGGAGTCGATCCTCAACTCGATACTTGCGGGATTCCCAGCGAGAGCGACGCATCGCAGGGCGCATCTCAAAAGGCGGCTCAATATTTTATTTCCGGGCGGCAAAGTAAATTCTGCAGAACTCTTAGTCTTCCTCTTCCCATGCTGGATCCAAAACTTTTTCTCAAACTGCTGCAACTGGATTTGAATGCGCACCCGCCGGGGGCGCCGATCCTGAAGATTCATCTCGCCGCGGAGCCGGCGCGGCCGCGATCGGCCCAAGGCGGCTTATTTTTACCTCCATCGCCAGAGCCGGAAAAATTGGAACTGACGCTGGCGCGTATTGCCGGATTGATTGGCGAATCCCGTGTGGGCTCGCTGGAGTTGCTGGATACGCACCGTGCGGAAGGCTTCCGCATGCGGCGCTTCGTGCCCGAGGCCACTCAGGAAAAACGGTCTCCAAAAATCGGCAAGCCGCTGGAAGAAAAATCCGCGGTCGCTGCCCTTCGCATATTCCGTCCGCCGCTACGAGCCACAGTGACTCTGGAGAATGGACAAATGGTACGCGTGGTGTGCGCGAAGAAAAAAGAAGTGCAGGGCAATGTTCTGTGGAAAGCCGGCCCCTGGCGCTCTTCCGGAGACTGGTGGGAACGGGAAGCATGGGCGCGCGACGAGTGGGATATCGCTTTGCAGAATGCCGAAGGCATCGCTTTGTTCCGCCTGGTGCACGATCTGCTCGGCGGAGGCTGGTTCGTGGAAGGCACGTATGACTGAGATCTAAAGCTTTTCACCACAGAGACACAGAGACACGGAGAAAAACAAAAGAACAACAAAAAAGCAAAAACAATCAGAGGTTTTCTCTGTGTCTCTGTGCCTCTGTGGTGAACGATTTTAGAACTGATGTCCTATATCGAACTTCACGCGCGCTCGGCTTTCAGCTTCCTCGAAGGATCTTCCTTGCCGGAGGATCTGGCAGGTGTCTGTGCCCGGCTACAAATGCCTGCTATGGCGCTGCTTGATGCCGATGGCGTCTACGGTGCGCCGCGCTTTCACATGGCCGCGAAAAAACTCGGAATCAAGGCGCACATCGGAGCGGAAGTCACGGCTTTCTTACCACGGAGACACGGAGACACGGAGAATATAAGTGAACATTCAAAAATCAAGGATTTGCAGGTTAAGAATTCCTCCGTGTCTCCGTGTCTCCGTGGTGGATCCCGTCTTCCTCTCCTGGTTTCCTCCCGCACGGGCTATCGAAACCTCTGCCGCCTGATCACCGAAATGAAGTTGCGCGCGAAAAAAGGTGAGGGCGCGGTTCAGAGAGAAGAATTGGAAGAGCATGCACACGGCCTTGTCTGCCTGACCGGCGGCGCAGACGGACCGCTGGCGATTGCCCTGCAGCATGGCGGCATCGAAGAAGCCCGCAAGCAAGTCGAGCAGCTGATTGGACTGTTTGGACGCGGCAATGTGTATATCGAACTGCAGCGCCATTTTCATCGGGAAGAAGAATCCCGCAACCGCGCCGCCGTTGCCATTGCCCGCTCGCTCAATCTTCCTTTGCTCGCCACCAACGGCGTCTGCTACGCGGCTGCGAAAGATCGCGAACTCTGCGACGCATTCACTGCCATTCGCCATCACCGCACATTGTCGACGGCTGGACGTTTGCTGGCGCGGAACTCCGAACGCCATTTGAAATCTCCGCAGGAGATGCAGCAACTTTTCTCCGATCTGCCGGAAGCGCTGGCTAACACACTCGAACTCTCTTCGCGGCTTGAATTCACGTTGAACGATCTTGGCTACGAGTTCCCCCGCTATCCCGTTCCCGAAGGGGAGACGATGAATTCGTTTCTGCGGGATCGCGCCTCGGAAGGCTTTCGCCAGCGCTATGGCCGCGCGAATGCTGACTTGCAAACCCGTGCCAGACGCCAGATCGAGCGCGAACTGGCGCTGATCGAAAAACTCAAACTTGCGGGATATTTTCTTATCGTGTGGGATCTGATTCGCTTCTGCCGCGAGCAAAACATTCTGGTGCAGGGGCGCGGATCGGCCGCCAACAGCGCCGTGTGTTATTCGCTAGGCATTACTGCTGTCGATCCCATCAGCATGGAACTGCTCTTCGAACGTTTTCTTTCCGAAGAACGCGGCGAGTGGCCGGA
>PKVZ01000242.1:17983-23667 GCA_003131635.1 Acidobacteriaceae bacterium
AAACGCTCGCCAAAATTTCCGCCGCGGTCGCTACCTGGGAATTTCGCGATGAGAACGACGCGCTCGACCGGCGCTTTCGCGATGCTGGACTCGATCTCAAACATCCGCGCCTACGCAAATATTACGAACTGTGCCTCGCCGTGCAGGATATGCCTCGTCATCTCGGCCAGCACTCCGGCGGCATGGTGATTTGCCAGGGACAACTCGATTCTGTCGTGCCGCTCGAACCCGCCTCCATGCCCGGCCGCGTGGTGGTGCAGTGGGACAAGGAAGATTGCGCCGACATGGGCATCATTAAAGTTGATTTGCTCGGCCTTGGAATGATGGCGGTGCTCAAGGATTCAATCGAACTCATTCGCAAACACTACGATGAAGAAGTCGATCTGGCGCATCTTCCAGCCGATGATCCTGCGGTCTATGCCACGCTGCAGCAGGCTGACACCATAGGCTTGTTCCAGGTGGAAAGCCGCGCGCAAATGGCGTGCCTGCCGCGCCTGCGGCCAAAACGTTTTTATGACATTGTGGTGCAAGTCGCAATTATCCGGCCGGGACCGATCGTGGGGCAGATGGTGAATCCATTTCTTTTGCGCCGCCAGGGACGCGAGGAAGTTACGTATCCGCATCCTTCGCTGGAACCGGTGCTCGCACGCACATTGGGAGTGCCGCTCTTTCAGGAGCAATTGCTGCGCATCGCAATGATCGCGGCAAATTTCAGCGGCGGTGAGGCGGAAGATTTGCGCCGCGCCATGGGCTTCAAACGGTCGCAAGCCCGCATGAGGGACATCGAAACCAAACTGCGTGCCGGTATGACGCAAAACGGAATTTCGCCGAAAGCGCAAGAAGAGATTATTCTTTCTATTACATCTTTCGCGCTCTACGGATTTCCCGAATCGCACGCCGCCAGCTTCGCGCTGATTGCCTATGCCAGCGCTTATTTGAAATGCCACTATCTCGCCGCCTTTACCGCCGCCCTGCTCAACAACCAGCCGATGGGCTTTTATTCTCCAGCCACGATCACAAAAGATGCGCAACGCCATGGATTGAAAATGCTGCCGGTGGATGTAATGTGCTCAGAATGGATGTGCACTCTGGAAACAGTACCCAGTACCGGGTACCGAGTATCGAGTAAAACCATTCCGACTCCAGAAGATTTGATAGCTACAGAGAACTTGGTCATTCCGGCCTCCGAGCGAACGCAAGGGGGGAAGGAATCTCGATTTTGCTCGGCACTCGGTACTCGGTACTCGCCACTAGCATCTCCGGCGTTACGGCTAGGGTTGCGCTATGTTCGCGGTCTGCGGGAAGACGCTGCCCAGGCATTAGTGCGCGAACGATCGCGTGCTCCGTTCGCATCTATTCAGGATCTGGCTTGCCGTGTTCCGGAGTTGCGCAAGGACGAACTGACTACGCTGGCGGAAATCGGGGCGCTGAATTCAGTGGCTAGTACCGTAGCTAGTACCGAGTACCCAGTACCGAGCAAAACCCTTATCATTCCGATCCCCGAGCGCAAGCGAGAGGCGAATGAATCTCGCAACTCGGTACTAGGTACTCGGTACTCAGGACTTCACCGCCGCGATGCGCTCTGGCAGGTGGAACGCGCGGTGCGCGGCTCCGGGCCGCTGCTGGAAAAATTGCCCGAACCCGATTCGCCTTCCCCACTCCAGCCTATGAATCACGAAGAGCGCATGGTTGCCGATTTCCACGGCACCGGACTCACCGTGGGACCGCATCCCATGGCTTATCGCCGCGAGTGGCTCAACGCAATGGGCATTCGCCGCGCCAGCGAACTGCGCGACATTCCCAGCGGCAAGCGGCTGCGCATCGGAGGCTGCGTGATCGTACGCCAACGTCCGGGAACTGCGAAAGGATTTGTTTTTCTCAGTCTGGAAGATGAAACCGGAGTGGCCAACGCCATCATTGCTCCCGACTTGTTTCACCGCAACCGCTTGATGTTAGCCTCAGAACGATTTTTAGCGATTGAAGGGATTCTGCAGAATCAGGACAATGTGATCTCAGTCAAGGCTGAGCGCGTACTTCCGCTATTCGTCACCAAGGCTGAAACCGTCTCGCATGATTTCCACTGAGAACGGCCTCCGCAAAAATGTCTTATGGTGCGCGAGCCGGAGGTTCTTCGGATCTGCCATTCTCCGGAGGAGCCAGCGGCAGCCGGGTGGCGCCGCGCATGATGTCGCGCTCCTGGGGCGAGAACATCCCCCTGAAGCGATTGGAATCGATGATCTGTTCCCGCTGCCCCGGTGGCATAGCGCGCAGATCGCGCACCGCAGTGCCAACCATACGCCGGCGCTCGGGAGGAAGCTGCTGCATCCTGCCGAACAGTTCCCGCGCTTCCTGTTTCTGACCGGGCGTGAGGTGTTCCCAGGTTTCCATCCGGTTTAGCATGCGCTGCTGCTGTTGCGGCGGAAGACTTGAGAAGTGCTGCAGACGCTGCCGCAACATCTGCTGGCGCTCCGGAGACAAACGACGGAAACCGGGATCGTTTTGCAAGGCACGCTCCCGTTCGCCCGGGGGTAGTCCCTGATAGTGCCGGAGCCAGTCGCCGGCATGCCCTTGCCCGGGGCGGCCTGGCGGACGATTTTGCCCTCCCGGCCGTCCCTGCATCGGCCGAACGTTATTGTGTTGCCAGTTGTTACGTTGAGCCAGGCAGGGAGCGGGCATAAGGGTCGCCACGGCCAGCAAGGCCGTCGCCATCCATCCCGCCATGCAATTGTTAAGCCGCATTCGCTGCCCTTTGGACTCGTCCCACTTGCGTTGCCGCGGTCTCCGCTCTGCCCTTACGGATTCGCCACCACATCATGCTGCACTTCAAGATCATCCAGCAAATCGAAGTCGGCATAAAGATCGTGATTCTTTTCCAGCGCCTGCAGATCACCCACCGCCGAACCCGGCTCCGTAGAATCTATGACCGCGACCACGTTATCCGCTGACCCATATCTGCCGCCGCCTTTGGTGAAGAACAATCCCACACCAACTCCCAACAGCACTGTGAGCGCCGCGGCCAGCACGGGACGCCGGAACCAACTCAGCCAGCCAGCCTGCGGCTTAGCCATCTCTTCCCGCAGACGCGCCTGCAAACGCACATCGAAATACGGCGAAGGCTCCGGCGCCTTCCACTCATCCAGTAGAGCCATCGTCTGCCGGAACCCTTCCATTTTTCCGGCGCACGCCACGCAGCCCGCAAGATGACTGCGGATCCCCGGCGTCACTTCCATCAAGCCGGAGGCCAGGTCCGGCATCATTCCTCGAATCTCCTCGCACTTCATAACCTCGCGCTTCATAACCATGTTCCCCTTGATTTTTCTTCGCCCATGCTCACTTTTCAAAAAAGTAGCGCTTGCTAAACGAATTCTTTTAACTGTTCCCGCAAAGTTTCGTATGCCCGAAACAACAATGATTTCGTCGCCGATTCACTCAACTTCAATACATCGGCAATCTGCTTGTAATCCATTTGCTGATACTTGTGCATGATCACTGCCAGCTTCTGGCGCTCGGGCAGGGCTTCCACTTTAGCCCGTATCGCCAGCATCCGTTCGCGTCGCACCAAAAACTCTTCGGCAGTTGACTTACTGTCCGGCACATCCAGCGTTGTACCCGTTTCCTCGTCCGGCTCGTCCAGGCTCACAGTCACTTCTGGCCGCTCGTGCCGCGTATCGCGCGCGTGGTTTACCGCCAAATTAGTCGCGATGCGATACAGCCAGGTCGTAAACTTCGCGCTGGCCTCGTACGTCTGGCGAGAGCGATACACCCGCAGAAAAACTTCCTGCGCCAAATCTTCCGCGGCGGCGGTATTTCGCGCCATGCGGTACATGAAACTCACCAACGGCCTGCGATATTTCTGCACTAAATAATCGAAGGCGGACTCGTCACCTGCCTTCACCCGCAACATCACCTCGGCGTCGGTGTAGGCCTCGCCCGCCACCGCCGGCTGAAAACTGCTGGCAGGATGTGGCCCCATCGCAGCCATCAGCGCGCCCGCCTCCATGGCAGCAGTGCTCACACTTGTTCGAACCCCTCTGAGGCGGGAAAGTTGCTCTTTTTCTCGATCCACCGAAACTCCGGAAGTCCCCGTAGATGATGGGGATACAGGGGATCGAAGTGGCCTGTTTTCGTCCGGCATGAGAGGTTACTTTGGGCACATGAGCTACCGGCGACCCGAACCCGCCTTCCGCCCCGCCGCCGATAGGCTATCACGCCCTCATCCCCTGTCCAAATGTGATCCATGACACCACTGCATGGCCCGGCAGAGGGGAGATTTTTTCGCTGCAACCGAACTTAACTTCAAGGCCCGATAAATCGGCGGTTAGTTAGTAGTCTGGATGGCCCAGTCGGTGCGGGATCGCTGCTCCAGGTTCGTTCACAAGGAACTTATGTATAATGATGAACTTACCGCATCACAGCAGGGCGCTTAACTCAGCGGTAGAGTGCCATCTTCACACGGTGGAAGTCATAGGTTCGAATCCTATAGCGCCCACCATTAACCAACTGACTTTACGGACGTTACCGCTTTGTCCATGTCCATAAATGTCCAGTCGGTTCATTTCGTTCTCCTTCCTAGCCGAGCACCATCTGCGGGAATGGGCTTCCCGCTTCTGTCCGCGGACCGCCTGGGTGTAAACGTTCATCGTCGTTCTCACCTCGGGATGTCGTCCTGCTAAACCTTCAAGTCCACGCCAAGGTGCCGAAGCGTTGAGCTGTACTCCGTCGACATCGCCGGTCCGCTTACCTTGCCATCCAACATCCGTCTAAGCCAAGCAGACCAGCGCTCAGGCGCAGACTCTTGTAGTGCTCATCCAAGGGTTCGCGGCTGAATCGGCTGTTCGATTCCCACCACAGAGGAGGAGTCTTCCCATGCACAGAGTTCGTCTTCTGGTCCTGCTTTCAGGCCTTTTGTCGGTAGCCGGCCTTTGCCTCTGCCACGCCCAAACTGTGATGCTCGATCTGCCGCGGCAGAGCCAGCATGCTGTGGTCACGCAGCGCATCGGCATTACAGACATCACCATCAACTACCACCGTCCGCTGGCCAACGGCCGCCAAATCTGGGGCAATCTGGTGCCTTACGGAGAGGTCTGGCGCGCCGGAGCCAACGAAAATACCACCGTCACGTTTAGCGATCCGGTCACGATCGAGGGCCAGCCACTTGATAAAGGAACCTACGGGCTGCACATGATCCCAGGCGAAACCCAGTGGACGGTGATCTTTTCGAAGATGTCTACCGCGTGGGGGAGTTTCAGCTACAAACAGGACGAGGACGCGCTGCGAGTCACCGTGAAGCCGCAAACTGCCGTGTTCCACGATGCGCTGGCCTATGACTTTGACGACGTCAAACCCGACTCCACCGTAATCACCATGAGCTGGGACAAGGTCGCAGTGCCCTTCAAAGTTGCGGTCAAAGTGAATGACATCGTCGAAGCCAGCATTCCCCGGCAACTACGTGGCCTCAATCAGTATTACTGGGAGAGTTGGGACGACGTGGCGAATTATTATCTCGCCAGCAAAACCAATCTGGATGAGGCTCTGAAGGATGAAGATCAATCGATCAAGACGGAAGAGCGCTTCGACAATCTGCTGAACAAATCGCTCATTCTCGAGGCCATGGGCCGCAAAGACGACGCCACGGCTGCTCGCAACCAGGCATTGGAGAAGGCCTCGGCACAGCAACTTTATTT
>PKVZ01000060.1 GCA_003131635.1 Acidobacteriaceae bacterium
CTTCTTCCACAACTTTCTGCCCCTCGTCGAGGGACACGACCGTGACGAAATCGTCGTCTGCCCGCCGTATACCAGCGTCGACGCCGCGATCGCCTGCTCCAAGGGCTCCAACGTTGCCATCGGAGTGCAAAACGTGCACTGGAAGGCGGAAGGCGCTTTTACGGGAGAAATCTCGGCTCCCATGCTGCTGAGTCTGGGAGTGACGCACGTGATCGTGGGGCACTCGGAGCGTCGGCAGTATTTTGGGGAGACCGATGACACGGTGAACCTGCGCCTGAAGACGGCGCTGGAAGCCGGGCTGAACGCGATCTGCTGCGTGGGCGAGGTGCTGGAGGAGCGCGAAGCGGGACTGACGGACGACGTGCTGCGGCGGCAATGTGTGCGGGCCTTTCATGCCATTTCGGCGAAGAAGGCGGGCAAGCTGGTAGTGGCTTATGAGCCGGTGTGGGCGATTGGCACGGGCAAGACGGCTACGCCGGAAATTGCGGCGCAGGCCCACAGCGTAATCCGGCGGGAAGCTGCCGAGGTTTTCGGCGAGGAATTCGCGGCGAAACTTCGCATTCTCTACGGCGGCTCGGTGAAGCCGGACAATGCATCGGTATTGATGGCGCAGGAGGAGGTCGATGGCGCGCTGGTGGGCGGAGCGTCGCTCGATGCGAAATCGTTTGCCGCGATTGTGAAGTACTAGAGCCGCTTCTCTCGAACACAATTCGTCCTTGACATCAACAATCGGCCAGCTTATATTTGCCGCTCCTCCCCAAGTGAGAGCGGTTCTCACGCCTGCTGTGAAACTTCATCTCACGCTGTTCCGGTAATCGGGCCCTGTTTTGATCCTAGCCACTGGTCGCGTCGAAAAATTCTGAGGGGGATTTGTTATGCGAGAGAAAAAGAGTTCCGCTGGGCTAGTTGCCCTGTTAATGATCGTTACAGCGAGCCTCGTTGCTTCAAGTGCGCCCGTCGCTGCGCAGACGGAAACTGTGCTGTTTAGCTTCTACCCCACGGATGGAAGGAGTCCCTTAGGCGGCCTGATCTTCGATGCCGCGGGCAATCTCTACGGTACGACTGTGCTCGGCGGCGCTTATGGGTACGGGACGGTATTCGAGTTGTCACCTGTAGGAGGAGGGGGATGGACGGAGACGGTGCTGCATAGTTTTAACAATAATGGGACGGACGGCTACTTCCCGAACTCCGGCCTTGCCTTCGACGCCGCCGGCAATCTCTACGGCACAACCTCAAACGAGACACAGGGCTATTGTGAACCGGTTGTTAACTGCGGCACCCTGTTCGAACTGTCTCCGGTAGCAGGTGGGGGATGGACGGAGACGATTGTGAGTACCTTCGATGGCAGCGCCGCGGACGGCTACGGCCCGGTCGGAGGCGTAGTCGTCGATGCCGCAGGCAACCTCTATGGCGTCACGGAAGTGGGAGGCAGCAATGAAAACTGCTACTTTTACACTTATTGTGGCATGGTGTATGAATTTTCCCCGGCGGCTGGCGGCAAGTGGACCGAGAAGATTCTACATGCCTTCAGCGGGAACAACGAAGATGGAGAAAATCCCGGAGCGGGATTGGTCTTAGACGGCCAAGGGAATCTTTATGGCACAACTACTCTCGGTGGTACTGGCTACGGCACAGTGTTCGAGTTAACGCCCGGGGCGAACGGGAAATGGACGGAGAAGATGCTGCATCGATTCGTTAACAACGGCAGAGATGGAGCCGGTCCCTCAACCGCCCTGACCCTTGACGCAAGCGGGAACTTCTACGGCATTACTGCAGCAGGAGGTTCTTTCGGAGGTGGGACAGCGTTCGAGTTGACACCGACGGCCAACGGGGGCTGGGCGGAGAGCGTGCTGCATAACTTCAAAGGAACTAACAACCTATACGGTCAACCGTCCGGTAGCCTGATTGCCGATGGGTCCGGCAATTTATACGGTGTGACGGTGTCTGGCGGCACCAATCTCAAAGGCGCGATCTATGAGCTGTCGCGCAATGGGACCGGGGGGTGGAGCGACCGGATACTCTACAGCTTCGGTAAAAATATCGATGGGATCGCTCCGGTGGGTAGTTTGATCTTCGATTCCGCGGGCAATCTTTATGGTGCGACGGGTGTTGGCGGCGAGCAGGGCCCTGTCGGGTACGGTACAGTGTTTGAGGTCACGCCATAGGGTCACAGAAAACAGCAACTTCCTAACGTAGTCGGGACCGCGCCGGGCTTCGCCCGGTGGAGAGCCGAGGACGGCTATCCCCACATGAGCATTGCATCCTGCAAAACCATCGTTCAAGCGGGCATCCTGATGCGGACTACTGTTTGAATCTGCTAATCTTCTCTGCTCGCAATCCTTGTGGTTTAATTCTTCTCGAAGAAAAGAGCGTGGATGACGGAAACGGTGCGTCCTGAACCCGGCCCCCTGTACCGGTGGCTGGTGTTGATCTTTGTCAGCCTGGCGATGTTTGGCAGTTATTACGTGTATGACGCGCTTAGTCCGCTGGCCGACGTGCTCAAGCAGCAACTGCATTTCTCCGATCTCGACATCGGGTTTCTGCAGGCGATTTACAGCTTTCCCAACATCTTTACGGTGGTGATCGGCGGCTTCATCATTGACCGGATCGGGCTGCGCAAGTCGCTGATGATCTTTGGCGTGCTTTGTTTTATCGGTCCAGCGATCACCGTGATGTCGGGGCATCTCTCGATCATGGCAGCGGGGCGGCTTATCTTCGGGATGGGGGCGGAGTCGCTGAACGTGGCCGTGGTGACCGCGCTGGCGCGCTGGTTCAAGGGGAAAGAGTTGAGCTTTGCCTTTGGCCTGAACCTGACCGCATCGCGCCTGGGTACTTTTGCGGCGCTTAATTCTCCGACCTGGGCGCGCGCGGCTTATGCCAGTTGGCGAACACCCTTCCTGATCGCCCTCGGCTTTTCGACCTTGTGTGTGGTGGGCGCGATTATCTACTGGATCATGGAAGCGTGGGCGGAGAGGAACTATCACCTGGGAGATGTTTCGACCGACAAAGTAGTGTTCGCCGACCTATGGAAGTTCGGCGTGAGTTACTGGCTGATCGTGGCACTGTGCATAGTTTTCTACTCAGCCATCTTCCCTTTTCAAACTTTTGCGGTGAAGTTTTTCATGGAGGCGCATGGAACGTCGCGGGAGTTTGGCGGATTCTTATCGAGCATGCTGACCTTGTTTGCCATGATTGCGACACCGCTGTTTGGTTTGTGGGTGGACCGCGTGGGCAAGCGGGCGCTGCTGATGATGTTCGGATCGATGC
>PKVZ01000172.1 GCA_003131635.1 Acidobacteriaceae bacterium
GCAGCGGCATCTTCATGAAAGATTCCACTACATTCGCCGACCCCGCCGAAGCCGAAAAGCGCGCGAGAGCCATCGTCAAAGCCGCAACGCATTTCAACGACCCTAAAGTATTACTTGAAGTCAGCGAAGATTTGGCGGGAGCGATGAAGGGTCTGGCTGTCGCGGGATTGGACGAGGCGCAGATGCTGCAGACGAGAGGGTGGTGATTGCAAAGATGGCCGGGAGGAGGAAATACTAATGAACGTTGCAGCTGAGAACGAAACCGATCTTCGCCACTACACGGGGCCCGACGGACGCGGTTGGATTTGTGACAACTGCGGGGAGACGATTAAGAACGCCGGCGACGGCTGGGTGCAATGGCTCAGCCTACCCTCTGAGTCTGGGAATCGTGGGGCGCGCGACCTTTCGCTTGTCCACCATTTTCCCGCGAGTCCGCGGAAGGGGAGCCGTGAACACGGCTGCCAATTCGACGAGAAGTTCGAATTCCGAAAAGACCGCAGTATAGTTTGCGATTTAAGCTTGGACAGCTTTTGTGGGGCGGATGGGCTCATGCACCTGCTCTCGCTTTTTGCCGACGAGAAAATCCCGCACGGGGACCTTCTCACGATGATCATGCGCATTCACACCCCTGGTTACGAACGAGCAAGACTCCACTTCGACCGGGCGATCGCAGAGGGCGTCGTTGAGCCGAATCTTCCGGAGGGGTTTCATTGGCAGAAAGACATTACTGCCGTCTTGCGCTGGGCGGAGCGACAGAAACGCTAGGGACAAAACCGGGACGGACAAGACCGAGGACAGACGGGAGTATCCCTAATTCTTTGATCAGAAAAATGACGAATGTCCCGCCTGTCCTATCAATCCGAGAGAGTTAAATCGTCCGAGGGGCCGACTAGGAGCCTTGCTTTCGCTTGAGTTCCTCAATTCGCTTCGTTTCTTTGGGGTTTTCAGGCGCTTGGTCCGTTGCCCTGCTTTTTCCTCTTTCTATGCGCTTCGTCTCGTCCCGGTCTTCCCGCGACTGTTTCTCAAATCTGTTGTCTTCCGACATTTCTTGCCTCCGTATCTAGCCACTTTCAATCGTTCTATTCTTTTTCGACTTCCGGAGTCGGTCCCTGCTAGTCAAACCTTTCTGTAGTTTTCGAGCCCTCATCGTTCAGTATAGTATCTTTCTGCCGTTCAATCTGATCTGTTATGTCAGGCCGCTCAATGATCTGAGTGTTAACCGGGTTAGTTGAACCCGGCTTCCCGGGGAATGTGTTCTCGCTTTTGCCTTCTCGTTCGCTCATGGCTCCTCCTGTATCGACTGAATTTTGCGTGCCTGGCTTTTGGCTCGAGTCTGCTGGGAGGGCCTGTAAAGGGGCTGGTACAATTATGCGATTGGCGTTCCACTCAATATGAGCGGCCACCACTCGCAGGGCAAGCTTTATCCCAACGCGCTTTTCGCTGCTGCCAAGCTGAATCACGAATGATTCCTCTATCGTTTCGTTTGGCTCAATCCAAGCGTGAGTTTTAAAAATAGACCGAACATTTATCAGGGTCTCAACTAGGTCTGCTGCCGGTTGCGAAGTGATCGATGGTTGAAGATCGTAAACGAGTATTGCCGTCCCTTTCTGCTCGATCGGGAACTTCGATAGCCCTACATTCTTAAGGTGGGCCGAGCCAGACAGGAAAGATAGCCCCTTACTCTCAAACCATTCACCGGATACGTTGGTTTCTAGCCTCTTCTTATAGGTCCGGCCGCGCACGTAATTCAAATAGGCCCAAGCTCCGCCAATTATTACGGCAAGGATTTTTGTGACCTTATCAACAATATCGAGGACGGTGCCGAGTCGCGACGCCTGCTCCGGAGCCTGTAGAAGGATTAACATAGTAGGGCAATAATACGAACTTAATACAACCCCGCTTACAAAGCGCCTCAATTCTACTCCCGTTTCCAACTTTACCAAGGGGAGAGTTGGAACGGCCTAGCCTTGGCGAGTGGCCCAGGTCTCAGGTGGCTACCCCAATGTCTCGCAGGAACAGCGAGACATGGGGCGCCCCAGTTTCTTATCATTGATCAGTAGGTCACGCGGCTAGTAGAATTGGGCTATTGCTGGATCGACGCTATGGCCTTAGATGGATACGAAGCGCCTCCGCCACCCCGTAAAGGCGACAAGCTTTTTCGCGGGGATCTGCGCGACTGGAAAAATAATGCTTGTCTGCGAGACGGCGATGAGTACGCCTACCGAGAGGGATACCGACGCGGTGCTCAAGTTCTCGTGCGCGCCGTTGAAGAGACCGGGTTCGACCAGGATTTTCTTGTGTACCCGATCGTCTTCCTGTATCGCCATCACATCGAGTTGGCACTGAAAGGGATAATCAGGCGGACACCGTACCTAATTGAACGCCCACTCACGAAGGCAGAAAAAGATCACCTCGGCGGGCACCGCCTGGATTTGCTCTGGCAGGATTTCAAGCCGAAGACGTCGGAAATTACAAAGGCGGCTGGGTGGAGCGAACTGCCACCGGAAGATATTGAGGGCATTGACGACTACGTTCGCCAGATGTCCGAAATAGATCCTGCTTCCTACAGCCTCAGGTATGCCCATTCCAAGAAGGGCGATCCCTCGCTGCCGAAAGATCTGACTCACATAAACCTCCGTCACTTCGGGGATCTGATGGAGAGACTAGCGAATTATCTCAGCGGGCTGGAAGCGGCGATGTGCGACTTAGCGGGACTAAAGCAGGATTACGAAGCCGATATGGCGAGTTACTGCGAGGACTATAGCGCCGACTGCTACGACGGGTATTAGCCCGGGCGCGCCGATTCCCATGTCTCGCAAAACCAGCGAGACATGGGGCACCCCATTCCCATTCTCAAGCAGGGCCCGTGAGTCTCTGACAGCCCGATCACGCCGCTGGTGGGCGACTTGTCATTACCAGAATGTCGGTGTCGTTGATCCGGACCGGTCCCACTTCGCCCGAGGAGTACCAGCGAAAGCTGCTCCAGCGCCCCCACCCGGTCTTCGCGCGGCCAGGGAATTGCGATGGGTGTAACAGAGCTTTTCAAGTCCTGCGCACCGTAGAGACAATGGAGAGACTTAGTTATGTAACTTGTATCGTCGAGTTACAGCACATCGCCATGGAGTCATTGGTGATCGCGAGTCGTAACAGCTTACTTGAATGGTCTACCCTTATAACTCAGTAAGTTCTCGGTAAGTAGGAAGTGTACGACCGATGAAGTCATTTATAACTATATCTTGACTTGCTGCATTCTCGATGATAAGAACCTAGCGGGACTTTAGGGGGAGCTAATGGCGCGCTAAAAGCAGCACCGGTAGCGAGTTCCAGAATGGAAAAATGAAGATGACCAGACAAGCTTGCTTGTTCGCGTGTTTAATTGTGGTCTTGGCGGTTGGCCGCGAGGCTACTGCTTGCGCCACCCGTCATTTCTACAACAACTCGACCGTAGGCTTTGCTTACACCATAATGCCCAGCGGTTCGTGTTCAATCGGACCCTACACCGGACCGGTTTGCGTAATCCCGGCCGGGCAGACCGCCGACCTACACTATCCTGACCAAAGCACCAATATTGCCGTCGTGAGTCTCGATGAGGGGGCTACTTTTCCTGGGGCCGCTTTCGCACTTCAGATTGGCTGCAACATCAACGCCGGGAACACCGGAAATATCACCATGAACTCTCCTGCCGAGGGTGATATTACCACCTGCGGTAAGAGCGGCTATCCATGCCAGCCCAGTAAGAAGAAGAGTGCCGATCTGCCCAAACCATCCCACAATTGAAAACTGGGGACTGGTGGACGTTACCCAAATTCTAAACTCAGTCGCGGGTGGCCCAGGTCTCAAACGCCGATTCCCATGTCTCGCAAAAGAAGCGAGACATGGGGCACCCGGTTTGTTTCTAGCTATCAGTCGAAACCTTGTGATCACGCCGCCGGTGGGCGGATTGTCATCATCAAAATGTCTGTGTCATTGATTCGGACCGATCCTACTTCGCCCGGGTAATGCCAGCGAAAGCTGCTCCAGCGCCACTGTTCGGGCGAGGCCACGAGTCCGCTCGCCTGCCAAGGGGCGATTCGACTCCGCTCTGGCGCCCAAGTGTGCGCGTGAGAACTCGTCTCGTCCCTAAAGAGCATGTGTCATAACTATTCTTTCGCTCCTTCGGAGCTTGCTGATCTGCCACTTTCCCACCCACGGCTTACCCCGTGGGCTGTATTCTACCGCCGCTTCGCGGCTGGGAGGGCGTTTTCCGTTTGTAGAAAATCTTGTCAAGGGGGTGGAGGGCGCGTTTTTGGATCAAGTTGTTGATTCGCTGGGAGAAATAAATCGGCTAATATGTCCCATTTACCCTATGCAATATGATATAATACATATATAGAATCGAAAACAGTGGCGCAGGCCTTCCGGGTCTGCGCTTTTCTTTTGGTGAAGGAGATATGGCGCGGACGGTGTTTCGGACACATATTCCGAAAACCTAGGCCGCGCCTTTTTTTATGCCTCGAAAACCGAATCCGGAGAGAAAGCAAGAACTGAATGACATGCAGATGCTGGGTTTGACTTCGCCGAAGCAGATGGGAGAGGCGGTGGAGGCTGCATTCCTGGCGAAGGCGACGATGCTGGGCTTTCCGGTGCTGAAGCCGTGGGGAGAAAGCCGTCCTTATGACTTTGCGGTGGAGAGTGGGCGGCGGCTGTGGCGGGTGCAGGTGAAGTGCGCGACCAGCCATCGAGGTACGCGGTGCAGTACAAGGGCGGCGGGCAGCGGGGAATTGTATACGCTGGATGACATCGATTTTCTGGCGGCGTATGTGATCAAGAAAAATCTGTGGTATGTGGTTCCGGCGGATGCCTTTATTCCGCGAGTGACGGTGCACTTTAATTACGGGCCGAAAAGCCAAGGGATGTTTGAAATCTATCGGGAGACCTGGTGCCTGCTGACTTGTTCGGCGCGGGCGCGGGGCAAAGGGGATATTCCGAAGCGGTGCCGATGCGAGGAGATGCAGGAGCGGTGCGTGGTGTGTCCGAAGAGGTGGTGAGCGCCGACGAGAAAACCGGGGACCTGTCTCCAGATTCCGTCCGAAGCGAAGTCGAAGGGGTCTCAAACATTTCGGTAGGGCGCGAGGCCTTTCCGAGCTACAATTCGCGGGCGTGAAGCTTTTCCCCCGCAGCTTCCGCCGGCCCCTTACTTTGCCCCCTTAGGAGTTTCCCAATGCGGTTTCCATTTCGCGTCTTCCGCTTGCCCTTACGCCTGTTCGTCATTTTGTTTGGCGCAGCGATGTTTTCTGTGAGCGTAGTCGCCGCGGCAGATTCAACTGAGAGAGTGCTGCACGAATTCTCCGCCCAGCAACACGGCGCATGGCCGGTCGGCATAGTGTCAGATTCCCAGGGAAACCTCTTCGGCGCGACGGAATACGGCGGCGAGTACAACCTGGGGGCAATATTCGAGTTTGCTCCGAAGCCAGGCGGAGGATGGACGGAAACTGTGATCCACAGTTTTGCGGGCGGAAGCGACGGCTCCGGTGCTTACACGCCGGTAGTTGACGCGGCTGGAAATGTTTATGGCGTCTCGACCGGCGCATACGGTGGCTGCAATTGCGCCTACAAGCTGGCGCGGAACACACAGGGCGTCTGGACCAAGACTGTGATCTACACGTTCCAGGCGAGCCAGGGATACGTCAACGGCGTGTTAGTCATCGATGCTGCCGGCAACCTCTACGGCGCATTGTCCTACTACACGAATGGCAGTTTCTCGTCGGTGTTCAAGCTCACACCCTCCGGAGACACCTGGGCTGAGACGACGCTTTACACTTTTTCGGCTGGCGCTGTATCGAACTCGGCGATTGCCGGTCTCGTGGTAGATAGCAACGGGAACGTGTTCGGGACTTTGTCTGAGACCGCCNNACGCTATATAACTTTGTCGGCGGCGCCTCCGGTAGCGTTCCCGTCGGCCCTCTTTTCCTTGCAAATGGAAATGTCTTCGGTACAACTTCCAGTGGAGGGGATACCACCTGCGACGGGCACGCCGGTTGCGGCGTGGTCTATGAGTTGGTCAAAGGCACTGGCGGACAATGGACGCAGAATGTCATTAATACCTTTCACGGCGACATCGAGAGCCCTAGCTCTCCGAGCCTGGGCGGATTCGACAGCAGCGGCAATCTTTACGGGTTATCCCTCACTGGCGGTGCGGGCGGTTGCAGCCAATGCGGCTCGGTTTTTCAGTTGACTCCAAGCGGCAGCGGAGCCTGGAAGGAAACCTTTTTATGGAACTTTACCTACCCGGGAATCTACTATCCGAATAGCGTGGCCGTAACCCCGGCTGGTCAGGTGTTTGGAACCACCACCACTCCGGCTGGTTTTTACTACACGCAAGGCTCTCTTTTCGAACTCACTCCCCGCTCGCCGGGATCATGGGGGATGAATCTGGTTTACGTTTTCCCATTTACCGACGGTCAATGGCCTTCTCCGGGCTTGGTGGCCGATGCCGCCGGAAATCTTTACGGCACAACGCAGGATGGAGGAACCTCCAACCTCGGCATGGTTTTTGAGTTGAGCTCCACGGCGGCCGGATGGAAGGAGAGCACGCTGTACAACTTTAACAGCGCAGCCGGAGGCACTTATGCCAGCGCAGGAGCGTCGCCTCTGACTGCCGACGGCAAGGGCAATTTGTTCGGGACTACTGAGCTTGGAGGAGTCAGCAGCCTGGGATCGGTATACGAGTTGAGTCCAAAGGCGGGAGGCGGTTGGCAGGAACAGGACTTGTACAGCTTCTCTGAAAACGCGGAACCGGTCGGCGGCCTTGTATTTGACTCAGCCGGCCACATGTACGGAGTGAACAATATCGGCGGGCCGAACGGCGTTGGGTCTGTCTTCGAGATGACCCAAAACGCCGACGGCACGTGGAGGGAAAGTGAAATTTATAGCTTTGCAGGGTATCCCAACGATGGCGCGAATCCCTACGCCGGCCTGACTGTCGATTCCGACGGCAATCTGTATGGGACAACGGAATTGGGAGGAGACGGCGCTTGTATCAGGGTAAAGAACCCTGTGGGCTGCGGCACCGTATTCGAATTGTCCTATACCGCGGCAACCGGCTGGACGGAAAAAGTGATGTATACGTTCCAGGGAGCGTACGGCGACGATGGCAGTTCACCCACCGCAAGATTGATTTTCGATGGATCGGGAAACATTTACGGGACAACTTCCACCGGCGGAATGTTCAACAGAAATTGCACAGAAATCGATTATGGCCCGGGATGCGGCACCGTCTTTGAGTTGACTCCCTCCGCCTCCGGCTGGAACGAAACCATCCTGTACAAGTTCATTGGCGGCGCCAAGGGCGGATCGAGCCCTTCCGGTTTGGTTTTTGATCAGCAGGGAAATCTTTATGGCCCGCTGGACAATGCTGCCGCCTCCGATTACGGCGCGATCTTCAAGTTGGCTCCCTCTGCGGGCGGCGCTTGGACGGAGAGTTTGGTCTACAACTTTGGCTCTGGCACCGACGGAAGATTTCCGCAAGGCGCGCTTGTCTTCGGAAAGTCCGGTCACCTGTATGGCACGACCGTCGGCGGAGGAGTCGCCGGCGGAGTTTTGAATAATGGCCAAGGCACTGTGTTTGAATTTACGCCCTAGGCCGGGTGGCGCACCCCTCGCGCTTTTTGAGGTGCTAGCCCAGCCTTTGCTGCTGACACTGGCGCACCGATGCAGCACCGGACGTGGAGTCAGTCCTTCAAGACGAGGAGAATAGTCCCGAGCGGGACAGTCTCCGCAGCGCCTCACGATACAATCCTGCTCTATGCGCCACGTCACGAGCCGCCTCGGAATTACTCGCGCGGTTGTCGTCAATTCGGCCCGGACAGTCGTGGCTACGGTGGTATCGATGCTGTTGGCGCGGTTGCTCAAGCTGCCGGAATTTTATTGGGCTCCGATTTCCGCCATCGTCGTTCTGCTTTCCACCGTTGAACCGCTGACTGTCGCCTGGCAGCGTTTCGCGGGTACAGCGTTGGGCGCGGCACTGGGTGCGCTGATCGCGATTTATTTCCAGCCGACCTGGATCGTCTATGGCGCGGGCATTTTTGTCTGCGGAATTCTCTGCGCCTTACTCCGGATAGAAAGCGCCTATCGTTTCGCCGCCATCACACTGAGCATTGTCTTGCTCATCGCCCATACTCGATCGCCCTGGATTGTGGCCATGCACCGCTTTGTGGAAGTGTCGCTGGGAATCGCGGTAGCGCTGGCGGTAACAGTGGTGTGGCGTGTGCCGCAAGCTGAGTCGAAAGCCAATCCAGTAAAATAAATAGTTCATGACCATTGGAGTGCTAGCCCTGCAGGGCGATTTCGATGCCCACCGCCGCCGGCTCGAGGAGCTGGGCGCCAAAGTTGTACTCGTAAAAAAGCCCGAGCAACTTGACGAGATCGACGGCCTCGTCATTCCCGGAGGCGAGTCCGGCACGTTCCTGAAATTGCTGGGAGAAGAAGGCTTCGAAAAGCTCAAGCAGTTCGTGCGCGTGAAGCCAACCTTCGGCACCTGTGCCGGCGCAATCTTATTAGCCACAGACGTCGAAAATCCAAAACAAGTGGGCCTCGGCGCAATCGATATCTCCATCCGCCGCAACGCGTACGGACGTCAGATTGACAGTTCCATCCGCGAAGGCCAGCTTCTGCAAAGTTCGCTCAACGCTAAACCGGACTCGCCGCTGGAGATGGTCTTCATCCGCGCGCCCAAGATTGAACGCATCGGCAAAGATGTGGAGATCATCGCCACCGAGGGCGAAGATACTGTCGCCGTGAAGCAGGGAAGAGCCATGGCAGCAACGTTTCACCCTGAACTTTCAGAGGATACGCGGGTGCATCAGGCATTCTTAGCCTTGATCGAGAACCACAGAAAGTAATCACTTCGCCGGGAGAAACTCAATTTTCACATCGCGGCTCGCAGGCTTGAAATCAAAATCTGCCGTCACCAAAACACTATTCGTTCCGTTAGCCAGTTCTACACCAAACGCATCCACATAAGGAATGCCTGTCTGTACTTTGATCAATGCAGCATGCACAGCACGATCTCGATCCGCAGGCACCACGCGCAACCCAAAAGCGTCCAACCGCGAAAAAGTTTCTTTCATTTCGCGTTCGCCATAAAGCTTGCACGTGATCCCGGCCACCTCGCCCCAATGGAGCGCAGAAATGACGGCCTCACAGTCCCCCGCAAGATGTTCTCTAATGATCTCCGCAACGCGCTCCGATCCGGCTTGATTATGCAAATAGCGCAATACAGCGCTGGAATCGAGCACATACGTTACCATCGGCTCTCTCGCCGCCATTTGCGCCTTAAATCTTCAGCCAGGGAGGCCTTACCCTTCAACATCCCGCGAGTCTTGTCGACCAGTTCCGCCGTCACCGGCTCCAGAGTGATCTTCATTCCATCCAGCGTCACGGCGATCCGCGTCCCGGGCTTGATCCCGAGTGCAGAACGCATCTCGGAGGGAATGACAAACTGCCCTTTGGTGCTTACGGTGGTAATCTGACGAGTCATGCTTACATTGTACCGGGATGTAAGCCAAGTTCCTAAGAAAGAATTTCGCTTGACACGCTTATCGCGTAACTGATAGGTTACGCATTATGCGGAACCGTTCGGTTACATATTCCTCCGAAGCGACTTTTCAAGCTCTCGCCGATCCCACCCGCCGCGCCGTGCTCGATTTGTTGCGCCGCGGCAGCCAGCCGGCCGGAGAAATCGCTGGAGCTTTCCCGGTCTCTCGTCCGGCCATCTCCAAGCACCTGCGCCTGCTGCGGCGCGCGCACCTTGTGCGCGAGCACCGCGAAGGCCGCCATCGCGTCTATCAGCTCAATCCCGCTCCGCTCCGCGCCGTCGCCTCCTGGCTCGATCAGTACCGCACCTTCTGGAAGATGAACCTGACTAGCCTGAAGACATTTGTGGAAGCCGAGTACGTCAAAGAAACCAAACAGGCTGCAAAAACGAATATCAAAACGGTCCCGGGAAAGAGATGAAAAAAAGTTTTCGATCTGCATCGGCAGATGTAGCGCCAACAATCCATCGAGGAGCAAGCCATGGCCACCACAAGAATTACGCCCGATAACGACTCAGTGGTTACCGAAATCGAAATCGCCGCCCCGCCCGCTCGCGTCTTTCGAGCCCTGATCGAGCGCGAGCAGGCGCTGCAGTGGGGCGGCGGGGAAGCCTTTGAAATCACCGAGTGGGAAATGGACGCACGCCCCGGCGGCAGCTGGCTGCTCACTTCCAGAGAGCGCAGCGGAGCAGGCACCGGCAAAATTATCGAACATCATGGTGAAGTTCTGCAGATCGAGCCTCCGCGTTTGCTGGAAGTTTCCTGGTTTGCCAATTGGCATCCCGACCCGGCGCACCGCACCGTGGTTCGCTGGGAGCTGACTCCAACCAAAGGGGGTACACATGTGATCGTCACCCACAGCGGTCTTGCGGCACTGCCGGGTGCGTGCGAGGGATACAGCCAGGGCTGGCCCGGTTTGGTCGCGCAACTGAAAAAATTCGCCGAAAAATAACGCTGCACGTCGTCTTGCCGCTTTGAAACCCGCGCGCTTGTTTTATTTTTTCAAACCGGCGGTGAAGTTGGTGACTACCGTGACCGACTGGCTGACCTGTTGTTCAACCCGGTCGAGAAGAAATTTCTTGCCGTCGGGCGAGACGTCGTAGAAAACCTGCGGCGCGGACCAATTCGCAATCAGCTTCTCAGCCGCCCCAAACTGCAGTGCGCCACCGGCATTCGTTACCGGGACCGCGAAAAGATTGTAAGTCAGGTCCATATAGTAGAGTTCTTTGCCGTCCTTGCTCCACCTCGGTTGTTGTCCTCCATTGGCGGAGACCTGCCACTTGCCCTGCCCGCTGCCAAAGGGCATGGCGTAAACTTCCGACCTGCCCGACTCGGTCGACTGGTAGGCGAGCCAATGGCCGTCTGGAGAAAGTTTTCCGGCCGTACCCCGCTCCACTACCAGCGATGGTTTGCGCTCTCCCTGCAGGGGCAAGGCCAATATCTGCCGAAAGGGGCCGCCCGGGACGGGCAGCGAATACAGCAGATACTTACCGTCGTGCGACCAATCGTGGAGCCCGGGCTGCTGCTCAACGTTGAGCAAACACTCTTCCGCGCCGCTGCCGTCGGAGGGCTTGCGGCAGATGGCAAAGTGACCGTTTTGGGCAGAGGAGTATGCGATCCATTTGCCGTCGGGCGACCAGATGGGGGAAACATTCCCAACCGGTCCAAAGGTGACTCTGGTGCGGACTCCACGGGTCAGATCGAGCACCCAGATATCGGTCTGACCGGCGTTCATCTGAAGAGCGACGCGGTCTCCTTGCGGGGAAAGGACCGCGCTCTGCAAATCAGGGAGCTTGTCGGCGATGGTGCTGATCTTCCCGCTGCGATCCATCCAGACTAACTCCAGGTCACCTGAGGCGCCGCTGCCGAAAACCAGCAGACCATCGTTCGAAGCTGAGGCGTCCATGTGCCAGGTGCTGCCGTCGTTCATCACGCCCTTGGCCACATTCGCGGGTTCGCCACTCACAGTTCCAGAGGAGGGATTGAAAGGCTGCGCCATCAATTGGTCGCCACGTCCGAACATAAGAAAACCGTCGGCGTAAATGGCATTGGTTTGAGAGCGGAACAGCGGACGATTTTCCCGGCCGTCGAGCGATGCGTAATAAAGGGTGTTGTTCCCTGACTTCGAAGCATCATGGTGAAGCGCGATATAGAGGAAATGCTTACCGTCGGGAAGGAAAAACGGCCAGCGATGCGAGGTGTGCAGAGCCGGGTCGAGCTTCGTAATTGGAACTGGAGCGCCCCCGCTGGCGCTCACGCGCATGAGCGACGCGGTTGGAGCCGGGGAGAACAGGATCACTCCATCCGCACCCCAGGCACCGCCGCGACCGAGCGGGACGTCACAAATTATCTGTGTCGAGCCGCCTTCGAGGTCGACGGTTTTGAGCTTGCTCTCGGCGAAGAATCCGAGGGAACGGCCATCGGGCGACCAGAAGGGAAAAGTCGCGCCGTCGGTGCCGGGCAGTTCGCGAGCTTCTACCGCGTTCGTAGGACGGACCCAGAGTGCAGTCTTGCCGTCAGCGCCGGTGGTCGCAAACGCGATCGACAAGCCATCGGGCGAAAGCACTGGCGGGCCTGCCGCATCGCCAGTCAGGTTGAATGTGGTCTTCTCCGGAGGATCAATGACGGCGCGGATGGAGTACGCAGGCTGAGCCGGATGGTAGAAGAGCATGGCGGCAGCGGCAGTCAGAACAATCGCGGCGACCAGGGCCGCGGCCCAGCGCGCGCGCTCAAGGTTGCGAGGCGCGGGCGCTGTCGGCGCAGCGGCGGGAGACGATTTGTCAGCCGCAATCCACTGCATCTCCAGCTTGATATCGTGCGCCGTCTGATAGCGCTCCTCGGGATTTTTTTGCAGGCAGGTGGTCACGACGTGTTCGAAGGCGGGCGGCGTTTGCGGCTTGACTATGCTGATC
This sequence comes from Acidobacteriaceae bacterium, assembly GCA_003131635.1. Taxonomy (GTDB): domain Bacteria; phylum Acidobacteriota; class Terriglobia; order Terriglobales; family Acidobacteriaceae; genus Sulfotelmatobacter. Next base: position 12,485 of record PKVZ01000172.1, read on the forward strand.
GGCGCCGGATCGCTCTCCAGAATAGACGAGGCCAGCGAGATTTGACTCTTGCCCGAGAATGGCCGCTTTCCCGACACCATCTCGTACAGCACTGCGCCGAAAGCAAAGATGTCGCTGCGTGCGTCGGCTTCTTTGCCCTCGATCTGCTCCGGCGACATGTACTGGATGGTGCCGACGATGCTGCCCGCGGTAGTGAGTGGGGTTAACGGGCTAGGCCCGCTCAATGTAGCGGCGGCGGTGAATGAAGGCGGCGCGCTTCCTGATCCCGGCGACGACGCCTGTATGCCGAGCGGCTTGGCGAGACCAAAATCCATCAGCTTCGCGCCACCGTGGGTCAGCATAATGTTCCCGGGCTTCAAGTCACGATGCACAATACCCTGGCGGTGTGCGACGGCGAGCGCCTCGGCCACGGCGATCCCGATTTTATAGATTTCGTCCAGCGGCACTGCGCCTTTGCGCAACCTTTCGGCCAGAGTTTCGCCTTCGAGAAACTCCATCACCAGATACTCGACGCCGTTCTGCGAACCGATGTCATAGAGCTGGCAAATGTGAGGATGGTTCAGCGACGAAATCGCTCTGCCCTCGCGCTCCATGCGCTGTTTCAGCTCTGGAGAAGCAGAAAGATGCGAGGCCAAAACTTTGATGGCTACGATGCGATCGAGGCGAGTATCGAGGGCGCGGTAAACCTCTCCCATACCGCCTGCGCCGAGGGGAGATTGNNGCAATTATATCGTCAACGAGAAGGGAAGAGTCAGCCTCGTCCGCGGAATTGGATGATTCTGCGGCGGTCGCGTTTGGATGGGCGGGCTGCGGGTAGCTCTTCGAACTGGCGCATGGCTTTACGTTCGGCGGCGACTTTCTGGCGGAGTTCGCGGCTGGCGTCGGTCTCGCGGTAGAGGGTTTGGGCGGTGGAAGCGGGGCCGCGCACGTCGCTGAGGAGGAGGACTTCGATTTCGAAGTCACCGCCCTCATTGGTCACGCGCAGCATGTCGCCGATGCGGACTTCGCGCGCAGCTTTGGCAGTTTGGCGGTTGGATTCGATCCGGCCGAGTTCACAGGCACGTGCGGCAAGCGAGCGTGTCTTGAAAAATCTTGCCGCCCACAGCCACTTGTCGATGCGCACGGAGGTCATAATGTGTTTTCATCTATTTTCCTATATGAGGCGTTTGTAAGTCAGGAGAAAATTCATGAGCATCCGCAGACTGATCCTGATGGTGGTGGGGTTGTGCAGTTTGCCGCACATATGTGTGTCGCAGGAGATCAGCGTTGCGGCCGCGGCGGACCTACAATTCGCCATGCAGGATATCGCAGGGCGATTCCAGAAGGAGACGGGAAAGACGGTAAAGCCGATTTACGGTTCGTCAGGAAACTTCTTGCAGCAGATTCAGAACGGCGCACCCTTCGAGATTTTTTTTTCCGCGAACCTCGATTATCCGAAGAAACTGGAAGCTGCGGGATTAACCGAGCCGGGAAGCTACTACCAGTACGCAAGAGGGAAGATCGTGGTCTGGATTCCGAGCGATTCGAAGCTCGATTTGAGTTCCGGGATGAAGGCTTTGCGCGATCCCTCGGTGAAGAAGATCGCGATCGCAAATCCGCAACATGCTCCGTATGGGCAGGCGGCGGTGGCAGCGATGCAGCGGGAAAATATTTACGACAAAATCAAAGACAAATTTGTGCTGGGCGAAAACATTTCTCAAACCGCATCGTTCGTGGTTTCGGGCGCGGCGGATGTGGGCATCGTGGCACTGTCGCTTGCCGTATCGCCGAACATGAAAGGGAAAGGCCGCTACATCGAAGTCCCTGCGGAAGAATATCCGCCGATTGAACAGGCGTGCGTAATCCTGCGCTCGTCGAAGAATAAAGAAGCCGCGTGGGAGTTCCTGTCATTCGTCAAAACACCTGCCATGGCGGATGTATTGCGGAGCTATGGTTTCGAGGTGCAGGCCGGAGCGGCCAAATGACCGGCGACTACCGCCCTACCCGCTGTAACCCTTGCTGGGCACGGTTGAAGGTGTGGGCCATAGTCAGGGCGGTGTGATACTCAGCTTCAGCGTTTGAGCGGTCCCCTTGTTTCTCCAGCAGTTCGCCGAGCAGATAGTGGGCTTTGAAGGCGGGCCATTCCTCGACGGTAGCGGAGGCGAGATAGCGGCGCACCAAGCGTGTGGCCATGGCGTCATTGCGTCCCGTACGAAATAACATTCCAGCGCCATCCATCAACGCCGCGGGTCGATCGACAGGAGCGGATTCCATGGTATGCAGGGCGCGTTCCATCTCGTCGAGGCGATTCGTGTGGCGATAAAATCCAGCGAGATTCACCCAGGCGCGCGCGCCTCCGTGACTGACGTCGATAGCCAAGCGATATTCCTGCTCCGCTGCGTCGGGGGCTTTATTTTTCTGCGCGATGCGCGCGAGCACCCAGTGCGCCATGCCGGGATTCAGCGGCAAGAGAAGAGCGGCTTGAGCACGGGCTTTGTCTTCGCCGCCGCCGACGATGCCGGGGGCCTCGAGATAAAATTCGGCAAGATCGGTGCGGGCTTGCCAACTGCTGGGTTCCAACTCGACGGCGCGCTCGAATTCAACGCGAACTTTCTTGGCCAGGCCAGCCGCTTTTATAAATCCGGCACGATCCGCTTTCTCGCCGTAAATTCGTCCCAGCCAAAGATGATAAAGACCGTTGCCGGGGTCGAGGGAGATAGCTTTTTCGCAGGCGGGGACTCCGGCGTCCCAGTCGTCGAGTTCGACATGGGCGCGGCAGAGCAGGTTGTAGGCTTCCGCAGTGGGGGCGGCTCGGATTTGTTGTTCGAGCATTTGGATGGCCTGGTCAACTCGGCCGGCGGCGAGGAGATCCTGGGGATTCTCGGCGGCAGCGAGCGGGAGTGCGACCGAGAGTAATGTCATAAGGGTACTGACCGAGAGGGCGACGATCAAACGGAGTTTGCCGGGCGCGAAGAAATTCCCACTTCTCGCCAAGGACGCGAGAAATGGGGCACCCGGTGCTGGCGCGGAATGACAACAGTTTTCCTGAATGCTAGGAGCGGACTGCATGAGCTACCGAACCACCTTGACGTGGGCGCCGTCGACCAGGGGCTTGGTGTCAGCGGAGGATAAAGCCACCTGCGCATGCTCCGGAAGTCCGGCGGTGATTTCAACTTGCGTCAGATTTTGCAGAGAGACTTCCACATCGCGGCGTTTGAGTTCGCCGTTCACCACCTGGTAGACGTACGGTTTGGTATCGTCCATGCGTACGGCTTCGCGCGGAAGAGTGAGCACGTTGCCATGTTCGGCGGTGATGACGGTGACCCCGACGTTGACGTTAGGCAGGAGACGAAGATCGTGGTTGTCGACCGTGCAGGTGACCTCGCCTACATTGCGCGCGCCGTGAAGCTTGACGGTAGAAGGAATGGTGCTGACGGCGCCGTTCCAGATGCGGCCGGGCACGGCGTCCCAGGTGACTTCGATTTTTTGTCCGGAGACGAGGCGGCCGATTTCAGGTTCGTCGACGAAGCTGCGCACCAGCATCTTCGAGAGATCGCCTTCCTGCAGCAGGAGGTCTCCGATTTGCACGTAGGCCCCTTGCTTGACGGGCAGCGTGTAGACGATGCCGTCAAAAGGCGAGCGCACGCTGGATTTGCTGAGCGCGTCTGCGGCAGCTTCGTAGGCGGCTTGGGCTTCGGCGCCCTGAGCTTGAACTTTTGCGGCCTCGGGCTTGGAGTAGCGGTCTTTCTGCTTTTGCTCGAGCAGAGTGGCGTCCGCCTGGGCGCGCTGCAAGGCTTCTTCGGCCTGCTGGACTTCCGCGGCAGAGGCTGCGCCCTGTTGCTGCAGGCGGCGAAACGCGTCGAGATTGCGCTGGGCGTCCTTGAGCGCGCCGCGCGCTTTGATCAGTTGAGAATCGACGGTGAGAATTTCTTCGTGTGTACCGCCGGTGGTGAGGTTAGCCTGATCGGCTTGGGCGGCTTTCATCAGAGCTTGCGCGCGGGCCGCCTGGCTGCGCAGGTCGGAATCATCGAGTTGCAAAAGCAACTGGCCTTTGCGGACGTGATCGCCTTCCTTGATAAACAGGCGCTTCACCGTGGTGGCGACGGGAGAGTGGGCTTCGAAATTCCGAATGGGTTCTACTTTGCCATTGGTGGAAATCAGACTGCGGATGGATCCGCGCTCGACGGTTGTGGTGCGGACCTTCAGCGGGGACGAGCGAGTGAAAAGTGGAATCGCGGCCAAGGCGGCGACCACGCCGACAGCGGCCCAAGTGCGGCCTCGGCGCGACGCGGGACGTCCATTCGAATTGTTCGAAGCTGCCAACCGGTTATCTTTCAGGGTGCGGCGAGGACAACTACAAGCCTTAATTTACCACTGCGGCGGTTACGAAAAAATGCGGGCCTTCCCAAGCCGTTGCATGATTAGATGCTGGCGAGGGGCGGCGGATGCTTGAAACTGGCTCGGCTGCCGACCTCTAGTGCCGGATAGGCGGCTCCGAATGCTCACGGCAGACGATACAATATCTCCATGCCAAAACAGCGCCGCTACACACCGGAGCACGCCGCCGCCGGGCTGGACGCCANNACGCTGCGTTATCAACCCGACAAAGCTTGCCTGGAACTCAAATCGTACAAAGAATATTTGCAGTGCTACCGCAACCTGGGAATTTTTCAGGAGAACGTGGTGAACCAGGTGCTGGAAGACGTGGTGCGATGGGCGAAGCCGGTGTGGGCCGAGGTGAAGGGAGAATTTCGTCCGCGGGGCGGAATCTCGACGACAGTGGTGGCGAGATGGCCGCGGGCCAAAGAGATGAGGCGCTGAACGCCGGTCTGGCTGCTGGGGGCATGCTATATTCGCTCGATCTCGTGAACTCCACGAAACTTTATCCCCGCACCGCGCTGGCTCTGCTTACGGCGCTGAATTTGCTCAACTATGTGGACCGCTCGGTGCTGTTCGCGGTGCAGCCGCTGGTGCAGAGCGAATTTCGGCTGAGCAATACGCAGGTCGGATATCTTACCAGCGCATTTTTGCTGTTCTACATGATCGCGGCGCCGTTCGTGGGGCCGCTGGCGGATCGCTATTCGCGCAAGAGAATAATCGTAGGCGGCGCGATTTTCTGGAGCGGGCTCACGTTGCTGACGGCGGTTACGCACACTTACACCGAGTTGCTGATACGTCACACGCTGGTCGGGATTGGTGAGGCTACGTTCGTAACCATCGCTCCCACGTTTGTTGCCGACCTGTTTCCCGAGGAAAAGCGCGGACGCATTCTGGGCGTGTTCTACCTGGCTATTCCGGTGGGCACGGCGGCGGGGTATCTGCTGGGCGGCAAACTGAGTCCGCATTATGGTTGGAGATTTCCTTTTTACATCGCGGCGGTTCCGGGGTTTCTGCTGGCGCTGGCAGTGCTGTTTCTGCACGAGCCAAAGCGCGGGCAGTTCGACAGGGAGAAAGAAACTCCCGAGCGCGCGACTTTATTCGGATTGGCGCGCAATCCTGCGTTCTGGACATCGACGCTGGGCATGGCGATGATGACGTTTGCCCTGGGCGGAATCCAGGTGTGGATGCCAACATTTTTGTCGCGGGCGCGGGGGTACTCGCTGGAATCGGCAAATTTCATGTTCGGAATCATCATTGTGGTGGATGGAATTCTCGCGTCGCTGGCGGGAGGATGGCTGGGAGACTATTTGCTGCCACGGATGAAAGGATCCTATTACTTTGTTTCGGCCGCGAGCATGGCGTTGGGCGTGCCCTTCATGATTGTGGCGCTGTTCACGCGAGGTCCGGTAATGTTGCCGGCGATTGCGCTGGCGGCGTTTTTTCTGTTGCTCAATACTTCGCCGCTGAATGCGGCGGTGATTAATTCGGTGGGAGCTCACATTCGCGCGACTGCGCTTGCGGTGAATATTTTTGTTTTTCATCTGCTAGGCGATGTTCCTTCGCCAACCTTAATGGGTTACGTAGCCGATAAAAAGTCTTTGCAATCCGCTTTTATCCTGCCGGTGATCGCCATGGTAGCCTCCTCTGCCATACTGTTTTATGGGATGAGATTTGCGCCGCTGGCAGGCATCGACGGCGCGCCGATCGCGGCAGGGAAGACTTAGGCAGGGATGCATTACTTTTATTGGATTGCCGGCACGATTCTCGCGCTGGCGTGGTTCTCTCGCATCGTCGATGCTGCGATCGGCATGCCCAGTGTTGCCGATATCTCTTGGCCGGAATGGGACCGCAACCCTGTTCCAGCCTCTGAGAGCGCATCGGCTCTCAGTCCGCGGGTTTCGATTATCGTTCCGGCGCGCAATGAAGAAGGCGACATTGAGGTGTCGCTGACTCGTCTGCTTGAGCTCGACTACGACAATTACGAAATCATCGCCGTGAACGACCGGTCGATGGATCGCACCGGAGAGATCATGGAAGAAGTCGCCTGCCGCGCTTCGGGCAATCGGCTTCGTGTCATTCATCATCGGGAATTGCCGGCAGGATGGTTGGGGAAGACGCATGCCATGTGGACTGCAAGTAACGAGGCAACGGGCGATTGGTTGCTGTTTACCGACGCCGACGTGCTGTTCAAGCCAGATTCGCTGCGGCGGGCGCTGGTTTACGCAGAGGCGGAGAAGGCGGATCACGTTGTGTTGTTTCCGCGGATGATTATGAAGCGGCCGGGCGAGTACATGATGATTGCGTTCTTTCATACCATGTTTGTGTTCGGACACCGGCCGTGGAAGGTCGCCGATCCGAAGTCGCGGGATCATATAGGCGTGGGCGCCTTCAACCTGATTCGCCGCAGCGTTTACGAATCGGTGGGGACTTACAAAGCACTGCGCATGGAAGTGGTGGATGACATGAAGCTGGGCAAAGTGGTGAAGAACGCCGGCTTTGCACAGCGCAATGTTTTTGGTTGCGATTTGATTTCGATTCGCTGGGCGCGCGGCGCCCGGGGCGTCGTCGACAATCTGACGAAGAACTTCTTCGCGGTATTGTCTTTCCAGTGTTGGCGAACGGTGATCTCGGCGTTCGGGCTGGCCTTCCTGAATCTCATGCCGTTTCTGGGTGTGTGGCTTGCGCACGGATGGGAACGGTTGCCCTATGCCGTAGCCCTGGCCTCGATGTTTCTGATTTATGTGGGAATGTCGTCGCGCTTGGGCATTCCCGCTTATTATTTTCTGCTGCACCCGGTGAGTACGGCATTGTTTATCTATACCTTGCTGCTGTCGATGTTTCATGCCTTGTGGAATGACGGAATCATCTGGCGGGGAACAAGGTATCCGCTGGATGAGTTGAGGAAGGGAATGGTGTAGCCCGCAATTACTTTTCCAGGTTGCCGTAGACATCCTCGATCTCGACGCCGCTCCTGGGGAAGCGTCGGTTGGCTGCTTGAACCAGACGGTTGCGCCGGGCTTGAGAGATAACCAAGTCGAGGGCGCGGTCGATGGTCTCAGTCTGGGTTTTGGCGCCCAATGCTTTTTGTGCGCGCTTGATTTTCGCAGCGTCCAACCAAAAATACTTGTGCGAAAGATTTGGGGCTTTCGGCATTCCGGGTGCACTTCCTGACTTAAGCCTATCATCGGCATGCGGATCCGCAGTGATGAATCAC
>PKVZ01000170.1:0-9738 GCA_003131635.1 Acidobacteriaceae bacterium
TATGTCGTCTATCCCGTCATCGCGGAAAGTGAAGAAACGGAACTGAAGGCTGCGATCAAGATGTACCGCGAGCTTAGCGGAAAAATCTTCGCCGATCTGAAAGTCGGCTTGCTGCATGGCCGCCTGGACGCTGATTTGAAAGATCAGGTCATGCGCATGTNNCGGTCATCGAGGTGGGCGTCGATGTTCCCAACGCCACGGTGATGGTGGTGGAGCACGCGGAGCGCTTCGGGCTGGCGCAGTTGCACCAGTTGCGCGGGCGAATCGGACGCGGCGCGGCGAAATCTTATTGCATATTGATGACGGGCGGCAAAGTGACGGAAGAAGGGGAAAGGCGTCTCGACGCCATGGTGCGCACCAATGACGGATTCCAAATCGCCGAACTCGATCTGGAATTGCGCGGCCCGGGAGAATTCTTCGGCACGCGGCAGGCCGGGATGCCGAACTTTCGCGTGGCCAATCTGATTCGCGACCGGCAGTTGCTGGAGCTGGCCAAGCGCGAAGCCGCGGCGGTGATGGCTGGCCCCAATTCTGAAGTGACGCAGGTGGAAATCAGCCGGGCCTTGGTCGCGCTGCGCACGCGCTGGCAGCGTACCTACGGTCTGGCGGAGGTAGGCTGAGCGGATACGCCTAACATCCGGTCCACCCAGTGACACGATCAGTCCAGACCAGCCCCTGTTCTGTCCTGAGCGTTGTTGGACCTGATTTCAACAACTACTCCAGAGACGGAAACGCCNNGTCGAGGGTTCACACGTGGAGAAACTATGCTAAAACAATGCCTGCTTCTATCGGCCTTGGGCCTCATCGGCTTGATCGCGGTCTCTGCCGTTGCGCAAAACCCAGGCGACCCGGCGGACATCGCGAACGTCGCGAACATCCCGAGCATCATGGACAATCAGAAGCGTCGTCCATTATGCCGAGTGTGTACCAACCTCCGCGCGTGCACCATGCCCGTAGCGTCCCCGGCATGGTATCAGAAAGGACATCTCGATCCGGCGAAGCGGACAGAGGAACTAAGCAAGCGACTGAAGTTGACGGCAGACCAGCAATCGCAGATGCTCGACACTTTGGAGTCGACGAAGTCGCAATTGGAGGCCGTGCGGTCAGACCGGTCTCTATCCAGGAAGGTCCGTAACTGCAAGCTGGCACTCATCCGCCAGGCATCGAACGACCAGATCAACGCATTTTTGGAGAAGAAACAGGATGCGACATTTTTTCGGATACGGGCAGCGTACGCGGCCCGCAGCACGGCTTCGCTCTGGTAGCGCAGATTGCGGTCTTTCTCCAGCGCCTTGTTCATGATCCGTTCCAGATCGGGCGTCGGCAAGCCAGAAGTCGTCAATGGTTCCTCTGCCCGTCGCCAAGGCCTGAACTGATAAAATCAAATCGATGGCTGGTAGTTCCCAACTGATTCAGATCGAAGTCGGGCCGCCCGTTCGCGTGCCCAAGCCGGACTGGCTGAGGGCGAAAGCTCCCGTCGGCGACAATTTTCACAACTTAAAAAAGNNCACAAGACTGCAACCTTCATGCTGCTGGGCGATATCTGTACCCGGCGCTGCGGCTTCTGCGCCGTGCCTAAGGGCCGGCCCGAGCCCATTGACTGGGATGAGCCGCGCCGCGTCGCGGAAGCCGTGGCAACGCTGGGCTTGAAGCATGCCGTCGTGACCAGCGTGAACCGCGACGACGATAATGTTGGCGGAGCCAAAGTTTTTGCTGAAACCATTCGCGAGATTCGCGAGCTGATTCCGGATTGCCGCATCGAGGTATTGATTCCGGATTTCCAGGGTCTGGAAGAGCCGTTGAAGATTGTGCTCGATGCCAAACCCGATGTCCTCAATCACAATACGGAAACCGTGCCCCGTCTCTATCGCGCCGTACGCTCCGGCGCGCGCTACCAGCGCACTCTCACGCTGCTCGAGAATGCCAAGAAATTTTCTCCCGGCATGGTAACCAAGAGNNCGCGGCGTTGACATTCTTACTGTGGGCCAATATCTTCGCCCGTCGCGCGACCACTTGCCCATCGCCCGCTTCTACACGCCTCAGGAATTCCGCGAACTGCGGGAAGAGGCTTTACGCCTCGGCTTCCGCCATGTTGAGTCCGGCCCCATGGTGCGCTCCAGCTATCACGCGCACGAGCAGGCTGAGTCCACATCCGCTCCGCGGGTAGTCTCATAGAGACTCCATGCTGAGCGCGCTCCTTGTACTGCTGGGCTTCTTTGCAGGGCTGCTCGGAGCGTTAACCGGCATCGGCGGCGGCGTTCTGCTTACTCCTGTCCTCGCACTGCATTTCGGAATTCCCATCCGTCAAGCCATTGGCAGCAGTCTCGTGGCCGTGATCACCACCTCGGCGGCGAGTTCCTCCGTGCATCTTCAGCGTCATACCACAGACATCCGCCTCGGTATGACGCTTGAGCTCGCAACCTCTTTCGGCGCAGCGGTTACCGCGTATCTGGTGGGTTACTTCAACCGAAATGCTCTCGAAGGATTATTTGCCGGCTTCCTTTTGTATAGCTCTATCACCATCCTGGCGCGTGGCGGCAAAATAAAGAACGAGGAAGCGCCGCTGGTCGACAACAATGGCCAGACCGTGATTCCGCCGTACGAGCCGCAGCGCTATCCGCTCGGGCTGTGCGCCTCGCTGGTGGCCGGTGGACTCTCGGGCCTTCTCGGCATTGGCGGCGGTCCTATCAAAGTTCCCGTGATGTTTCTGTTTATGAACGTCCCGTTGATGGTCGCCACGGCAACATCCAATTTCATGATTGGAGTCACCGCCGCCGCGAGTGCCATCGTCTACTACCGCCGTGGCGACATCCTCGTGGATATCGCGGCCCCGCTCGCGGTTGGTGTATTTCTGGGCTCACTGCTCGGCGCCCGGCTGGCTCCTCGCATTCGAACCAAGTACGTTGTCTATCTGCTGGTCGCGATCATGCTTTATCTGGCGGGTCACCTGCTGGCTCACTTGCTTAAGGGAGGTGCAGCATGAGCCAGCTCCGCGAACCAGCCTTCGATCGCGTGGTTGCGATGGTCCTGCGCGTGGGCGCCTTCAGTTGTTTCTTCGTCATGCTGGCTGGTTTGCTGGTTGGAATCTTTGTCCACGGCCCCATTCCTGCGGATATCGAACGCGCGGGCGTGCTGCTGATGTTGGCTACGCCGGTCGTACGCGTGGCCGTTGCCGGAGTTTTATTCTTGCGAGAAAAGGATTGGAAGTACGGGGCAATCTCTTTCGGAGTACTCGCAATCCTGCTGCTGGGCGCGCTTTTCGGCATCGGCGAACACTAAAGCGGCGAACTGAAGCCGTTTCACCCAGTATTGTCATCCCGAGCCAAGCGAGGGACCCTGGTTCTCGCCTGCGCCGCCGTTGATGTTTCGGAATTGCAACCCCGCCCAGCTCTCAAAAAATGTGCAATTTGATGGCGAGATACTTCTTGGGATTTTCCCGAAATGCTTTCAACAGGCTCTGGCTGTCCTCCAGCATGTGGTTGGCATTGTTATAAAGGGTTTCGTCTTTGAACAACTTTCCCAGTGTGCCCTGGCCGGCCTCGATCTCACTCGTAATCGCAGCCAGTTTAGTCATGGTTGTGTTGAGCTTGTCGGCCAGTTCCTCGTCTTTAGTTAATCTGCCCAGAGTTCCCTTGCCGGCATTAATGTCTTCGCTCACCTTTTTCAAGTTCGCGATCGTATCGTTGGCATTGTTATAGAGTGAGGGGTCTTTCAGGAATTTTCCCGCCGAGCCTTTGCCCGCCTGCAGATCGTCTGCGACCTGGTTGATCCGATCGAGGGTGGCAACGAATTTTTCGTAGGCGTCGTTATTATTGATTAACTTGCCCAGACTGCCCTGCCCCTGCGCAATCTCATCCACCACTCCTTTGAACTCCGTAACCGTCTGTGAAAAGCGGTCGTACAGCGTGGGATCNNTCCATGTTCTGCAGCGTGCTTTGACTGGATCGCACCACCTCGTTGAAGTCAGGATGAACTTGCGTGGGCAGCGTATCTCCGTTTTGGGCGACGGGACCGATAGCCTGTGAGCTTTCGATATCCAGGTAAGTTTCTCCGAGCACGCCGGCCGTGTCCAGAGAAGTGACCGAATCGCGGCGAAGGTTGAAGCTGTATTTCGTGCTGACCTTCATGACCACTTCGACAGGAGTAATTTGTTTGTCCTTATCGGGCACCACCCGAATGGCAATGACGTTGCCAATATCCACGCCACTCAGTCGCACCGGGGCTCCCACGCGCAATCCGCTCGCATTATCGAAGTACGAGACCAGGGTGATCCGGTGCGAGAAGTAGCCGCCGGTTCCAGACATCAGGAATAGCAGGAGGGCCAGCGTCAGACTGGCGAAAATTACCGTCAGGCCTACGCGAAGCTGCGACCATTTCAGCTGCTTCTGACTCGGCAAATGATTTCCTCAAATCGCCGCGCGCCATCTTCCGCGACGCAACGGAACAGCTCCACGCCCCGGCTGTCCCCTGCAGCATAATAACAAACTGAGCGGGCGATTTAAGCGCTTCGCGAGCCCAGCGTTGGCAGCAGTGCGAGCGCCAGTACATACGCAGCAACTCCGCAGGCCAGGGTCACGGTTAAACCGAACTGAATCGCGATCACCATGGCCAGCACGGAACCCAACACGCTGGCCGCAGCGTTCATCGCCCAAGCCCACTCCACGGCATTGTCCTCGTTATTTGCCGCGACTGGAACGTCCAGCTCAGGTCCTGCCAGCGCAGGGTCTGCCGCTAGTGCGCGCAGTCCTGTGGGGAACGGCATTCCCATTACGAAGCCCAGCGGGATCAGCAATATTCCGCAGATCGCCAGGCGGTAGCCGAATCCGAGACCTACCCAGGCTGGCAGTGCCCGAGGCAGAACAAATAAGTTGGCAATGAGAGCGACGATCACCAACAGCAGTGGCATCCAGGCTAGTTCCGTGCGCGGCAACCAACGCCGCGAAAACAGGCTTCCCGCGCCGCTCGACAGCATCAGCAGAAAAATTACCACCGTGAGCGCGTAGGTTGGATGTCCCAGAAAAAGCACAAAGCGCTGGATGAATGCGATCTCCACCAGAATGTACCCCAGGCCCACCGCCACGAAATAAAGTAGCGGAAGCGGCGATTGACGGCCGGTCTGAAGGGCAAGCGGCAGAATCAGAAATCCCAATACAGCTACCAGCGAGATGACGAGCACAAGCAGCAGAACCAGCACTCCCAGGTTCACCTTCCAGTCAATGCCATCCCGGATCGCCTCCGGGCCGAGAATTTGTCGCGCCTTCAGTGTAAAGAAGAAAAACGGCGCGTTGTCGCTGACCGGCGCCACGTTGTAAGCATAACTCCGTGCGAACCAGTAAGGATCGTTGCTCGCGATCAGATCGGCAAATGGATTGTGCAGTCCCGCTTCCACTTGCGAAGGCAAGTAAATTGGATCAAGCTCGTCATAGTGATCGAAGTGCGCCCGCAGCGCGGCCTCTTCCTGCGGCGTGAAGGCCGTTTTCTTGGCCAGCACGACCACGGGAATTCCGTCTTCATCGAGCGGCCCTTGCGAAGCCACAATAAAGTTGCGCGCCGGATTGGCCACGCCCAGACTGTGCAACGCGTCCATCGCCACTGCTACCACCCGCAATGCTTCGCGCGGTTGGCGGAATTCCCAGCGCGTGATGGCGATCATGCCGTCCGGTTTGAGGTGCTCGAAATATTCCCGGAAAGCCTCGACCGTGTAGAGATTGTTTTCGCTCAAGGCGAAAGCCCCGGCGGCGGTGGAAGCCCAGGTATCGACCAGAGTCATTTGTACGACGTCGAAACGCTGCGGGGTGGAGCGCAGATAAGAGCGGCCATCGGTAACGTGAATGTGAACTTCGGGACGCTCGTAAAGATGATACGCGTAGCCGGCATAGCGTTCGCGCATGATGGTATTAGCGATGATGGGATTGATCTCAATACCGGTCACGCTGGGGCTGCCATTCGCCACCGCGCGCAACACGTCCACACCACCGCCCGGCCCGATGATGGCAAAATCTCCGTGCGGTCGCAGCACATTGGCCAACGCCGGCGGAGCCGACATCAAATCACGCTCCCACTCGGTTCCGTGCCAGTGCGCCACGTCGCAATTCATGATGGAAGTGGAAGCGTCCGCGTCGATCACGATGGCCTTCCCTTGGCCCTGGCGATCGACTTCCACGCGCGACAGCGCATTCCAGCGCGCAAATTCCACCCAGGCCTTGTCGCGAAATATGCCCTTGGCATAGACCACATCGATCAGCCGGTTCGAGTGGTTCGCCGCGATCAACAATAGGAATACAACCACCACGCCACCAGCTGCGCGGCGCGCGCCCGATAAAGGTTTGGCCCAGACCACCGCGGCCGCAGCCATTACGGCAGCCGATGCCACGATCGTGTTCGGCCCTCCCACCCAGTTGAGCAGCGGAACCACGGCCAGGCAGGCCAGCGCTCCGCCGCCGAGGTCGGCAGCGTACAAACGAGGAATGCGCCGTGACTCGCGCGCGAATACCACAGAGAATTGCACGCCGGTCAAAAAGAAAGGCAGAGCTGCGCTGATGTAGATCGCTGTGAGGTGAAGAAAATTTCTTCCCGAAACGCTTAGTGTCACGGGAACGTGCAGGACAACTTCGAGCGCAAACAACACCATGATCGAGCTATCGATGCACAGGCGTGCTGCCAGCGTGCGTGTTTCAGTCCTGGCCAGGCGGTTTTTCAGCAGGTAGGCGAATACTCCTCCTGCACCCAATCCCAACAGCGCAATCGAAATTGCCAGAAACGCGAAGTGATAGAAGAGCACCACGGAGAACAATCGCGTGAGCGCCAACTCCAGCAACAATGCCGCAAAACTGGTGAGCCCCAGGCCCGCGAGAAGCGTGCGCTCGGGGATCTCGGTAGAACAAGAAACCGGCATGACAGCCTGAATGGTCGCAGACATGATGAAATGGAATGCGCCAGTCTAGCAGAAGGCATGCTGAAGCGCCGTGTTCCACTACGACAGCCCTCACTACGACTGCCCCCACTACAAACTGCCTCCATTACAAATTGTCATCCCGAGCGAAGCGAGGGATCCTGGTTCTTGCCTGCGCAACCAGTACCGCTGCCCCCCTTAGCTTTCGAGAATGACTTGCGCGATGGCCTGCTCCGCAGTATGGGAAAGCGAAAGCGCGGCATTCCTCATGCCCAGCCTGGCGGCAAACTCCCCAGCTTTTCCGTGGAACGTAATGCTCGGACGTCCACCCGGCATGCGCACGACCTCGCAATCCCGCCAGCGCACGCCGTGGCTCCAGCCCGTGCCCAAAGCTTTCATGGCCGCTTCTTTAGCGGCGAAGCGCGCGGCGTAGCGCTCCACGCGATTCGCCTTCGAATCGCAATAACGGATTTCGCCCGCAGTGTAAACTCGCTGCAGAAAACGATCGCCAAAGCGTTCGATCGCTTGCCGGATGCGCGGAACCTCCGCGATATCAATGCCTGTGCCGACGATCATACTTCGCTGATCCTAGAACAACATGTCACCACGGTAAATCAGCTCTCCATCTATTATTCGCGCTTCCTTAGTCAGGCGATGAGGTTTCACCGGCCCGGTACCGTCGATGTGCACCACCTCATGGCCATGCGCAACCAGCCAGTCCGAGACCAGCATGCGATGGCAGCGAAAGTATACGCGCTCGGCGCACATGTAGGCGGTGCGCGAGTTCTCGGCCAACGCAACCAGTTCCGCTATCGCGCCTGCGAATTCCGCAGTCAGCATGTAATCGGCGTAATTGCGGAAGGATGCGTTGCGCAGCGCGATGTTCGGGGAGTCTTCACGACTTTTCTTGCGATAGCCGCCCAGGGTCGGCATCCAGACGTAGCGGATGCCGACCGCGAGTAAACTTTTCTCCAGAGATTCGCGATTGAATTGCGGCAGCCGCCGCGACATCGGGAAGGCACGGATATCGACCAGCGTTTGAATCGCGTGCGCGTGCAGTGATTCGACCAGGTCTTCGAACGTGCGCGTGGAATGTCCGATGGTGTAGAGCGTAGCCAACACTGCTTCGATGCGAAAGCGTCACACGACGATGCGCGTGAGAGCGGCCACCACCGCGGCATCCTGCTCCGGAAACACCGTCCGCAAATCCAGCAACACGCGCCCTTCCTCGACTCGCGCGATGATCGGAGGCTCTGAACCGCGCAGGCGCGCGGCCAGTTCGTCTGCGCTGAGGCCTTCGCAAGTCAGCGCCAGCGCCCGCGTGGGCAGCACCGAAGAGGGCGCAGCCCCGCCGCCGAGAATCGATTCCCCATCCACAATTTCAACTTTCAACTTCGACCCATCGACTCGCGCCGCAACCTTCGCGGCTCGTTCGCCGACCTCTTCTTTTGTAAGCCGCATCATGCGTAACGTGGGAATCGCATCGTGATCCCGCCGGACATACGCTAACAGCGTCGCTTCCAGCGCGGCGTAGATCAGCTTATCCACGCGCAACGCCCGGAACAAAGAATTTGATCGTATGCGCGCAATGAATTCCGACCCGCCGCTGATCAAACCCGCCTGCGGGCCACCCAGCAGCTTGTCGCCGCTATAAGTAACAATGTCGACGCCACCGCGCAAGCTGTCCAACACGCCCGGCTCGCCCTCGATTCCGATCGAGCGCAGATCCAAAAGCGCTCCGCTTCCTAAATCTTCCATCAGCGGAATGCTCCGCTTGCGCGCCAGAGTTACAAGTTCCACCATAGACGCCTGCTCGGTGAAACCGGTGATCTCAAAGTTCGAACGATGCACCCGCAGCAGAAGCCGTGTCCGTTCCGTGATGGCTTGCTCGTAGTCGGAAACCCGCGTGCGGTTCGTCGTGCCCACCTCGCGCAGGATCGCACCTGACTTCGCCATCACGTCGGGAATACGGAACGATCCGCCGATCTCCACCAGTTCGCCGCGCGAGACGATAACTTCTCCCCCGTCCGCCAGAGTGTTCAGCGCCAGCAGCACCGCCGCCGCATTATTGTTGACTGCGATGGTCGCAATCTCTGATGGCGCTATTCCTGCTCGTGTGGAGACAGCCGCCTCGGCTGTCCCGCCTGGGCGAAGCCCGGCGCCCTCGATCAAGGTCCCAGCCGCGTCATTAGTCAGCAACCTGCGAAACAGCCGGTCCACGTGCACATCCCGCTTGCCGCGTGCACCGGCGGCCAAATCAAACTCCAGATTCGAATAACTCGCGGCGGTCTCGCGGATATGTTCAATTGCGGCTTCGCCCAGCGGAGCGCGGCCAAGGTTGGTGTGCAAAATCACTCCGGTTGCATTGATCACCGGCCGCAGAGAATAACTCAGCGCCTGGCGAAGCTGTTTCTCCACCGCTCCGGCCAGGCCGGTGAGTGCAAGCTCCAGCGCGTCACTGTCGAGCAGGCCCGAAGTGATTTCCTGGCGCAAGCGCGCCAGCACCACGCGCGCGCCGTCCACCACAGAGTCGTGACCGTAGTTCGCCGCCAGTTCTGCAACGGCACGAACATGCATCACATCGTCAACCGATGGAAGCTTGCGAAAAAGCTCAGAGGACGCGGCGGTTTTCACTGCAAGATTATCCCACGCCGGGAAAGAACTGCGTATCTCCAGAGGCGGCGCGGCTACAGCGTGTGCAGGTAAGCCAGCAAATCCTGCATATCTTGCGCGCTCAACACCTGGCTGTAGCCTGTCATGTCCGGGCGGCCGTTGCGAATAATGTCAGTGACGCGCTCGTCATTCGCGGGCAGTCCGGTCTGCGAAAGATACTGATGCTGAAATAC
>PKVZ01000170.1:9815-11203 GCA_003131635.1 Acidobacteriaceae bacterium
CCCATCCGCTCGCTTCGTTCGTTCTATCCGCTCCATCAATCGCATCCTCACCGCCGGCATCATCGTTCAAGCGGCCCTATTTATGCCGCGCTTTCCACAGCCACTGCCATCCCGAGCCACTTACAATGATAGAGGAAAGCTGCAAAGCCATGCCGGTCACCGTGAAGCGGGTTTACGAATCGGTGTCGCGCTCCGATGGAGCGCGCGTTCTGGTGGATCGTCTTTGGCCGCGCGGCCTTCGAAAGTCTGAGGTCGCTTTGCAGGAATGGCTCCGCGATCTGGCTCCTTCCAACGAACTGCGCCAGTGGTTTCATGCGCAACCGGAACGATGGCTGCTCTTTCGCAAGCGCTACCTGAAAGAACTCGCCCGTCCGGAAGCGTTAACAGATTTGCAGAAACTCTACACCCTGGCCCACAAACGTAAGCGCGTCACGCTGCTGTATGCCTCGAAGGACCAGCTACACAACAACGCAACCGTGCTGAAGGATTTGCTCGACGGCATGCGCAAGCCGCCCACCGGCACGGGCCCCGGCGCGCTTCGGGCGATGCGTGCGCGAGACGCCGCAATCCGCCGCCGGTAGCCTGATTTCAGCGCTCCGCGCCAGCCTGTACTCCTCGAACGGATCATGAATTCGTTCAGCGTTGCTTCTCCGCCTTCTTTTTTCATTTAGAATTTGCCGCATGAGAGCTGTCTTTCAGTGGAGCCTGGCCGCGCGCACCCTGGAGCTTGGAAAACGCACGCTGATCATGGGCATCGTCAACGTTACGCCGGACTCTTTTTCGGACGGCGGCCTCTACCTCGATTCTGAGAAAGCGGCCGCGCACGCGCTCCACTTGCTCGACGAAGGCGCCGACATCATTGACATTGGCGGAGAATCCACTCGCCCCGGCGCCAGCGTGGCGTCCGCCTCTTCGCCGATGGAAGGTGGAGCGGAGGAATTAAAAGGAAACAAGAATCAGAAAGCGGCCGGCTCTCTCACTCCAAAGATTGCGGTGAGCGCGGAGGAGGAACTGCGGCGCGTGTTGCCGGTGATCACCGAACTGAAAAAAATGCGCCCCGACGCTGTGATCTCCATTGACACGTATAAAGCCGGCGTCGCGCGCGCCGCTGCCGCCGCGGGCGCCGAGATCGTCAACGATGTCAGCGGACTGCGCTGGGACCCGCAGATGGCAAAAACCATCTCCGAGCTAAAATGCGGAGCCATTCTGATGCACATGCGTGGCCGTCCCGAAGAGTGGCGCACGCTGCCGCCGCCTGGCGATATTGTTCTGCAGGTCAAGCGCGAACTCCGGGAATGGGTGGAGGCCGCAGTGGTAGTCGGCGTTCGCCGGGAAAAAATCGTCCTCGACCCCGGTTTTGGCTTCGGGAAAAACTTCGAACAGAACTA
>PKVZ01000201.1 GCA_003131635.1 Acidobacteriaceae bacterium
ATCAGATTGGCCTTTTCCTTTGCTGGGTGTAATGTTCTTCGATAAAGAAGCTGGAGGGCATGTCGTGGATGAGGGCTCGAACACCCTAGAGGCGCTGAAGCTAATTAGTGATTGGGCGAAGTGGCTGATTACGATCCAGACGGCGGTAATCGCTGTCATCGGAGCTGGGGTCGGCGAAAAGGGATCTGCGATGACGCGCACGGCAAAGATTCTCGCGACCGGCGCTGTTGCGTGCTTCGTGGCGTCCGTTGCAGTCGCGGCTGTGCTCTTACTCTCGCTTCCCGAAATCACTCAGAACCTTAGGGATATGTTGCTCACCCACCATTCGAGGGAGCCTGTCAGTGCCCTCGCGGACCTAGTATCAAGGAAAGAGGCCAACTCCTTTTCCGTCCCATGGCCTGCAGACTTGGTCGCGTATGTGGGCCACGGGATTTATGAAAACATGAACTGCCTCAGCGCGTGGCAAGTCATACCTCGCGGAGGTGTCGTCGGGATACTCGACACCGTGCGAACTCGGATTTTGAATTTCGTTCTAGAACTGGAATCCGAGGCGCCCGATGCTGGGGAAGCTGCCCCTGGGGTCCATCCAGTCCCGCAGGAGCGGGTAAATCAGGTTTTTCACACCCAAATATACGGCAACGTGGGAAATGTTGCCGCTGGCGGCGACAGATTCTCCCAATCCAACATCTCTGCGGTCGTGCAAGGTGACTTCAACTCCCTTCGAACTTTTCTGTCTGGTCTCGGTGTCGATCCAGCGGATTTGGCTGAGCTGGAAAATGCAACCAAGAAGGACCACG
Source organism: Acidobacteriaceae bacterium (assembly GCA_003131635.1). GTDB lineage: Bacteria > Acidobacteriota > Terriglobia > Terriglobales > Acidobacteriaceae > Sulfotelmatobacter. The sequence goes on from PKVZ01000201.1 coordinate 798, forward strand.
CATCTCCCCAAAAGGGGATGGGTGAGAACACCGGGCAGTGGCTAGGCAAAATGATCGGCAAGGCCGCGTCCGGAACGCTGAAAGTCGGAACAACGGTGGCCACAACGCTCCTGACCAAGGCGTTAGCCCAGTACTGGGGTCTTCCCAGTTAGCGGCGGGCGGCCCAAGCTTTGCCCTTTTGCAAAACGTGGGAACTACAGATTATCCTCTTGGCAGGAGTTCCTTCGATGGCAGTCCTAGATTGGTCGCAATGTCCGGCGGTGGAGAGCGTTCCCGGCAAGGTGAGCGGCGCGTGGGTGTTGAAGGGCACGCGGATGCCGGTGTCCGCCATCTTCGAGAACCTGGAGGCAGGAGCCAATCTCGACGACATCATGGAGTGGTATGACGGCCTCGATCGCGAACAGGTGAAAGCCGTCATTGAGTTTGCCGCCCGCAGTCTCGACAAAGCACCTGCCCTCGCCCTGTAGGTTCGCCCGATGCGCGTCTTATTCGATCAAGCGACGCCTGTACCGATTCGCCCCTACCTCAAAGGACACGAGGTCCGCACAGCGGCGCAGCAAGGATGGGACAGGCTCAAGAATGGCGAATTGCTCGTGGCCGCGGAGACGGACGGCTTCGACGTATTGCTAACGACCGATAAAAACATGCCTTATCAGCAGAATCTTGCAGGCCGCAAAATCGCGGTCGTAGTTCTGGGCCTACAGCAATGGCCCGAGTCTGCGGCCTCATGTTCGGCTCATCGTGCAAGCCGTGAATGCTGCCGGACCCGGCGCCTACACAGAAATCGACCTACCGGCGGAGCCGAGAAGCCGACCTCCCCAGCACGGAAGTTAAGCCCCGCAAGGCCCTCTCGAAGTTTTCCACACCCCCACATGTTCACCTAAACTTGCCAAGCTTTTCGCAATATCCCATAATGAACCTATAGCTCATAAAAAATGCGAGTCCACTCCACTAACCCGTTGCGGCTCAAGATCTTGCCCCTAACTGATTGCAGCGTAGAGATCAAATCGCAAAATCACCCTAACCCTCAGATTCCAAAAGATCGAGGGAAATAGGGGGGAGGGGGGAGGAGATTAACATGGCCCGTTTGCCCAACCAGTGCATGCACACCATGGTGGATGGCGCCCAATGCGGCTCGCCCGCCATGCGCCGCGCCCGCTTCTGCTACCACCACAAGCGTCAGCACGAACAGTTCATCGCTTTCAGCACCGACCGTGCGCGCAACAGCCGCACCCTCCCGTTCACCCTGCCCGTTCTCGAGGGCGCCAACTCCATCCAAACCTCGCTCACCCAAATCATGCGCCTGCTGGTCGCCGGCAAGATCGAACATAAAACCGCCAGCGTGATGCTCTACTCCCTGCAAATCGCCACCACCAACCTCCACCACCCCGCGTGGGAGCCATAGCCTTGGGCTCGCACAACGCCAACCGCGGCCACTGAGATGATCGGTACACGCTCGTGCCAAAATAGCGCTATGCCCACATCGCAACGCCCGGCCATTCCCGATTTTCTTTATGGCACCGCCTGGAAGGAGGAACGGACTCCGGCACTCGTCGAACTGGCTCTGCGCGCCGGTTTTCGCAGCATCGATACCGCCAACCAACGGCGGCACTACTTTGAAGAGGGAGTGGGCCAGGGTTTGGCCGCCGCTTATCGCGCGGGCATCGTTACCCGCGCCGATCTCTTTCTGCAGACAAAATTCACCTACCGCCCCGGCCAGGACCACCGCCTGCCCTACGATCCCGCAGCCAAGCTTTCTGTGCAGGTCGCGCAATCCATGGCCAGTTCACTCGAACATCTCGGCACGGACCATGTCGATAGCTACGTGTTGCACGGTCCATCCTCCGGCTACGACTGGACCGATGCCGACGCCGAGGTCTGGGAAGCGATGCGGAAAGAACGCGACGCTGGACGCACGCGGCTCCTGGGAGTCAGCAATGTTTCCTTGCAGCACTTGCAACAAATGGACGCAACCAATTCCGAAATGCCGGCCTTCGTGCAGAACCGCTGCTACGCGCGCCTTGGCTGGGACCGCGATGTGCGCTTGTTCTGTCGCCAAAGAAAAATCATCTATCAGGGATTTTCGCTTCTCACTGCGAATGTGGAGGTGCTGCGTCATCCGGTTGTAAGTGGTGTAGCCGCGCGTGAGAATGCTACTCCAGCTCAGATTATTTTCGCGTTCGCCCGCGCAATCGGAATGCTGCCCCTCACCGGAACATCCAATCCCGAGCACATGAAACAGGATCTCGCCAGCTCCGCTCTGTCGCTTTCGCCCGAGGCAGTGGAAGCAATTGAAACTCTGGCCGGATAATTTTGCGCCGCCTTACTTCAATCCCGTCACCACAAACGCTTGCGACAGGGTTACCGAGTACACGTATGCGTATGCTCTCCCGTCCCTGGAAAGCTGAAGGCCTCCAACTCCCTTCACTCCTGCGACTGTTCCCACTCCGAATATTCTCCACAACTCCATTTTTCCGGTCGCAATATTCACTTTATAGACCTTCGCGGTCCTCTCGTTCTCTCGGCTGGAGACCGCGTACACAGATCCCCCATCCGGCGACCAGCCCACGACAGTGTTGGCAGAGTCAAGCCCTGGGATCGGACGAATGCCGCCTCCCTCCAACGGCCAAACTCCCCATTTTCCGTCGGATTCCAACACGACCGTGCTCCGTCCGTCGGGCGAGAGATGCACACCCGCAACGCCTTCCGGAGTGATCGGCTTCGCGTCGCCGCTGCTGAGATCGATCGTGTAATCACGAGCTCCGTGCCCGGCTTCAATTCCACTCGCCAATAGCCGTTTGCCGTCAGGCAGCCAGCGCACCGTGTCGTAGGTAGCGGCATCGTGCGTAATCGGCTTCGACTCGCCGGCTCCCGTCGGCACCAGATTCAGCGGTCCGCCCTTCGGCGGTTTCGTGATCGCCCATTTTCCGTCGTTCGAGATGGCCATGGCGTCACCCTCGCCAATGCGCGACGGAGGCGATCCATCGGTGTCGCGCAGAAACACGGTGTAGTCCGGTCCGCCTGCATCGCCTGCCTCGGTAAATAAAACCTTGTGTCCATCCTGGCTGATGTCACTCAGCAGCGACCAGCCGAACCACCCCAGCTCGCGCTCCTCTTTTCCCCCCGGACTTATACCTCGAATCCCAACCCGTTGCTGATGGGTTACGGCCAGCACCGTTCCATTCCGAATATCTTCCAGCCACATGCCGCCGGGCACGTTCGTGATCGTCCGGAACTTGCCGGAAAGGGTTACCGCTCGCGGCTCCTCGCCGCTTCCACTGTTCGTCGAAGCAAACCAGACTTCATCGCCCGTCGGAGACCAGAGGAGTCCTTCGATCGACGACCATCCCCAAGACAGCTTCTTCTCTTTTATTTTTCCATCCGCTGCAATCACCGCGATCGAGCCCTCATCGTCGCCGCCGTTGTTTTCATGGTCGGCGAAGGCAACCCACTTGCCGTCAGGCGAAATCTTGGGATGGCTGATCCAGTTGATGCTGTCGAGCAGCACGTTGCCGATGGGATATTCCAAACGCCAATGGCTGTTTTCCGGAACATATCGCACCACAGCCATACCCTCGCCGCTCGGCGCCCAGTCCGCGTCTTGCACGTTGTCCAGCACTTCGCGTGGCGTTCCTCCACTCAGCGGAACCCGCGCCAGCGTCCCACTTCGCGCGTAGCCGGGAAAATTTACACTCTTGAGTCGAATGGCCAGCTCGCCGTTCTTCGAGACAGAAAGTAGTTCCGCATCCTTCAGCCCCAACTCCCGCGAGCCCGGGTCATCCGCCCGGGCAAGATACAGCTGGCTTTCGCCTCCGTCCCACGACGCGCTGTAAACGATGCTGCCATCGGGAGTGAAGCGCGCATGTCCGATAAAACCAGCACGGAAGGTGATCTGCTTGTACTCCGCCAATGACGTGCGATTGCTGCCACGTCCCAGCCACCAGCCCAGCGCCAACATGATCAGCGCGATGGCCAGGCCCGCCGCAACTCCACCCAACAGCCGACTCCGCCTCCGCGGCGCAGCAACCGTCACCTTTGCCGCGCTGATGCCGGAAACACCCGTGAGATGTTCCAGATCGAAGGCAATGTCGCTGGCGGAATGAAAACGCTGCTCGGGATTTTTCTCCAGGCAGTGCTGCACGATGCGCTCCAGCGCGGGAGAAACATTGCGATTGGTTTCGCTCAGATCCGCCGGATCTTCTTTCAGGATGGCGCTCATCGTATCGGCTGCAGTGTCGCGGTGGAAGGCGCGTTTGCCGGAAATCATTTCGTAGAGAATTGTGCCGAAGCTGAAGATGTCGGAGCGCGCATCCACGGCGATGCCGCGCACCTGCTCGGGGGACATATAGCCAGCGGTTCCCATTACCACGCCCGCTTCCGTGGCGTGTGTCATGGTTGGCAGAGAAGTGGGCGCATGACCATCTCGCGTAAGATCGGGCTGAGTTAATTTCGCCAGGCCAAAATCCAGAATCTTGACGCGTCCATCCTTCGTGAGAAATAAATTGTCGGGCTTCAGATCGCGATGGATGATCCCTTTTTCATGCGCAGCGGCCAGTCCATGCGCGATCTGCAGGGCGTAGTCCAAAGTCTTGCGCACGGGAATCGCCCCGTTGCGCAGGCGCTCCCGCAGAGTTTCGCCCTCCAGCAATTCGGATACGACATAAGGAGAGCCTTGATGAGTTCCAATATCGAATACCGCGAGAATGTTGGGATGGTTCAGAGCCGCAGTGGCGAGCGCTTCTTGCTCGAAGCGGCGCAAGCGATCGGCGTCCAGAGAGAGCGCTTGCGGCAATACTTTGACCGCTACATCGCGCTTCAAGCGAGAGTCGCGGGCGCGATACACCTCGCCCATGCCTCCCGCGCCCAGTAGACTAACGATTTCGTAAGGCCCAAGTTTCGTGCCGGAGGTCAGATTCATCGGTGCGCGGATTATAAACCACCACCGAATCGCACAGGCTATTGCGAATGATTC
>PKVZ01000256.1 GCA_003131635.1 Acidobacteriaceae bacterium
CCTGCTCCCGAGGCCGTGCCCTCCGTCGAGAGAATCACCACCGCATCGCCTTTATGCAAGTCAGTCAGTGAAACTGCCGGGGCACGGCTGATAAGCCGCTGCAGATCAGGCGCCCCACCCGAACGTGCACCCGCACCACTACCGGAGCCGCCCGGAGCGCCTGCTGGCGGAGCATTCTGGTCATTCGACGTGGAGGTGGAGTTGGATGAGGAACCGCTGCCGCCGCCCTTCAAACCCTTGGCCATCATTTGAGCCATCTCAGGCGGCAACTTGCGAAGCTGCGAATCCGAAGTGATCTTGACGAGCACATTTTTCTTCGACAATAGATCGTGAACGCTGAGCGTCGAAGAACTTGCGTCAACGGAGTTGATGGTGCCGGCAAAATTGCGGAATGTTCCAGAAACAATTTCCTCGGCCGTCAGATCGCCGCCGTCGGCGCTGCGGTCGCCGCGCGCACGCAGCTGGTCGCCGGGGTGAATCTCCTGCAACGTGCTGGGCTTGGCATCTTCAAACTTCACCGAGTCGGGTGGGTAGCGGCGAATGACAGTGGCACTCGAGGTGTGAATAATAGTGTTCCTGCCTCGCACAGACAGGGTGACAGTCCCAGCGGCTGCATCCACGGCACTGGCCAGCCCATCCACTCCACGCTTTTGCCAGTCTTGCAAATTTTGTTGATCCCGCGCTTGCAGATCGGATCGTTTCATCACGACCACCGAGGAGGCGGCGAGCGAGAGATTGTCCTCTGACAGCTTGCCTCCCACCAGAATACGGTCGCCCACCTGAACGTCCTGCAACTGGACTGGAGTTGCGTTCTTTAGGTCCTTCTCGCCCGGGGCAATGCGCACGACGCGGGTTGTGGGTTGCACCGTGACGTTGACATCGGGACCGGAATCGGGGGTCAGCGTGATTGCTGTGCCACTGATGGCTTTGACGGCGCCGATGCGCCTGCTGATCGCGCCAGGGGCAGCGGCTGTCGCTTGGCTGGATGGCACCGCATAAGAAGTGGGGACCAAAAACGTGGCTGCGCTGGCGGCGCAGAACGCAAGTGCCAGATATTGTCTTGTGGTGGCGATCATATTTCTATTATTAATCTACATTGCTAGGCCACACAAAACGCGGGATTTACAAAGTTTTACTCGAAGGTGATAAATTTTTCACAGCAGCGACATAAATCGATATTGGGACACGGACGCCGTGCAGGCGCGTCGAATCGATGCCATCACTCTGCGATCAGCAAATTCTCCGCGAACGGCCACTGGTCGTCGATCCATTGCACGTCACAGCGGAAACCAGCGGTGCGAGCCATTTGTAAAACATCTTCGGGAGAATACTTGTGGCTGCTTTCGGTCCAGATGGTTTCGCCCTCAAGAAATTCGACGGCTAGATCGACACCGGGAATGTTTACCGTTTGGTGGCGCATAGAACGGAGATGCATTTCAACGCTTCGGGTCTGATGATTGATTCTGGCCACGTGCTCGAAATATGCGAGATCAAAGTCGCCGTCCAGTTCGCGATTGATACGCGCCAGCAGGTTTAAGTTGAAGGCGGCGGTCACTCCCAATTCGTCGTCGTAGGCTGCAAGGAGCTGGGCTGCCGGCTTCTCGAGGTCCGTACCCAATAGGAGCGAATCTCCGGGCTGCAGAATGCGGCGGACCTGATTCAAGAACTTGAGACCAGCCATACGATCGAAGTTTCCGATGGTGCTGCCCAGGAACAGCACGAGAAGATGCTGGCCGGGCTTCCGATGCGCGGCGACTTCGAGCAGTCCATCGAGATACTCGCGCTCGAAGCCCAGGATGCTGATGGAATCGATGTCGCTAAGTTCGCGCTCGCACATGACAAGGGCGGCGCGAGAGATCTCGATGGGATAGTAACGAGTACGCTGGCGGCGACAAAACGCCTCGAGTATCTGGCGAGTCTTCTTGCCGCTGCCGCTGCCGAGTTCCGCGATGGCAATGGGAGTCGCGAGGCGCTCGACAATATCTCCGGCATGACGCCGCAGCAAGCGCTCGTCGGCGCGCGTGAGCCCGTACTCGGGAAGATGACAAATTACCTCGAATAATGCCGAGCCGACGTCGTCGTACAGATACTTCGAAAGCAGTTCCTTCTGGCCGGGCTTGGTGAGGCCAGCGCGAACATCCGCTGCGAATTCGTAGGTGACGTTGGCGGTGACAGCATGAACAAGCATGGGAAGCTCCTTATGACGAGTCAGTGGCTTACGCAACGAAATCCGGTGTAGATAAATTGGTAGTGAGCCTGAAACCAGTTGCGGAAGGTGGGCCGCAACATGCACGCAGCGGTACGAGCCGATCCGCCTTTCATGACGAAGTGTCGGCCATCGAAGAAATCAGCCGAGTATCCGCGATAGAACGGAAACGGTTCGAATCCGGGGAAAGGAGAGAATTCAGTGGAGGTCCACTCCCAGCCGTTGCCCAGCATGCCTTGCACGCCAAAGGCACTCTCACCCGAAGGAAAGGCGTTCACCGGCCCGGGATTCCAGCGGGCAAAATTGAAATTGCCGAATTCACTTGAGGGCGCTTCAACTCCCCATGGATATGGTCTCTCATCGCCATTCGGGGTAGAGTATGCGGCTCTCTGCCACTCGGCTTCGGTGGGCAGCGACTTCCCTGCCCAATTTGCATAGGCCTTTGCCTCGGCTTGGCTAACATATACTGGCCAATCCAGGGGAAGTGGAACGTCGTTGAACATGGTTCTATACAGCCACTGGTCGCCATCGCGCTTCCAGAACGCGGGGTGAGAAATTCCGCGCTGAGATATCCAATTCCAGTCTTTCTCCGCGGCATCGGTCTGCGCGCCATCCGTCTCAGTTCCATCGGCAATCCAGAGCGAGCGAGTTTCGTAACCGCCCCCAGCAATGAAGTCGAGGTACTGCCGATTCGTGACTTTGTATTGATCGATGGCAAACGCGGGAACGTTAACGGTGTGGGCTGAAAATTCGTTGTCCCAACCGAATGCATTGCCGGAGCGTGAGAGCCCCAGTCTAACCGCGCCGGCGGGAATCTCGATGCTGCGATTGGCCTGGCTGTGAACGACTGAGGGTGTAACAACATCTGCAGATTCCGCCTGCCGGATTTTCCGGTCGAGCGGCAACTGATGCAGCATGTAGGCCAGAGTTTCGGCGTGCATGAGCCGATGTTCGATGGCAACATTGAGCAGAGTGCTGAGCGGAAAACCGTCTCTGTCGGCGGAATTGGAATCGAGTGCTTCCGCCAGTTTTTCATCCAGGGAGAATCGAGTCTGTCTGACGTATTCCTTCGCCGCGGCAATCGATGGCCACTGCGAAGGCTGGTCGGTCGGCAAGCCGCCGCCGACCGGATCGATGCCAAATGCAAAGAGCCGATCGAACTCCGGATGGAAACTTTTCAATCCAAGTACGCGATCGTGCAACAGGTTCCAATCGAAAGCTTCGAGGTGTCCTACATAGAAGACGATGCGGTGACGTTCCGGGATAGGACGCTCATAGATAGAATCGGAATTGACGATGGCAAAAAGGTCATCGGTCTTCTGACGAGCACTCGATAATTGCTCCATCAGTTCATGACGAATAGCGGCATCACTGTAAATGGCTGGCATACGAATCTCCGAATCTACTAATGAACAAGGGGTGCCGGAAGGCAGACCCCAAACGCCAGTCTGACGATTCTATCTGCGTCTCCCTCCGAGTACCATAGGGGGATGTCTCTTGCGCTATTTCATGTAGACGCCTTCACTGCAAGCCCCTTTGCCGGCAATCCGGCCGCGGTCTGCCCTCTCGTGGAGTGGTTAGATGACAAGTTATTGCTTGCGGTCGCCGCGGAAAACAATCTTTCTGAGACCGCTTATTTCGTTCCGCGGGGCGAACATTACCAACTCCGGTGGTTTACGCCACGCTGTGAGGTGAAACTTTGCGGACATGCGACATTGGCCGCCGCGTTTGTATTGATGCAAGTTCTTGCATACGGACGCAATTCGGTGCGCTTCGAAACCCGCTTCAGCGGGACGCTCACTGTTTCTCGTGATGGCGATTTGTTCGCGATGGACTTCCCCGCGCTTGCACCTTGGCCTTGCGCTAAGCCGCCTTCGGCGCTGATCGAAGGGCTGGAAAAGACTCCCGCTGAGGTTATGCAAATCGAAGACAACTACTTTGCGGTTTATGAGCGCGAGGACGAGGTCAAGAGTATTCGTCCCGATTTCAGGCTGCTCGAGAAACTCCATCCCGCCGGAGTTGCGATCACAGCTCCAGGTGGGGATGCGGATTTTGTGTCCCGCTATTTTGCGCCTAGTTACGGCATTCCGGAAGATCCGGTTACAGGATCGACCCACTGCTCGCTGGCTCCCTATTGGGCTCGGCGGTTGGGCAAGGCGACCATGCACGCGCGACAAGTCTCGGAGCGCGGGGGAGAATTGTGGTGCGAAGTCAAAGGGGAACGCGTGATTCTCAAGGGGCGAGGCGTGCTCACGCTGAGGGGAGAGTTGCTCATTTGAACGTCAGGAATACAGGTTGAGTCAACGAATTAATCCCTTGCTCCGAAGAAATTCCTGCGCGACTTCTTTTGCATCGCGATGCTGGCCATCGAGAGCGTAATTTAATTTCTGCATCTCCTGATCGGAAATCTCGCCGGCTAGCTCCGCGATCGCTTCGCCAACTTCTGGATGCTGTTGCAGTGTCTGTTGCCGAATTACCGCGACCGCTTCATACGGAGGGAAATAGCGGCGGTCATCTTCGAGAACGAACAAATCGAGCGCTGGGATCAGCCCGTCCGTGGCGTTGCCGGCGGCAATATCAATCTGATGATCCTTCAACGCCGGAGCTAAAAGGCCGAGATCCATGACACGCGGCGGCGCGGCGAAGTGGAGACCATAAGCGGCTGCGAGCCCGGCGTAACCGTCGGGACGCTCCATGAACTCATAGCCAAAACCGGCGCGCCATTGGGGAGCGAATGCGGCTGCCTGTGATAGCGTCTTGAGATTCAGGCGGCGAGCCTCGTCGCCCCGAATCTCCATGGCAAAAGTATCGTTGAATCCGAACGGGGGACTGAGTGTAAGTTCGAAGTGCGTTTCATATTCGCTTTTGATGCGTTGATACACAGCTTTCCGATCGCCCGCAACCTTCTGTTTCAAGATGGCGGTGAGCGCAGTGCCGGTGTATTCGGGATAGATATCGATGCGTCCTGCCAGCATCGCCTGCTGGCAGATATAAGTTCCTGCCAGATAGAAGCGTCGTTCGACTTTTACCTGCGTGCGCGCTTCCACCATCTGAGCGAGAAGTTCACCCAGCATCAGCGACTCGGTGAAGTTTTTGGATCCGATTACAACGCGGTTCGCATGCGATGGCGCACAAGAAGTTAGCAGCAAAGCCAGGAAAACTGCGAACAGAGCGGTCACGCGCGACGCTTGGAGAACGCTGCAAGGCTGTCCATGGCCATCCAGTTTCATCGCGGCTGCAAACGCCTCTCCAGCCATCCCAAACCGAAATCGGCCGATAACGCAAGCACTGCTGCGGGGACGGCACCAGCCAGAATGAGTTGATTGTTCACCATCGCGAGCCCGCGGAAAATGAACTCTCCCAGGCCTCCGGCGCCGATCGCGGCGGCGATAGTGGCAAGTCCCACCGAGACGACTACCGCCACTCTGATGCCGGAAAGAATCACGCTCACGGCCAGCGGCAACTCCACCTGAAACAAAAGCTGGCGGCCTGTTAGTCCCATCCCGCGCCCGGCTTCGACGACGGATGGATCGACACCGCGAATTCCCGTGTAAGTATTGCGAATCACAGGCAGGAGGGCGTAAAGAGTGAGCGCGAGGATAGCCAGGCGATCGGCACGAGCACCGATCCAGGGCACGGGCAGCAGAAAACCAAACAGCGCGAGACTTGGAATCGTCTGGATGATATTGGCGGTTCCCAACACTGGCTTGTTCCAAACCGGCCAGTGGGCGCTGAGTATGCCAAGCGGAATGCCGATCAGCACCGCCAGCACAGTGGAAATTCCTACCAGCCACAGATGCTCCAGTGTGAGTTCCAGAATTTCTTCGTGGTGCTGCAGGAAGAAGTGAAAGACGTTCATTCCGATCCTCGAGTTGCGACTGAGTTCAGTCCTTCTCCGAAAGCTTGCACATAGGCAGCGGCCAATGAGTCAGTCGAGCGCAGGAAATCCTGCGGGGGCAGAACTGTGACCAACCGTCCTCCTTCCATCAGCGCAATGCGCGAGCCAAGCCTCAAGGCCTCGCGCAGGTCGTGCGTAACGAAAACTACTGTTTTGTTTAGGCGCTGCTGAAGCGAGAGAAACTCGCGCTGCAATTGATCGCGGGTAAGCGCGTCGAGCGCGCCGAACGGTTCGTCCATGAGCAGGATTGACGGGTCAGCGGCGAGGGCTCTCGCCACACCTACTCTCTGCCGCTGACCGCCAGAGAGCTGGTGAGGATAGCGAGAAGCAATTTCTCGATCGAGCCCGACCATCTGCAATAACTCTTCAACGCGCGAATGAATGCGGTTTGAGGACCAGCCTTCGATTCGCGGAACGAGGCCGATATTGCGTTCTACCGTGAAATGCGGGAACAGTCCCACATCCTGTATGACATAGCCGATGCTTCGCCGCAAGCGAATCACGTCGCTCTCGGCGGTGGGCGCACCGTTCACGCGTACTTCGCCGCCGCTCGGGTTCAGGAGACGATTGATCAGCTTGAGTGTGGTGGTTTTGCCGGAGCCGCTGCGTCCCAGTAAAACCAAAGTCTCGCCTCTCTGCACTTGCAAATTCAGGCTTCGCAGTAGCATTTGGCCGTTAGGAAGCACGTAGAGCACGTCGCGGAATTCAATCACCGGGCCGTTGGTGGAAATTGTTCGCATTTTCGGTCAAACGATTTTCAGATCAAACGACTTTCAGATCAAACGATCTCGGATCAAACTCGGCAATAGCTCTTCATCGATTCAGCTTCATCAAAACATATTGCCAAGCATACCGGAGTCGGTACGCCGGACGCAGAAAAGTGTCTGGGACGGTCCGAAGTTACTTTTGCGCGCAGCATCCAGAGAGCTAATAGACGATGAGGCTCCCTGCCGCTACGATCTTCTCGGAGTACTGTGTGCCAATTTAATGTGGGTATAAGTGTGTCCGCTTCACGTAATTTCGTTTCCTGGCTAATGATCATCCTGTTCCCGCTGTCGCTGATGGCCGCGGACACGGGCTCTGCCATCTTGCGCAGTACAGGCGGAGTGTGGGTGAACGGCATGGAGGTAGCCGATTCCAGCGCTGTGTTTCCGGGAGATTTGCTGGAGACCAAACCCGGCTTCATCGCCAATCTCGACGCTGAAGGATCGTCCATCCTGATCCAGGGAGAATCTGTCGTCAAGTTTCAAGGCAGTTCTCTGGTTTTGGAGCACGGAAGCGTATCCGTGGGAACTTCTACATCGATGAGCGTTCACGTGAATTGCTTAAAGGTGGAACCTCTCTCCCGCAACCGAACGCAATACGATGTGACCGACACGAGCGGGACGGTGCAGATTGCGGCTCACAAGAATGACGTGAAGATCGAGCGGATCGGCGCTCTCGGCAAAACATCTTCGCAGAGCAGTTTATCCGAGTCCGGCATAGTGCATGAAGGAGAGCAAGCCACGCGCGACGAATCGGCCGTTTGCGGGGCCGAATCGCCCCAGGGAGCCGGCCATGCGCTGAATACAAAATGGCTGGAGATTGGCGGAGGAGTGGGAGGAGGAGTCTTGTTGATCTGTTTGCTCCTCTGCAAAAGTGCGCCTCCCAGTGAAGTTAGCCCTTCGCAGCCATAGGTGCAGGGGCGCCGCACCCGCGCTTGAGCCGGCTTGTTCGGCAGCGAGAAGAAGGACGGTGCTGGTCAACCAAGCCCTCACGCAGACCTTTTTCCAACCCATAAACATGCCCCGTACTATGGCTCCGTTGTTTTAGGTTGCGTGAGCTTGAGATGACCTTGCGTGCCTCGAAACTTCAGCAGAGTTCACGAATGCAGCGTATACTGAAGGTCTTGACCTCGAAGACACCCTAGCCAGCACGTTCCGCCTTCGCGATTGAGAACATTCTCTGAAAGGCGAGTAGCATGTTGACGTTGAGGGTCCCCGGAATTCTCTCCCGATCCCATGAGCCTCGCTTCCCGGAACCGCTCTGCGGGATGGCCATCTTGTAGGTGGGTTAGTGCCACCCGGCGCACGCGCGCTGCAACGCAGCAAATGAAACTAGAGCCTCAGAATAACGCCCCGTTTTTACGTTAATCAGCCCCGAAGGGCAGGAGACAAAAATGTCCGGAGTCAACGGCGACAAAGCGAGATTCAACCGGCGACGCAGGCATAAGATCAGCCGGCGCGTCAGCAATCAGAAAATGTTGAAAGCCCTGGCCGAGAAGCATCTGGTGCCCGCGGGATCGCAGGGCAACCAGAAGGAGAAGGCGGAATGACCACGTCCCCAGTGACACTGCCGGTCTCGACTTCGAGTGTCATCTTGCCGAAGAAAAAGCGTGTCCTCCTGCTGGATACTTCACAGACGAAACGCGATTTGCGGGCCGACGTGATGAGAAAACTCGGCATCGACGTCGATTGCGCCGCCGATGTGCTTGAGGCACGCTGCTGGTGGCGAGCCGACTTATACAATCTGGTTCTGATTAACGCAACCGGCGAAGCGGAGAGCCGGGACAAGTTCTGTACTGACATTCGCGGCGCGAACCCGACGCAGCGCATTGCTTTCTTCGTGGGCGGCCCCGAGTATCTGGCGGCTGCGCCTCATTCCGATGCAGCTCCATCTGATATGGATGCGGACGCTCTTAACAGAGAGATGGTCGCTGCTCTGCTTGCCCAAGGTTCAGCAAATATCTCGCAGCGCTGGGGAATATTAGAAGCCTGCAAACGAATCTCCTCGGTGCGCTCGGTCAGCGAGGCTCGTTCGCGGGCCATACGGGAAACGCCCAGGCCGTCCCGCTGGGCCGAAGCAATCGAACGGCACTCCGAGCCCGAAGAGATCCATTCTCCACCAACTTTTGCAGCAACAATCGCAGTACAGAGAGAAGAACCATTATGAAGAATTTGTATGTTGGCAACTTACCTCACAGCACCACGGAAGCCGAATTGCGCGGTGTATTTGAGGCGCATGGCGCAGTCGAGAAAGTCAGTATTGTTACCGACCGTGAGACCGGCCGCGCGCGGGGCTTTGCCTTTGTGGAAATGACCAATCCCGCGGAAGCGGACAAGGCGGTCGCTGCCTTGAACGGGACTGAACTGGGCGGCCGAGCGCTGAAAATCAACGAGGCAAAACCAAAGACCGATGCTCCGCGCGGCGGGGGTGGCGGAAAGCGTTTTGGCGGCGGAGGTGGCGGCAGTCGCGACGACTACCAGGGTCACGCGCGCCAGCCTCGCGAACCGCGCTGGTAGGACGCACAACCAACAACACGAGGGGAGACGGTTGCGCCAGGAGCTTTTGCACTTGAACGAAATGCACCTGGCGACAACTGCGATTTGCAAAAATTGACTACGGGGAGACGGGTATGCCAGGACGAGGTCGATCAAGCTTTACCAAACGCCAGAAAGAACACACGCGCCAGCAAAAACAACGCGATAAAGCCGAGCGCAGGATTCAACGCAAAACCGACGAGCCTTTAGGAACGTCCGGCGACTCGAGCGATATGGACTTGAGCGAACTACAGAAACACGCAGCCGAGCAGGCCGCTCTTTTCCAAATGGGTGCTGACGACAGCGATATCTCAAGTCTTCCCCGCGAACGCAGTCCAGAAAAAACCGAACCATAACGCCGTTCCTAAGGTTTCTAAACAAGCAAGGGCGCGTCTTGAAGACGCGCCCTTTTTCCTTGCTTGTGAATTCTCAACGCCTTTTACGCAAACACCTCGCCAGGCAACCTGGTCAGAGTCCTGCTGGCCAGCGTGTTTTGGACAACATGCTGCGAGCGCTCTGCATTGGCCCAATCCACCTGCTTGCGTTCGATGCGCAGTTTGAGAACGCGCTCGATATGACGAAGTTCGATAACTTCGGCGCCGGCCACTAAGCTGGAGGCGAGTCCTTCGGATCCGGCGCGGCCAGTCCGCCCGACGCGATGGATGAAGTCCTCGGCCATTTTGGGTAGATCGTAATTGATTACGTGCGCGACATCATCAATGTGCAAGCCGCGTGCCGCCACGTCAGTCGCCACCAGCACCTGGAACTTCCCTTGCTGAAATCCACTGAGCGCGCCATTGCGCTGCGATTGTGAGCGGTCACCATGGATCATGGCGGCGGAAAAACCTTCGCGCACCAACTCTTTGGCCAGTCGTTCCGTTCCCCGCTTGGTACGGGCGAAGATCAACGTCTGTCCTTTCTCGGCATAGAGCAGTTGCCGCAGCACATCGGCCTTCTCGGCGGGACGCACTTCGTAAGCTTGCAAGCGGACGCTCTCGACAGGCTTGAGCACCGAGCCAACGGCTACACGAACCGGATCCCGCATCGAGTCGTTTACCAGGCCGGCAACAGACTGCTCCATCGTGGCCGAAAAGCACAGTGTCTGTCTGCGTTGCGGCAGCACCGCGAGGATGCGGCGAATGGCAGGCAGAAAGCCCATATCGAGCATGCGATCGGCTTCGTCAAGAACGAGAATTTTGATCTCGCGCAAGTCAACCAGCTTGCGGCTGATGAAATCCTGCAAACGGCCCGGAGTGGCAATTACCATCGCGGCTCCGGCGCGCACCGCCTGGATCTGAGCCTTTTCGGAGACGCCGCCGATTACCAGCGCGGCCCTCGAGAGTTCCCTGCCCCGCAATTTTTCGTACTCCTCGTTGACCTGAATGGCCAATTCGCGCGTGGGGAGCAAAACCAGCACGCGGGCTTTTTGCGCCGGTTCGCGCTGCAACATTTCAATGATCGGGATAAGAAACGCCAGCGTCTTACCGGTACCGGTCTGCGCTGTCGCGAGGACGTCCTTGCCCTCAAGGGCGCAAGGGATAGCCTGCGCCTGAATTGGCGTAGGGATAATGAATTGAGCTGTCGCCAGCCTCTGCTGCAAAGCAGAAGAAAGCGGTAGTTCCGTAAAACTTGTCATTCGTAATTTTCTTTCTGGAGGGCTTAATCAAACTCTGAATACACTTGTCGTGAGTTCCCAGCCGCTCATAGTTATTTTGATTTGGCGCTGAATAAACGGTGGGCAGGAAAAGCGGAGATAAATCTTGATCCAACAGGATCAACCGCGTCACGAGCAAACCGTGGCAGTAGCGTTGAAGTCATTATAGCATGACATTACTATTTCGTTAACAGTTACGAAAGATCGCACCTCCGGATGCGCCTTATACGTCAAAAATCCGGTACACCCTCGAAGGCTCTTGCGCCTGCAGTAAAGAGATGGCAACGTTGTGTACCGCGACCCCCCCCGTGGTCCGGCCGTCCGGCTTTCCGTGATGGGCATGGCCATGCAACACGAAGTCAGCTCCGTGACGGTCGACCACCTCAGCCAGCCGCGAACTTCCCATGAAAGGAAATATCTCAGGAGCCTCGCCTTGCACGGTTTCTGCGATGGGAGAATAGTGCAGCACCACAACCCGTTTCTTGGTACGAAGTTGAGACATCGCGCGCTCCAGCTTGAGCGCCTCATCCACGGAAACCCGAACAAATTCTTTGATCTCGCGTTCTCCGAACGCCGTCAACATTCCACGCCCAAATCCACCCACGAACCCCTTGGTTCCGGCAAAACCCACTCCATCTCTCTCGTAGGCACTTCCATCGAGAAGTTTAATTCCGGAGGAGCAGATCAGCCGTGCAAGCTCTGCCTCCTTCCCGCTTTCATAGTCGTGATTTCCAAGCACGACAATGGTGGGCACACGCAAACGAACCAGAACGTTCAGCAATGGCTCCATTTCGTCGGGCTGACCAAAGTTCGTCAGATCGCCTGCTAAGACAAGAACATCGGCTTGGTCGCGCACCTTTTCGAACTGATCTTTCAGCTTGGTATAGCCCTGAGGCGTGAAATGCAAATCAGCTGTGGCCGCGATTCTCATGCAATTCCATTCAGCAGGCTCGTGCAATGCACGGCGCCGCTATACTTTGGAAGAGCATCGATTTCGGCGAGACGTTTCTGACGCGTTTCTTCGAGAATGTTCGCCAGTTTCCATTCATTGATGTCGATCGCAAACATATTCTCATCCACCAGACTTCCCCGGAACCTGGCGTCAGGACAAGGGTTTGCGATCTGAGTTTCGAACCCGCGCAATAGTTTGCGCCATATCGCGGCTGGAACGTAGTGGGTCTGGGCGGGATACACGTAACGAAACAGAAGCAGCGACCACAAAAGCATCTCCCAGTGTTCACCCACCAACTTGAGCTCCCGCTCCCAATCGAAGGCGCCGTAGGTGCCGTAAATTACGTGGGCAATGTCAGCGCCGTCGAAACGCTCCCGCTTGGCCACGAAGATTTTCGACGCCACCAGTTCCTCCGGACCCAGTACACGAGTCTTAACCCCATGCACAACAACCGGACTGGCCCGCTCGATCCAGGAATCTTCCACCACAATCACGCCGTTGCTCATGCCTGTGATCAGGTCCACGAAAAAATCTCCTTTGCGAGCCTTGGCCAGCCATACGGGATCGACCACGTCGCAATCGAAGCCACGTTCGCGCAGAAAAGGGAAGACCTCGCCGGATGTTTTCGCGGTCATGAAGAGATCAAGATCTTTCGTGAATCGGCAGATCCCGGTATGCGCACGCAGCGCAAAAGCCCCCGAAACCGCGTATGGAAGGTGCCTCTCCTCAAGCGCCGTCAGAACCTCTCGAAATAAAGTGGCCTGTTCTTCGGGAACTTCCATCGGGATGGACGATGTGACGGGAAGGTCTTCGCCTCGGTGAGCGGATTTGGACGATTCGGGCACGGACGTTGGATGTGCTTCTTTTGCTTGAGGTTGTTAGGGATTGCGGTCCCAGGACACGACTGGCGGACCTTCTCGTTATTTCCCTTGCAGTCCGCGAATCTTGTCATATCGATTCGAGAAATCGATCCTTCGGAGAAATCGAGGAAGCTCAGCTTCCCACGAAGGGCGACTTTGCTACAGCGCCCACCTTATAGACCCCTGCGACATTCGACGTTTATTGTTTAGTAATGGCTGCTGATTGCGGGATGCAAACCGCTCCAATTAAGGGCGTGACTGAATGAGAATTGCGCAGGTAGCACCGCTTTACGAAAGCGTTCCGCCCGTACTGTATGGAGGCACCGAGCGTGTAGTGTACTGGCTCACCGAGGAGTTGGTGCGTCTCGGACACGATGTCACATTGTTCGCCAGCGGCGATTCTGTGACTAACGCCCGGCTGGTGCCCATATGCCCCAGGGCATTGAGGCTTAACGCTCAGTGCAAAGATCCGGTGGCGCATCACGTGGTCATGATGGAAGAAGTGTTCCGGGAAGCGGCGAACTTCGATCTGATTCATTCCCACGTTGACTATCTTCACTTTTCCTTGAGCCGGCGGTCGGAAGTGCCGTGCCTGACCACGCTGCACGGACGATTGGACATTCCGGATCTCGTGCCTCTATATCAGACTTTCCGGGAGTTGCCGCTGGTATCAATCTCGGATGCGCAGAGGACACCGCTACCCTGGGCGAACTGGCAAGCCACGGTACGTCACGGAATGCCACGAAAGGCCCTAACGCTCAAGCAGGGAGACGGAAAATACCTGGCGTTTCTAGGCAGAGTTTCTCCCGAAAAAGGTTTGGATGAGGCCATTGAGATTGCCCGGCGCTCCGGGCTGCGGTTAAAGGTTGCCGCGAAAGTAGATCCCGCAGACTTGGAATATTTTGAGAACCGCATCGAGCCTCTGCTGGATGACGATCACATCGAATTCATAGGCGAGATCGGAAACAGCGAGAAGAATGATTTCCTGGGAAATGCAGCGGGATTCTTGTTCCCCATCCAATGGCCCGAGCCTTTTGGAATTGTGATGATCGAGGCTTTGGCTTGCGGGACGCCTGTCATCGCCTACCGGTCTGGCTCGGTGCCCGAAGTGATTGAAGACGGGGTCACTGGCTTCATCGTTGAAGATGCCGATGGTGCGGTAGATGCTGTAAACCACTTAAGAGAAATCGATCGTTGGAATTGTCGCAAACATTTCGAGCGGAACTTCTCGGATGAGCGCATGGCACGGGATTACCTGAATATTTACAGCAAACTGATTCGAAAAGAGCCAACGGTCATTACCCTTGGCGATGGAGCCCTGAGTTGGACGGACCCGGTACCCAACACTACTACATAGCAACTTCTCAATCGCCAACCGACGATCGGGCGCGCGTTCTCAAATACGGGAGAACGTTTTTTGTTTTCGACCGCCTCGGTGATGTCCAGACTAGCGGCATGGGCGAACAGGGGCTGTTCTTTGAAGACACGCGACATTTGTCGGAGCTGATGGTGCTGCTGTGGGGGACACGGCCTCTGCTCCTAAGTTCAACGGTAGAGACGGGCAACTTCCTTTTTGCAGGCGACTTGGCGAATCTGGATGTTTCGCGTAACAACGAGGTGGTGGTGCCGCGGGGAACGCTGCATGTGTTGCGCTCAAGGTTTCTATGGAACAACACTTGTTACGAAGAGATCGAGTTTGTCAATCATGGTCTCTCTGAGCTGTTCATTCCCTTCCGCACAACCTTTGACGCAGACTTCGCAGATATTTTCGAAGTGCGCGGAATGCGCAGGCCACAAAGAGGAAATCGTCTTCCGCCAGAAATGGATGAACAATCGGTTCTGCTGTCCTACGCGGGTTTGGACCACGTAGTGCGGCGAACCCGCATTCAGTGGGATGGTTCGCCCACACATGCTACTGAGCGGGCACTCGACTACGACGTTCGGCTCCGCCCAAAAGAAAGAACCAGCTTTCGTTTGTCCATATCGTGCGACTCTGATCCGGAGCGCCACGCCATTAGTTATTCGAAGGCCATAAACGCGGCTCGCCACGAACTGAATAAAATGGGCGAGTCTTTTCCCCGCATGTACAGTTCGAACTCCCGCTTCAATGACTGGATCAACCGTTCTATCGCCGATGTGCAAATGATGATGGTGGGAAATCCGGAAAAGAATTATCCCTATGCCGGAGTGCCGTGGTTCGGTACGGTTTTCGGCAGGGATGGGATCATCACTGCGTTACAGACTCTGTGGCTGAATCCAGCGATAGCGAAGGGCGTTCTGGAATGTTTAGCTTCGAGTCAGGCCGATAAAGTCGATGCTGCAGTTGAGGCCGAGCCAGGGAAAATCCTGCATGAAATGCGCTGTGGAGAAATGGCGGCCCTTGGCGAAGTTCCGTTCGGCAAATACTACGGCAGCGTGGATGCTACGGCACTTTTCATCATGCTGGCCCGCGCTTACTGCGAGCGCACGGGAGACAGCAAGTTTATACAACATTTGTGGCCACACATTGAGCGCGCGTTGAACTGGATAGACGAGTTCGGAGATACCGATCGGGACGGCTTTGTGGAATACAAGCAACGCTCCGCGAAGGGACTGGTTCAGCAGGGCTGGAAGGACTCCAATGATTCAATTTTCCATGCTGACGGAAGTATTGCCCAACCTCCGATCGCGCTCTGCGAAGTACAGGGTTACGTTTACGCCGCCAAGCTGGCTGCCGCTTATTTGTGCCGTTTTGCCGGAGGATCCCCGAGGGCGGCCGCGCTGGAAGTGGAGGCGGAGGATCTGCGTGCACGCTTTGAAGAACAATTCTGGTGCGAAGATCTTTCCACCTATGCTCTGGCACTCGATGGGCAGAAGCGGCCTTGCCGTGTCCGCACATCGAACGCGGGTCACTGTTTATATACGGGCATCGCGTCCCCAGAGCGCGCGCGGCGAGTTGCCGAAACGCTGTTCGAGCCGGAGTCATTCAGCGGCTGGGGCGTGCGCACGGTCGCGACCAGCGGGGCGCGTTACAATCCACTCTCATATCACAATGGATCGATATGGCCGCACGACAACTCGCTCATTGCGAGCGGGCTCGCAAAATACGGACACAAGGAACTCGCGGGCCGGATATTTATGGGGCTGCTCGACCTCAGCAGCATGGTCGACTTGCACCGGCTCCCCGAACTTTTTTGCGGCATCGACCGCCGCGCAGGCGAAGGTCCCACTCTTTATCCCGTGGCTTGCTCGCCGCAGGCCTGGGCGGCAGCCGCTCCATTTCTGATTCTGCAAGCCTGTCTCGGTATTTCCATCGATGCCGAGCGCAAGCGAATCCTCTTCGATGACCCCTATCTTCCAGAGGGAATTCCGACCCTTGCCATCAAAGATCTTAATTGTGGCGGCGTAAACGTCGACTTGTTTCTGGAAAGACGGGAAAACTCCGTGCTGGTACATAAGGGTGGAACGGCCAGTGCAATCGAAATCGTTACGATCGTGTCCTGATCGCTACGAAAATTCGTCCCTGATCTGACTTGAATGGTAAAGTCTAATCCTTTCATCCGACGATTTTTCCGCGCATCGAATAAGAACGGGAGATAGTGGTTGATGATTTCGGCGACGCATCTTCTGCTATCGCTCATCGTTGGCATCAGCATCCTGCTGATGCTCATCCGTCCGCGCAACATTCCGGAAGGTTACTGGATTGGCGGTGGCGTCCTCTTATTGCTCCTGCTCCGGTTGGTGTCCTGGCATCTCGCCGCGCGCGCCGCCTTGAAGGCACTGGATGTCTGCCTTTTCCTTATCGGGATGATGTTGCTATCGGAACTTGCTCGCAAGCACGGGGTCTTCGATTGGCTTTCGTCGGTCGCCGTGCGGCGTGCCAATGGCTCCTGCTCACGGCTTTTCGCGCTGGTCTATGCCGCGGGAACATTCGTGACCATCTTCATGTCAAATGACGCGACGGCCGTGGTTCTAACGCCCGCTATCCTGACCGCCGTGCGCAAGGCCAAGGTCGACCCTCTGCCCTACCTCTTCGTTTGCGCTTTTATCGCAAACGCGGCATCGTTTCTTCTGCCAATTTCAAACCCCGCAAATCTGGTTGTCTTTCACGGCCAGATGCCGCCCTTGGGGCGATGGATGCAGTCGTTCGGCGTTCCATGTCTGATCTCCATCGCCACTACGTTCATCGTGATGCGCTGGCTTTTTCGGAATGAATTATCTGACCGCATCGAATTTCAAGTCGAAGCTGCACCGCTAAGGAGCGATGGCAAGCTGGTGCTGGCGGGATTGGCAGTGACGGTAATCGTACTGTTAGCGGCATCCTCGCTGGGCATGGATTTGGGCTTGCCAACCTGCCTGGTTGCTCTCGTAATTACAGCCGCGGTGTCGATCAAGGCACGCAGCAATCCATGGGGGTTGGCTCGCGAGATCAGTTGGTCAACCTTGGCTCTCGTCGCCGGCCTTTTTGTAATGGTGGAGGCGATGGAGAGTATCGGCGCAATGCACCGGACGCAAGAGTGGTTCGCCCAGGCCCAAGAACTCGGGCCCAGTGCGGGTACGTTCATAACAGGATTTGCCGTAGGCATAGCAAACAATCTAATCAATAATCTTCCTCTTGGACTGATTGCTGGGAGCACATTGCAGGCGGCGCACGCTCGGGGTCTGCTCGCTGATGCCGTGCTCATAGGCGTCGACCTGGGGCCGAATCTCTCGATTACCGGCTCGCTCGCGACCATTTTATGGCTCATCGCGTTGCGCAAGGAGAAGGTCGATGTGAGTTTCTGGAGTTTTCTCAAGGTAGGCGCTGTGGCCATGCCCCTCGCGCTGTTGGCTTCGTTAGGTGGGGCAATTCTGATGCAAATCTGCTTTCGGAGCTAGTAGGGCTTTCAATGCCAGCAGACAGTGCCGGCTCGCCCTGCATTGCTAGCCGAATCAGACCTCCTCAGACCAAGGAAAATTTCATTCCGTACCGGTTTCTTCTGGTGATAGGATACCGTCCTGCTTCAAGGTTTTGGATTTTGGAATTGAACATGACGAGATCCGCGCACACTGTGGCGTCACCCCGAGTGGTTTGCATTGAGGACTTCCGCCCGATCGCACGAGAGAGGGTGCCGAAATCTGTCTTCGATTACCTCGATGGCGGCGCCGAAGGTGAGGTCACGCTGCGGGAGAATTGCCGGATATTTAGTGATGTCACGTTTCGACCCAGACATGCGGTTGCAGTCGCAAACTGCAATTTGTGTACGCGAGTTCTGGGCTTCGACCTTTCTCTGCCGTTCCTGCTTGCGCCTGTCGGGTACAGCCGTCTCATGCATCCGGGCGGCGAAGTAGCGGCCGCACGAGCCGCTGGCAGGGCAGGCACTGGATATATTCTGTCGACGATCTCCGGGCACAAGTTGGAAAACGTGAGAGCTGCTTCCACGGGCCCAGTTTTTTATCAACTCTATCTAATGGGCGGGCGTGGCGCGGCCGAGGCGGTTATCGAAAGAGCGCGCGTTGCCGGGTTCAACGCCCTGGTAGTAACGATTGATACTCCGGTATCTGGAATCCGCGAACGCGATTATCGCAATGGCATGAAGGAATTGATCAGCGGCGGACCATTCGAGAAAATCCCGTTTCTACCGCAAATACTTTCGCGTCCGGGCTGGCTCATCAGCTACCTGCTGGATGGTGGTCTGCCTGGATTACCCAATGTAATCGTGCCGGGCAAGGGGGAGATGCCACTGGTCGATATCAACGCTGCTTTAGCGGAGTCCGCGGTAACTTGGACCGACCTGAGCTGGATCAGAGAAATCTGGAAGGGGCCGATCGTCGTCAAGGGCGTGCTGACAGCAGATGATGCGCGACGCTCGATGGATGAAGGGGCCGCGGCGATTTCAGTTTCCAATCACGGCGGGCGGCAACTGGATGGAGTGCCCGCGTCTTTGCGGGCCTTGCCTGAAGTTGCGGAGGCGGTGCAAGGCCGCATTGAAGTACTGATGGACGGCGGCATTCGGCGCGGAACTGACATTGCCAAAGCTCTTTGCATGGGCGCGCGCGCCGTACTGTGCGGGCGCGCCTATGCTTACGGGTTAGCGGCCGCCGGTGAAGCTGGAGTCGACCGTGCGATCGATATCCTGCGGGTTGATCTGGAGCGCACGTTGCGATTGCTCGGCTGTCCCTCGGTTGCGGAATTGGATCGTTCTTACGTGAATGTGCCGAAGAGCTGGGAAGCAAGCTAGGTTGCGGTTTTGAAACAATTGCAGCGTTGCATTTCGCGTGCCGATCTCTGCGGGCAGAAAATCTATTCGCCAGGAGGTTGTAAATGCAGTGGACCCAGATCTACGACCCACTCGGCCATTGGTGGCTGTCCACGCTGGTTGCGGCTCTTCCCATCATCGTTCTTTTCGGGCTGCTTGCGGGTCTTAAAGTAAGGCCGCACTGGTGTGCGATCGCGGGGGCATCGACCGCCGTGGCCGTCGCAATTATCTTCTTCAAAATGCCCCCCACGCTGGCAGCCCTCAGCTTTGGATATGGCGTGGCATTCGGAGTTTTGAAAATTGCATGGATCGTTCTAGCCGCGGTGTATCTCTACGACATCTCGGTGGAGACCGGCCAATTTGAAATCATGAAAGAGTCGGTGGCCGGAATTACGGCCGACCGGCGGCTGCAAGTGCTGTTGGTGGCCTTTTGTTTTGGAGCATTCATCGAGGGAGCGGCGGGCTTCGGCGCACCGGTGGCAATTGCCGGCGCATTCATGATCGGCCTTGGCTTCAAGCCGTTCCATGCCGCTGCACTAAATCTGATCGCCAATACCGCTCCGGTCGCGTGGGGCGCCATCGGCACACCGGTTCACGCCCTCGCGGCCGTAACGGCTCTGCCGGAATCCGATCTCAACGCCATGATTGGACGCATCCTTCCTTTTACCGCCATCATTGTGCCTTTCTGGCTGGTGCGAACCATGGTCAATTGGAGGGATACCTTTGAAGTGTTTCCGGCCATCGCGGTTGTAGGGGTTTCGTTCGCACTTACGCAGTTCTTTTGGTCGAATTACGTCGACAGTAATCTGGTTGACATCATGGGAGGCGTGGTCTCGCTGGCCGCTGTCCTGATTTTTCTCCGATTCTGGAAGCCGAAGAAGATTTGGAGATTCGATTATGATGACAAGCCGGCCGCTCCTCCTCCACCAGCGGCGCCGATCGCTGACGACATGGGCGGCGAATGGCCGGCGGAGAAGTTCGATGGACTTGTCAAAGTGCACACCTACACTGCCGGACAGGTCTTCAAGGCCTGGACGCCTTTCGCAATCCTCTCGCTATTTGTCTTGCTGTGGGGACTACCAAAGATAAAACTGGCCATGAACCAGGCCACCACGCCGGCGTTCAAGGTGGTGCTGGCCAATGGCAAAGTGAGGCCGGGTCCGCCAGGCTGGGATGTGCCTTACTTACACAACGCGATTTCACGCGCGGCTCCCGTTGTTACCAAGCCAACGCCCGAAGCAGCGCGCTACGATTTCAACTGGCTCTCCGCCACCGGCACAGGATGCTTCTTTGCCGCAATTGTTTCCGGATTCCTGCTCGGGCTGGGCCCGCTGCAATTGATGAAAATCTTTTGGAGAACGCTGGTGCGGATGCGGCTTGCCATGATAGCCATCTCGTTCATGCTCGGTCTGGGCTATGTGACCCGCTACTCCGGCTTGGATGCCGTGCTGGGCCTGGCGTTTACGCGCACTGGGTGGTTGTATCCATTCTTCGGCACCTTCCTGGGATGGCTGGGAGTGGCGCTGACCGGCAGCGATACATCGTCTAATGCGCTGTTTGGAAGCCTGCAGCGAATCACTTCTCAACAGCTCGGCATCGATCCCATCCTGATGTGCGCGGCCAATAGTGCCGGAGGAGTGATGGGCAAAATGGTAGACGCACAATCGATCACGATTGCTACCGCGGCCACAGAACAGGTCGGGAATGAGGGCATTATTTTCCGCTTTGTGGTATGGCACTCGGTGGCGCTCGGCTCCATCGTCGGAATCATCGTGCTGCTCTACGCTTATGTCTTCAAATGGGCCGTGCCGCACGGGCTGACGTTCGTGAAATAACGATCAATCTTCCTTCGCTTGCGAAAAATTGGCGAATTTGTTCTCTGGAGCGGGACCAGAGTACGCGGAATTCTGCTCGTAAACCTGCGGTGCTATGACGTTCGTGACCTCGCCGGAAGATATGAAATTCCTTAGAATTGAAGTCGATTAGAAATCTCTACCGACCTCTTTTCAGTACACCGGTAGCTTAAGAAAACTTTGACTTCAACTAAGGAGACTAAATGACGGCTACTGGTGCAGCTCCCGCTCTCGATCCAAAGGTAGAGACGAAACCGGAGGCCCCTGCAGAAACCTGCAAGGCGCAGCCCGCGACCCTGAAAGAGCACATTGGAGCTTTTCTTAGACACATTTTTGAAGGACGCGATGAATATCTTGGATGGCGTCAGTAGCACTCTGCAGCACTGATGCGAAAATGCGGCTTCATACGTCTACCGGAAACTTCTGGTGAACGTGGTACTGGCCCCCTCCGACCTTCCATCTTGCCTATCTAGCTTGTAAGCTCAGGGCCGCGCGCGCAATCTGTTCCAAAGGCATAACTGCGTCCACGGCGCCGCGGGAGATCGCCTCCTTCGGCATTCCAAACACGACGCAGCTTGCTTCGTCCTGGGCAATGGTCGCGGCTCCTGCCTCCTTCATCTCGTACAGGCCCTCGGCGCCGTCGTCGCCCATGCCGGTCATGATGACGCCAACCGCCTTCGCCCCAGCCGAGATGGCCACGGAGCGGAAAAGAACATCGACACTTGGCCGATGCCGCGAGACTAGTGGCCCATCGATAATCTGGACAATAAATTCTTCATCCCTGCGATTAATCAACATATGCCGGTTGCCTGGAGCAATCAGTGCCCGTCCATTTTGCAATCGGTCGGCGTCACGGGCTTCTGCGACTTCGATGGCACATTCCTTGTTCAAGCGTTCCGCAAACGCCCGGGTGAAGACTTCGGGCATGTGCTGCACAATCACGACGGGTGGGCAGTCGGTCGGTAAGGCCGCGAGAAACAGACGCAAGGCCTCCGTTCCACCGGTTGAAGCCCCCACCGCAATCAGCCCGGTGGGCGGCGCTGTACAGAGGGACTTGCTCTTGCGCGGCAGCACGGCATCGGCATTCACTCGAGGTACGGCTATCGGACGGGGCTTGATCTGCGCTTGCGACGCGCTCCAGACCGCATCCAAAAGGGTCACGGCAGACTCATGGAGGAAGTCACGCACCCCAACCTTGGGCTTGGTGATCACCTCGACAGCTCCTTCTTCGAGCGCCCGGAACGCGAGTTCGGTGCCCCGCGTAGCCAGACCGGAGCAGACCACCACCGGTGTTGGCATTTCTTCCATGATTTTCCGGATGAAAGTCAGGCCGTCCATCCTGGGCATCTCCAGATCCGTGATGACAACATCGGGACATTCCTTCTGCATTTTTCCCCATGCAATCAGCGGATCCGCCGCGGCCTTCACGTTGATCCGGCGGTCTGTGGCCAGAATGGCCTGCATCACCTGGCGGACCATGGCCGAGTCGTCCACCACTAGAACTTGCAGGCCATTTCCATTCAAAGGCGTCTTCACAGGATTTCTTTGTCTCCTGTCCTGGTGTAGATGGTCGGCTCAAGGCTTTGCAGCTGGGAAGACATGCTGCTTAGGTTTTCTGCGTGGCCCACGAACAGAAGGCCGTTGACGATAAGATGATGCGAAAGACGGGCGAGCACTCTGGATTTTGAAGCAGCGTCAAAATAGATCAACACATTGCGGCAGAAAATGGCGTCGAATGGACTTTCAACGAGATTCATTTCCTGGTCGAGATTTAGCCTTTGAAAATCGATCATCTCCTGGATCTCCACTTTCACTTTCATCTCGCCGTCTCGCTCACCCATGCCGCGGAGCATGAAGCTGTGCAGCAGATCCGAGGGTAGCTCTGCCGCCTTCGCAATGGGATAAACTCCCTTGCGGGCCTTTTCCAGCACTCGGTTCGAGATGTCAGTAGCCAGAAGCCGCACGTCCCAGCCTTCCTGCGCCGGAAGATGCCGGGCCAGCAACATGGCCACTGTGTAGGGCTCTTCCCCGGACGAACATCCTGCGCTCCAGACCCGCACTCTTTTGGGACGCAACCCCTGTTCCGCATCTCCCTGCCAATGGGGAAACACTCTCTGCACCATGAACTCGAACTGCCTGGGCTCGCGGAAGAATCGAGTTTCGTTGGTGGTGATCGCGTCGATCATCTGGGCGCGTTCCTCGTGCTGGTGCGGCTGTGCAACGCATTCGTAGTAACTTTCCAGTGAAGAAATTCCCAGGGTCCGAAGCCGGCGAAAGAGTCGTCCGCACAAAAGAGCTGTTTTTGAGTTGCCCAGCCAGATGCCGGTTTCGGAGTAGATGAGCTTCTGGAATTTATTGAACAGCGCGGGGCTCACGAAGAGGTGGGGTAACTGATCAAGGCACGGGTCAAGCTGGCGGGACGTGCGAGGCTTGCCAGCAGCAGTTTCAGCGGACACAGCCTAGGCTCCAGCCTCGAAATGTGCTGCTTTTTGCTTCGCCGGTGCGTCCGCCCCTAGGTCAACGGCCGGAGCGTGCACAGACCCTTCGTCGGCAACCGACTCCGTGACCGCCAGCAATTCGTCAGTGGAGAGCACCTTGTCGATGTCAAGAATCAGACAGAACTTCTTGCCCAATGCGCCCATGCCGAGAAGATATTCCGTCTTCACTCGAGTACCGAAAGCCGGGGTCGCTTCTATTTCGTCCGCCGAAAGTTCAATTACTTGGCATACGGAATCGGCCAGAACACCCATGGTCAACTCCTCGCCCTGGAACATCACTTCCGTGATGATGACGCAAGAGAACTTTGAGATGCGGCTGGCGGGCAATCCGAACTTCACCGCCAGGTCGACCACCGGGACGACCCGTCCTCGCAGGTTGGTTACACCGCGAATCCAGATCGGAGTGTTGGGCACGGTAGTGACAGCCTCGTACTCAATGATCTCCTTGACCTTCCCAATGCCGATCGCATATTCCTCGCCCGCAGTCAGAAAGGTAAGGTACTGCACGGTGCTCAGAGGAAGTTGATTCTTCCCTTGGTTCGGCGCTCCCATATAGTTTCACTCCTCACATTTCTGCCGCTTGCATCGTCGCATCGGCCCAGCCTTCCGAGTGCGGCTAAGCTTGTGGTCGGCTGTCGGAACTGCGTTCCGTCTTCCGTCTTTAGAACGGAGCAAAGTTCGCTTCTTCGGCTGCCTTGCCGCTGACCGGCTGTTTGTGGCTATGCCGCGGGGAGTCGCTCCGGAACGCCGGTTTCAGCGGCATAGTCACGCGTTGATTGCCGTCGCCGTTGCGATGGGCGTGCTGCTCGCCCGCCACCCGGAAGAAAGTCATCAATTGCTGCAGTTGCTCGGACTGCGCGGCCAGTTCTTCCGCGGTACTTGAAAGCTCTTCCGCCGATGACGCATTGCGCTGGGTGACCGTGTCGACTTGCGACATGGCCTGGTTGATCTGCGTCACTCCGCCGGATTGTTCGGTGGAAGCGGCGGCAACATCCTGCACCAGGTCGGCAGTCTTCTTGATGGACGGAACCAGGTCGGAAAGCAATTGGCCGGATCGTTCTGCTACGCTGACGCTCTTCCCCGCCAATCCGCCGATTTCCTGGGCCGCCAGCTGGCTTCGCTCGGCCAACTTTCGAACCTCGACCGCGACCACCGCAAATCCCCGCCCCTGGTCGCCTGCGCGAGCCGCTTCGATGGCGGCGTTGAGTGCAAGAAGGTTGGTCTGGTAAGCGATTTCTTCGATTACCGAAGTCTTGGCCGCGATTTGCTTCATGGCTTCGACGGTCTCTTTAACGGCATTGCCACTCTCTTCCGCCGCGAGGGCTCCCTTGGTAGCAGCCTGCTCCACTTGCCGGCTGTTGTCGGCGTTTTGGCTGATGGATGCATTCATCTGCTCCAGGCTGGAGCTCATCTCCTCCACCGACGCAGCTTGTTCGCTGGTGCCCTGCGAGAGACTCTGCGAGGAGGAGGAGACCTGTTGCGCCGCGGAAGCTACTGCTGCCGATCCTTCGCGGACGTCTCTGATGATGCTCGATAGTCTGCTGCTCATTTCGTGCATGGCCTGCTGCAATTTACCGGTCTCGGAACAGTTTGTGACCAGGATTTCCTTGGTCAAGTCGCCGGCGGCGATCCGTTCCGCGTGCTCTACCGCTTGCTGGATGGGAACCGTGATGCTCTTCGTAATGCCGATTGCCACGAGCGGGGACACAATCAAAGTAACCACCAGGAGCAACAATGCAATTCTGCGTCCCACGGCATAGGATTCCTGGCCGTCCTTGATACTCTGCTCCATGGCAGCGGTTTGGAAATCGATCAGCTTCTGCCATGAGGCGCGATACTTATCAAGTGCCGGAATCACCTCCGCGCTCAACACCGCCATCGCCTGATCCCTTTTCTTGTCAGCCAATAAACCCTTCGCTTTTTGCCGCGCCGAAATATAGGCGCCCCGATTTTGCGTGACGACCTCAAACAGATCCCGCTCCTGGGAAGACGTGAGGCTCTTTTCGATTTCAGCGACCTGAGTGCTGATTTCGTGGCTGATCGCCTCGTTTTCCTGGTTCAGCTTTTTCTCTTCGTCGAGGTTGGTGACCTCGAATAATTGCAAAGTGATTCGCGCGTTGGTGATCGAGTTCTCTATCGTCTGGTGTGTCAGCTCGACCGTGTTATAACGCCTCTGCATCGAGGCCGACATGTTGGAATTCAGGCGGCCAAGCCAATTCAGTCCGAATGCTCCTGCCGCAATCACGCATAACAGAATGATGCCGAAGACAACCCCGAGCCGTGTGCCAATTTTCTGATCTTGCCAAGTCTTCATTGTGCTCCGCCTCTCTAAATGGCTTCTCTATAACTAAGCTTGTGCCTGCGAACTCGACTGCATCACTCCGCGTAGCAGACTGGGAACGTCGATGATCAAACCGACTCGCCCGTCCCCAAGAACCGTTGAACCAGCGATGCCAGGAACCGCCCGAAATGCTCTGCCCAAGGGCTTCACCACCGTCTGCATGCCACCCAACAACTCATCGACTGCGATCCCGGCATAACGCTCGTTGATCTTGACGACCACGATGTTCTCTCTCTTTGGGGCCTCACCGGAGAGGCTGAACGCATGCCGCAAGCGCACGTAGGGAAGAGCGGTTCCGCGCAGACTGAGGATCCCGCTGGCTTCTGAACAGCGTTGCTCTGCCGGTAATTCCGTACACTCGGTCACATGTTCCAGAGGAACGACAAAAGTTTCGGCGCCGACCCTCACCAAAAAACCTTCAATGATGGCCAGCGTTAACGGCAGGCGGATGGTAATGGTGCTCCCTTTGCCGGCCGTACTGGATATCTCCACCGTCCCGCGCAAAGTGTCGATGTTGCGCCGCACAACATCGAGGCCGACCCCGCGGCCGGAAAGATCGGTGACCGCTTCCGCGGTGGAGAATCCCGCCTGAAAAACAAGATCGTAAATATCCTGCTCACGAATCTCGTCTTTCGCAGACACCAGCCCAACCCGTCGCGCTTTATCGAGAATCCGCTCGCGATCGAAACCCGCTCCATCGTCTTGCAGCGTCACGATGATGTTTCCGCCGCTATGTGCGGCCGTAAGCCGGATCACTCCGCAGGGATTCTTGCCTTGACGTTCGCGCACCTCTGGTTTTTCCAGACCATGATCCACTGCATTACGCACCAGGTGCAGCAGCGGATCCTTCAATTGCTCGAGCACGGTCGTATCCACTTCAACGTCGCCGCCTACTACTTCAAGGCGCGCCATCTTTCCGTGGCTCCTGGCGAGGTCCCTCACGGAACGGACTAGCTGGCGAAACAACGGGCCGACTGGAACCATGCGGATACTCATCACTTCGCTCTGCAGATCCATGTACAAGCGCTCTGCCTCGCGATGCATCTCCAGCATGGCGCGTCCCTGTTCGGTGCCGAGCTTCTGGATCAGCCGGCGCAATCGGCCTTGCGCAATTACTATTTCACCGGTCAGGTCCAACATGTGATCGAGTTTTTCGACGTCGGCGCGTAAGGTGCGGTGACCGGGACCGGGCAGCGTATCGGCCTTCGCCGCTGAACCGGAATCACCCGCAGATCCGTTGGCGTTAACCGCTCTTTCCGACCGTTTTTTTACCTCGTGCGCAATTTCTCTTCTGAGGTTTTGTTGTCCCGGAGTAAGCTCCTGATTACCAGTCGACGCCGTCGACACCATAGCGCGGAGCTCATCCACGGCCTTCAGTAGCAGAGAGATCAAATCAGGGCTTGGCAGAGTGTGCTGCTCACGAAACACATCCAACAAGTCCTCTACCACGTGGGCAACCCCGGCCAGTTCACTGAGTTGCAACGAAGTAGCATTTCCTTTGATGCTGTGTGCCACGCGGAAAATATTGTGCACGAGTTCCGGATCGGACGGACTCGATTCCATCTGGACTAATACTCGTTCCATCAGGTCCAGGCCCTCTTCCGACTCGGCGAGGAACGAGGCCAGAACTGCTTCACGATCAAAGTCCGCTAAATCCATTGTTCCCCTCGTGGTCGTGCCAGTTGCCAGCGACCGGTTTTTACTACACTTGCTCAAAACTCTTGATGGTCGTCATGCCATCGGCTACCTGAAAAACCAACCGACGGCCATGCTTTCCGGAGACTTCCCTTTCCATCACGGGGATGCCCGCAGCGCGTAGAAAACTTTCGGCAAGATCGACGTTCCGTGTTCCCACCGACTGCGATAAGTTAACCGCGAAGGCGCTGGACCCGCCGAAAACTTTGGCTTGCAAGTTTCTGATCTCGCATCCCAATGCCAGCACTTCGCGCAGAAGTTCGGGATTGGCGATATTTCCGTAGCGCAGCCGGTTAGGCCCTTCCGCCAGCCCCTCAGGCAGGAGATAGTGGTTCATTCCACCCGCTTTCTTATGTCGGTCCCAGAGGCAGACGGCGGCACAGGATCCCAGGATGGTCGAGATGACTATCGGATCGCGCGTTGCAAATACCTGTCCGGGGTAGAGAAAGTGCCGAGGTTTGTCGGAGTCCGCGGGCTGAAAATTTTTCATGACTTCCGCGGGCAGAACTGCCGGATTGAATTTGGGGGAATTCTCTCTCATGCTCTCATTCCTGGTCCCTCGGTTCCTCGTGTTGCATGGCCCGTCGGACCAAACAGGGGCTTAGCCGCTTCGTCGGAAAGTAGTTTGAACAGTTCCAGGTCAGACTTGTCGAAGGCGAGCTTCTGGGGAAGCAGACGCAAGATCGCGAGTATCGCGATGGTTTGGTCCGCAACGCTGATAGGAACAAAGGCCTGGGCTTTACCCATTACGCCCAAGCGATCGCGAGCCTCGAACTCAACGTGGCACTCACCTCGCATTAGGCGTTGAAGACCAGCTTTACCCAGGGCGTGCAGCAGGTCGTACTGCTCCAGATCGATTCCGAAAGACCAGAACACCTGAAACGTCTCTGTTCTCCGGTCAAAGCGAAACAGGCCCATTTCCTCCGAGCCAAGGAAGTTAGCCACAATTTCGCGCAGACCCTCGATAGCGTCTTCCTGCCCGCTGCTTTCGGCCAGTCTCTTACGAGCCGCTCCCAAGCGCAGATCGTTCATCGCTTCGGCTGCAGCGGGCTTTGCCCCGGATGCATTGTTCTTGTCGCCGTTCATGAACATCCTTGTTTTGCAGACTTCTGTTGCACCTGCTTCGCACGAGCGGACTCTTTGGTGTTCTACTCGCCCAGGTAACTCTGTAGCAGAGCTACTAACTCAGCACCGTTAACCGGCTTCGTGATGTAGTCGTTGCAACCGCTCTGGAATCCCGCTTCCATGTAAGACTCTTCGCCGCGAGTGGTGACCAGAACAATGGGAATCTCGCGCGTGCTGGCTTGCTGGCGCATCATCTTGCAGGCCTCAAATCCATTCATGCGGGGCATGACTACATCCATCAAAATCAAATCAGGATGCTCTTGTTGCGCCTTCTCGACCGCTTCCTGCCCGTCATTCGCCGTGACACACTGGTAGGTCGTGCGCCGCTCCAAAATCTCACGCTCCATCATCAAGGCAGTCCTGGAATCGTCAACCACGAGTATTTTCTTAGACATTCTTCTCCTCGCACCCTGATGCCGATTTCGTAACAGCCGCTACCCGCAGCGTGGAATTTTTTGAGACAGCTTACTGGCGCCCAGCTCGAGCATTCCTCCGGTTCGCAGCGTCAGCCGCATTCCGCGCTTGCGCAAACCCATTAATGGCCGGTATTTTTCGTCTGAATCGCACCGTGGCGCCAGATCGGAACGCGTCCGCGCAATACTTGGCCCAATGACTGCTGCCATCCAACCAACATTAGTAATGTCTAACACAGGGAAACGCCGCTCAGTAGTTACGCGGGTAACGACGAAAAGGAGGACGATGGCTCCCGCCAGCGTCCTCCTTCCGTTCCATACCAATTTGCAACGCTCACCAAAGATGGTGAACTGCGGTCAACCGTGCTTGATGAAAGTTCCATCCCGCAACTCAGCGACCGCCCGCTGAAGTTGCTCCTGCGTATTCATCACGATCGGCCCATACCATGCGACCGGTT
Source organism: Acidobacteriaceae bacterium (assembly GCA_003131635.1). Lineage (GTDB taxonomy): Bacteria > Acidobacteriota > Terriglobia > Terriglobales > Acidobacteriaceae > Sulfotelmatobacter. The sequence goes on from PKVZ01000256.1 coordinate 29,471, forward strand.
CCTCGATCGGCTTGCCCGACACCAACAGGAAGCGGATGCCCTGGTCGCCGGCTTGCACCACGATCTCGTCGCCGCGGTCAAAGAGCACCAGCGAGTGATTGCCCACGTCGTAGACGGGCGGCGCGTCCGGTTTCGCGACCTGCTCGGTCAGAACCGCACGGGGATGTGAAGAGTCGCGGAAGGTGCCAGAGCCCGCGAACACATAAGCAAATGCGTTGCGCGTAGTCTCGACTTTGAGCCGCTTTTTCTGGCCCGGGGCAACCGAGATATCGAGATAGTTCGGATCGGCGGCCACCCCCTCCACCGGCCCTTTTTTGCCCCAGAACTCGCCGCAGATGATGCGGACGTGGGTACCGTCGTCGTCGGTGACCTCGGGGATCGCGCTGGCAGGAATATCCTGATAGCGCGGATCGGTCATCTTCAGCGCTGACGGCAGGTTGGCCCACAGCTGGAAACCATGCATTCGGCCGTGCCGATCGCCCTTGGGCATTTCCTGGTGGAGGATGCCGCTGCCGGCAGTCATCCATTGCACGTCGCCGGCGGTCATTTTGCCCTTGTTGCCGAGACTGTCGCCGTGCTCAACCGACCCGGCGAGCACGTAGGTAATCGTTTCGATCCCGCGGTGCGGATGCCAGGGAAAACCCGCTTTGTAATCCGCTGGATTCTCGTTGCGGAAATCGTCCAGCAGCAGGAAAGGATCGAACTCCTTGGTTTTGCCGAAGCCAAAGGCGCGTTGCAGCTTTACGCCAGCGCCCTCGATTGTGGGCTGCGTTTGAATAATCTGTTTCACTGGTCTAAGTGACATAAAATTCCTCTTCTACCGTCAGCAAGCTCTTGGCTTGAACGTGTACATGACGGTTTGAATAATTCAAGCTTTCACAAACTGCACGTCGAGTGTGATCGTTACTTCTTCGCCGACGAGAATGCCGCCGGTTTCGAGCGCAGAGTTCCAAGTCAGGCCAAAGTCTTTGCGATTGATTTTTGTCGTCGCCGACACCGCCACTCGCGTGTTACCCCAGGGATCCTTCGCAGGTGGAGTCGGGCCTTCAACCGAGAAGATGACCTGGCGCGTGACACCGTGAATTGTCAAGTCGCCCTCCACAGACAGTTCTCCGTCCCGCACGAGGTTGATGCGCGTAGATTTAAAGGACAGAGTAGGAAACTTCTCAACGTCGAAGAAATCGGCGCTCTTGAGGTGCGCGTCGCGCTGGGCGTCGCGCGTTTCAATTGACCCCGCTTCGATCTCGGCTTCGACGCGAGACTTTCTCAAGTCGGATTGGTCTAGAGTCAACACTCCCTTGACCTTGGCGAAGTGCCCCTTCACATTGGAAATCATCATATGCTTGACCTTGAACTCGGCCCCGGAGTGAGCCGGGTCGATGTTCCAGGTGGTGGTAGCGCTGTTGGTTTGCGGTGTGGTCAGTGTGCTCATGGTGTTTTGTCCTTTCAGCTTAGGTTAGATGCGTGGCAACGATATTCGTTGCAACAGGTATATTGGCCAGTGAATCAACTCACTTCGGCACGGGCGGCATGCAGCAGTTCAGTCAGTTCCCCAAGCCGCTCCCGTCCCAAGTGACCCAGTTGCCTACGATGGGCGGCCTGCACCGGTTCATCGAGCCGGGCCAGCAGTTTGAGTCCCTCCGGCGCGATCCGGGTCATCACCATTCGCCGGTCCTTGGTTTCGCGGCAGCGTGAGATCAGGCCGCGCTTTTCCAGGCGGTCAAGAAGCCGGGTAATGTCGGGGTCGCGCGTGATCATGCGGCTGGCAATTTCGCCGCAGGGAAGGCCTGCGGGCGCCCCGCGGAGGATGCGCAGCACGTTGTACTGCGTTGAAGAGAGATCTTCGGTCTTGAGAACCTCAACCAGTCCCCGGGAAAGCATGTCCGTGGCGCGCAGCAGATCAAGAAAAGCAGTCTCCTCGGGGCAAGCCGCCGACCGTCGCTGCCTTTCCACCCGAAGCGCTTTCTTCATGCCGACAATAGTATTCGTTATAACGACTATTGTCAAGACGAACGTTTCAGCCCGCTCCCCGACGCAGGTGACATTATCTGGACCATGACTGGAATTTAACTGGCTTAACACGCTGTCCGCTGCATAGACACCTCTGTATTGCGCCTCCTCGAAAATGGAGAATCCGCTCAAATCCGAATTGGCGAATAGAATTCGCCCGCGCCTCTTGGCAAGATTGCGGCGTTCGGCGGAAAAGATGGCGTCAACCTTGGGTCGGGCCATGGCGTGTCCCAGTCGCATAATGTCGACACGCGATACGCATTTGCGGATATCACGATGCACGCGCTCGAGGTCGTGAAGAATCGCTTCCTTCCAGTAGTTCCAATCCTTGTTCAACAGCAACTGCCGATTCTCCGATGGCAATCCATCGGCCAAAGCCCAGTAACAAGTCCACACAGTCCGGTCCACGTGTGAGCGGAGACTCTGATGAGTCGCATCCACGTAGCCGAGTGTCGGTGAGTCCATAAATACGTTATCCCAGCTTGGATCGGTACCATAGGAGTCGGGGAGACGTTCGAGTGTGAGATTGGCAGTCAGCCACGGCGAATACTCGAAATCGTGCAGCGGAGCCATACCCTCCATCAAGTACGGTGCCAGGAATGTGGGTGCGGCAAAGATTACAAATTCTGCCTGATATTCCGTGTCTCCGGCCAGAACGCTGAAGGCCGTTCCCCGCTGGGAGATTTTGCGCACCATTCGATTGGTGCTTACGAAGCTTCCGACCCGCTCAAGTAATCGGCGGACGATCCAGCCGTTTCCTTCGGGCCAGGTTAGCGGCCCCTTTTCTTCCGGCCCACGAGACGCAAAATACTAGATTCCAGCCCATGCGGACGTGTTGCTGCTAGTTGCGCCATAATCGTCGCGGCAACAGTAATTCATGTACCAGTTCACGATGCGAGAATCCATCCGCTGCGACCGGAGCCAGTCCGCAAAGGAGAGCTGATCGAGGTCGGCTGTGGTATTGGACAACCCTATCTCCATGGGCACGGTGAACTTGCCAGTGGCGCGGAAGCCATGAATAAGATCTTCCAGTCTTTGGAACTGATCGCGGTCGGCTGCCGTCAACCCGATGGCCGGCTCAATTCCTTCTTGCCATCTTCCATACAGAAACAAACGTTCTTGCGGAGTGAAGCAGAGATAGCGTTCTTCCCATTGCCCGTTCTTGAGTACACCGAGGTCCTCAAACAACTCGCGGACATGGATAGCTTTCGGTCCGGGCACTGGAACATAATGCGCGGCCCATGGATAGGCCGTGATTTCGTTTTCACCCCAGCGTGAGTTTCCGCCGGGTTGCTCGTTCATCTCAAGAAGAACAAAGTCGGTGAAACCTTTTTTGTGAAGTCGCCATGCGGCACTCAGGCCCGCCATTCCACCACCTACAATCACGACGGCGTGTTTCACAACGTGCGTAGGTTGAGGAAAGCGGGCCCGATCGCGGAGTCGATGACCCGTCTGGAATGAATCGTTCACGAACGAACCAGCGATGGGCCGGTCTCCTTTGATCGACAGACCAACCAGGGCCGCGCTTGCCGATTGCAGGAATTCGCGGCGTGAAGTCTTCAATGACTGATATGCTTCCAGTCCTGGTCGTAGGCGCGAACCAATACCTGATCGTTCAGCCGGTTCGGAGGCATCGGCAGCGGAGCCATGTCCGGTGGGAACTGAAACAGCGCGGCTAAGCCATCGACGTTCACAAGGGCCGCTTGCGCTCATGACCACCCTTCGAAGCTTCGCAAATTCTTGAGCTTTAAAAAATCAAAGTCCACCGATTCGCCTAAATACAGAGCCGGGGCCTCGTCACTGTAGTCGAGCGTTGCGAATTTTACATTCGGTGACATCAAGTCCACGAAAACGACATCCTGCTTATCCCAGTATTGGAAAGGCAATTCTCCGTCAACCCCGCTGTAGTGCGCCTTCGTGATCGTGGTAACGGTGTAAGGCTCGTTGTCCCAGGTATAGCGCTGGCCAACTTTGCACTCAACCGGCAACTTCCGCCCCGGTGCTGCGAAGGTTACGACGTAGTCATCCTGCGCGTCCGAGAGCCATGCGCTCGCGTTGTTCAGTACTAAGTGCCATTCGTTCCAAGTTCCTTGATCGTATTCATAAATAATTCATCCAACCGCCACAAAAGCCTGGCGGTTATAAATACTCTCCGTGCCAATCTGAATGGGAGAGCTGTTCGGAGGCAGATCTGCAACCTGGCCTACTTTCTTTAGGTCGATATCAGTTCGGACAAGGATGGATTTGCAGTATTGGCAAACGGTCTGAACGCTGCTGGACCAGCGGAAGATAATCTTGGCGCCGCAGTTCGGGCAGTTCGCGGTAGGCTGAGTCATCCGTTCTGACTCTCTCGTGGAAGTTTGGCAGCCACAATGGCGGGCTCAAAACGGAATTCTTTGGCCAAGCCATAAGGCCTGGTCACAGTCCGCACGGCAACGGATGCTGCGCCAAAAGCGCTCGTGATCTCGCGCTCAAAATCCCATTCTTCCCGGGGAACGCAGCAAAAGAGATTCAGGCAAAAGGATCCGAATTCCGGAAACGTGTGACACGCGAGATGCGATTCCGCCAGGAGACAAAGGCCGGTAATGCCCCCGGTGTTTGGAAATTGGTGCCACTTTGTCTCTCCGATGGGACGGAGTTTCATACCTAAAATGATTCGCTCAAAAAGTTCGCGAAGAAGTTCAGCACTCCGAAGCGATTCTGCAGAGCATCCGTGCGCGTCAACCACCCATTCGATTCCGTTCATAATTTCGCATGCCGCTACTGCTGCGCGTGTCCGCACTCCGAACAGAACTTGCTGATTTTTGGAATTGGCTTGCCACAGTTGAGGCAGAACTTCGTTTCCGCCCCGGCTGCTGTTCCTGTTGTAGCGTCCGCGACCGGCGCAGCTCCGGATTCCCCAGCAGCCGGCGCGGTTTTCTTTAGGGCATCCATCATTGCCTGCCCGATGGCGACGCCCGCACCAAGTCCAGCGCCTACTCCGGCAGCACCACCGCTTTCGCTAGCCGCAGCAATAGGAATGGATTGTGCGACCTGATACTGCGTGTACCGGCCCATGTCGCCGACCATATTCATGCTGATCCTTTGATCGAGGACTTTCTGAAGCTCGTCTGGGAGCGACAAATTTTCAACCACGAAGCTGTCAACCGAGAGTCCGAATTCAGCAAAGCCCAGCTTGAGCTGCGCGATAATTTTATCGAAGAGCGCTACCTGATTCGCCGCCATATCCAGGAAGGGCACGTTGCTGCCGGCAACGGTGTCAGTAATCCGTCTGATAATGGTATTGCTCAACTGTCCTTCAAGGTCCGCGACGAGATAGCTATCCCGTGTGCCGCTCACCTTCGAATAAAACATTTTGGGATTGACTATGTGATAGGTATAGATCCCGAATGCGCGCGGCCGAACCGCACCAAATTCCTTGTCACGGATCGTGATCGGATTTGGCGTTCCCCAGTGCTGGTTGGTTTGAATCCGAGTCGAGAACAAATACACATCCGACTTGAATGGAGACTGGAAGGCCTTGTCCCAGTTCATCAGATAGGTGAGAATCGGCAAAGTGTGAGTGTTGAGCGTATACAGGCCGGGACCAAACGCGTCGGCAACCTTGCCTTCATTCACAAACAACGCCATCTGCGAATCCCGCACGGTAAGCTTGCCGCCATTCTGGATCTCCCGATCCTGCATGGGATAGCGGTAAGCGAGGATTCCATCCTCAGGCTCGACCCAATCAATAACGTCAATAAACTGCTTGGATAAAAAAGTTCGAAGACTCATGGCTGCGCTCGTTCCTCGCCCAGTTTTCGGGCTGCAGTAATTCACTTGAGAAGGGATGCTACGGTCTGCCTCTGTGAACAACGTTGCATTGCAGATCAGTCGATCGATATCGCAGATCGTAAATGACCTACCGCTGATCGCGTTGGAGTGGCCCCATCCTGCAACCAGAATCGGTTTGGCTAGCTTGCTGATGGCAACTTCACCAGCGCGGACGCACCGCGGTGCGTCCTCCGCTGGACAGGTTGCTCCCAAGGCTTCCAAAGGAAGGCACTACATTTTTGATCGTACTGCCCTCCTTGACGGGATGCAGTCTAGAAATGGAACCCGATCCCCACTGTCATCGCACGCGGCGTCACATAGTGCGTACCGCTGAACGTGGAGAGGAAGTTGTAAAGCACGTAATTGTTCGCCAGGTTGATGACGGTCAATTGCGCACTCACTTTGTACTTGTCGCCATGAAACAAGTTGTCATGGCCCACCGAGAGATCGAAGAGGTTCCGGTGTGCGATACGCGGCGGATTTTTGTCGTCTTGTTCAGCTCCTGGGGCTGCCACCTTTATGAGCGAGGAGCTAAATGCCGATGCGGGGCAGTTATAAGGCAGCGGGACCATCGGAGTTGCACGCACGCCGTTGCAGGTGAACCCGGCCTCCGCCTCCTGATCGGCGGAAAGAGGCACGTAGCCCACGTTAGCAGCCATCATGCTCACGTTCGGCACGCCGTTGATGACGATTGATTGTGGGCAATCGTTGCTGTTTGCTAAAGTCCCGTAGCACGGCGTTGCGCCCGCCACCAGTCCGCTGTCATAGCGCCAGTTGAAGCCAAGCCAAGGGCCGCGTTTCCAGGGTTGGTATTGGAAGTGGGTCGTCTGGTTGAAATGTTCGTCGTGGTCGATGCGGAACGCGCTTCCGGGAGGGCCCCCCACGGTCGCACCCGCTCCGGCGACCTGGGGATTGAAAAACCGGGCCGAGACGCTGGAGAAGACCATGAGCGCCGAAAAGCCATGAATTTCCGGCACGCTCAGGCGACCGGCATATCCGGGAATTTTGGAGTTGTGCCATTCAATGGGATAAGTGATCGGGGTGTTGCCGAGCACACTGAAGTCGAAGCCGTTGTGTGTGTACTTCGAGATCCACTCGCCGGAAAACACGAGATACTTGCCGAACGCCTGTTCGAGCCCCGCATGGAATTCATTGCGAAAGCCTGGACTAAGTGGATTGGGAACCGGCGCAGTGCAGAGAAGCAGCGGGGCTAAGACATCATTGCTGCATCCGACGCTGGAAAGTAGCAGATTTTCGTTAAAGGGAGATTCCAGAGTGCGGGCGTAGGAAATGCGGACGATCGTGTTGGTTTTCTTGACGTTGTAAGCCGCTCCAACACGAGGTTCGAGTTGCTGCCCGATGGTAATCCCGTTGTAGCGATCTCCGCGTAAGCCGAGGTTCAAAGACCACTTTCCTATTGTGATGTTGTCGCGCACGTACAGGGCGAGTTCCTTGATGTCGGTGTGGGCATTGAAGATGTACGGGACTCCGCCACGACTCAAGTCGTACGGGGCCAGGATCGTACTGTACAAAGGGTAAAGAGCGGAAGGGTAACCTGTGGCGTTCGGAGGGGCGTCAGCGGGTACCGGTGCGTTGGCGGGTGCATTCGGGTTGGAAGCAATGTTCGCCTGCAACGGGCCGGTCAAGCCCCGGCAATCCGCCGGAGTAAGTCCCGGCACCGCGACCCATGGATAGGGGTTCACCGAAGTCGTCGGATAGATGTCCGTTATGCAAGGCGCATTGTAGGTTGGATCGACGATCCCGACAGAGTCGTCCTCATTGAGAAATGTTTGTGTGTAGGTAGCTCCTGCCTTGATCTGGTGAATCCCTTTCACGTAGGAAAGATCGGTCCGCAGCCCCGCGTTGGTGAGCGTGCGGGACTGACCCACGGACTGCCTCTGTAGACTCGGTGGCCCGAGGTCCGCGAACGGATCGCTGCTGGGGTAGTAGTTGTAATCGTCGCGGCGCACGAATGCGCCCAAGGTATATACGGCGTTCGCATTTAGCACATGCGTCCACGAGGGCGCGATGTTGAAGCTTCCGATCTTCGAGCGCTGGTCCGTGTGCCCAACGACATTTCCGTCCGGGCCTATGCCGTTCAGGGCCATTTGCGGCTCGATCCCATACAGCCCACTCCAGGGCGTCGCGTTTTCGGCGTCGAGATTATTCGGCGTCTGGAACCAACTCCGGCTGTAGCCCAAGTTCAGGTGAATCGAGTCGACGGTGGTGAGTTGATAGTCCACGCGGTCGAACAGGTTCTGTTCGTTGCCCTTGTCGTGAGATACCTCGAATTCAGGCGGATCGAGGAAGCGGCCAGTGTTCAAACCGTTTGCCGAGATGAAGTTCCCCCAGTTCTTGCCCCCGTACGCCGCCTCGGCTTCCACGTTCGATGTTCCAAATGAACCATACGAGACGGTCACGCTGCCGTGAGGTGTGGTTACACCCTGTCCTGAGCGCGTGGTCGCAACAATCACCACGCTGGTCTTGCCTCCGTATTCCGCCGGCGGTGCGCCCGAGATCACTTCCATGTTCTCGATCGCATCGACCGGGAGCTGGTTGGAAAACACTTTGCTTTGCTGATCGGTAATCGGCTGGCCGTCGATGCTGAACGAATTCGAGGCGTGGTCGCCGATCCCATGGAAGAGGCCATTGGAATCGGCAGCGATTCCGGGGGTAGAGAGAGTAACCAGCGAACTCAGTCCCGATGTCGTGCTCTCCAGGGGAAGCTTGTCGAACAAGTTCTTGTCGATATCGGAGTGGAAGGTCGGATCGTTCTCCAGCAAATCGGCTCCCTGCGCCTCCACTGTCACCGAAGTGATGGATCCTGACACTTGCAGACTGACTTTGAGGCTGACCGGCACGATAGACCGGACGTCCACATCCTGCGCATTGGAAGCGAATCCGGTCGCGGCCACGGTCATGTGATACGGATTGAACGGAATATTAGGGAGGCTAAAACTCCCGGACTTGTCCGTGGTAGTTGAGCGGTCGAAGTGACTCACTGGGTTGTGGATTTCAACGGTCGCATCAGGCACGACCGCGCCTGTAGGGTCCAGCACGGTGCCGTTGATAGATCCGGAATTGCTGCTCGACTGCGCGTAAGCCTGAACGCCCAGCGCTAAAAGGAAAACCACCACAAAAGTCGCACGAAGCGACTTCTTGTAAGAAGCCAGCATGATTCCTCCATAGAATTTGGTCGAAAAGATCAAAGGAAAGTTCGTCAAAACGAACCGCGCCTGTACAGGGCTGAAATTTGATCTTTAAACGCAAGGAGGGGGGCGGACACAAAGAACAAAAACCGTCAGGCGTTGCTTGGCAGAAACTGGCTCCGGCCGAAAGCTGGAGAGAGAAACGAACATCACCATTGGCAGGGTCGTCGCGGTTTGCGGAGAAGCTGAATGCGCTGCGATACACACGGTACAGGTCGACTCGGTATCGCTCGAATGTTGATGCGCGGCGAATGCTAATGCCGACCAGAAGGTCAGCAACACGCATACACACGCTATCCGCTTCGATATCGACCGCATGAACGCTACCCCATGGAAGCTTTCGTTTGAATCTATATTATAAAGGGAAACGAACGCAATGAACGATTACCTGGCCGGATCTATCCAACTAACTTTGCCCAGCCAACTCTTACTAGAATTTGGGGGCCCGGTCACAGTCGGCGGTCTGCGCCTCCATGTCGATTTCTGGCAACGCAGAAGAAGCAGCCTATTTCAGATATGCGCGCACCAGCCCGATCAGATCTTCGGTCAATTCTTCGTTCGATTCCTTCCCGCGGTCCGGATGCGTAATGTGCAACCGAATGTGGTCTTCCAGGATTTCCGCCATTAGGCTGTTGACGCCACCCCGAATCGCTGCCAAGAGCATTAAGATGTCTGCACACTCGTCCCCGTCCGTCACAGAATGCTCGACCGCGGTAATTTGCCCCGCGAGGCGTTTGATGCGAGAAAGCAGCTTCTGTTTTTCTTTCGAGATTTCCGGAAGTTTGTCTTTCATAGGAGTTTGGGACTTGCCCTTGCGCTAGTCTCTTGACAGTATCCCTAGGGGGGTAGGATAAGAGATTTTGAATGGGAAAGCCAAGCTGTCTAGCGGAATGCCACGCTCAACATCGGATGATATCGCTAACAATGCCGCAAGAATTCGACGACATCCTTATCAAGGTGCGTTTCTCATTTCCGATTGATTCGGATGCGATGAACGTATCCAACCAGACGCACGGCTGCGAAACAATTGGACGATAGTACCGATCCATACTTTCGTATCATCCGGCGCGACGAATGCCTTCGTCTGAAAGATCCGTCGCCACGTGAGACACCCTGATGTTATTTTCGGCGAACCGATACCAACGTCTAATTGCGCACTCGCCGGGAGCGGCGCATCCTCGTGTTATAGAGTGCTGCCAAGAAAGGACCGCCATGGAGAACGAACTCAGCCGTGGTCAATGCGGTGCCCGCGTTGACGCGGACAGCACTCCCTTCGCGGCGTGGGAACAAGGGAGCTTTGCAAGGAGCGCGACGATGGTCGCGACAGCGAGCCTGATCGAAAACTGGATCGATGGGTAGTCGATCGCGGTCACGACTCTACCAACCACAAACTTATCCATCGCAAGAGAAAAGGAGAAAAGCAATGCCATACATTACAGTCGGAAAAGAAAATTCGGGAAACATTGAGCTTTACTATGAGGACCATGGCTCGGGCCAACCGGTTGTTCTGATCCACGGATACCCATTGAGCGGTGCTTCTTGGGAGAAGCAAGTCCCCGCCCTCCTCAATGCGGGTTATAGGGTCATCACCTATGACCGCAGAGGCTTCGGCAAGTCCAGCCAGCCGACCGCAGGCTACAACTACGACACGTTCGCAGAGGACCTTCACAAGCTGGTCACCCACCTCAAGCTGCACGATTTCACATTAGTCGGCTTTTCGATGGGCGGAGGCGAGGTGGCACGCTACATCGGAAAATACGGCTCCAAGGGCGTCAGCAAAGCCGTGATTATCTCCGGTGTGCCACCGTACCTGCTCAAGACCGGCGACAATCCCGAAGGCGTGGATGCCAGTGTATTTGCCGGGATCGAGAAAGCCGTGGCCGGCGACCGCTACGCGTTCTTCACCGGCTTCTTCCAGAATTTCTACAACACTGACCTGCTACTGGGTAAGCGTGTCAGTGCCAAATTCGCCATGGCCCGGCCGGCCGAAGGGCATGTTGTCACGAAGGATCTTGATCTCTTTGCCGTTCTCGACGATGGTGGTGAGCGCGCTGTGCGAGGACGTAGGCTTGACGGAGTCGTCTAATTCTATGTCGGAAAGCTTGGTGCGGCCGATGATGCGTTCCTGCGCTTCGGTGGAGAGCGCGTTCCATGCGCCGAGATCGTGAAGGTATTTCTGCACGACGACATAGCTGCCGCCGGCAAAGTCAGCGTCCTCGTCGCCCACTACTACGGCGTCGGCCGCCGCCGCGCCGCGGGGATTCTCCGTCCCATCGACGAAACCCATAAGATCTCGGTCGTCGAAGTAGCGAAAACCCTGCACTTCGTCCACCGGGGAAACAGCATTTCCGATGCGCGCCATAATCTGCGTGGCCAGTTCGAAAGACAGGTCCATCCGCTTGGCGCGGAGGTGGAATAGCAGGTCGCCCGGCGTGGAGACTGCATGGCGCGCTCCGGCGCGAATCTCCCGGAAGGGATGCAATTCCGCCGGCCGTGGCCGCCCGAAGAGGCGGTCCCACGCGTCGGATCCAAACCCGATGACGCAGGAAAGTCCTCCCTCCAGATCACGAAATTCCACGGCACGCACCAGCGCGGCGAGATCTCCGCAGAGCGAGCGCAGAGTGGCGCGATTTTCAGAGCCCGGATTGAGCGTCGCGACCAGGAAGATCGCGGCGCGAGTGAGCGGCGCGGCTACTGCCTGCGCGAGAGCAGGCGATCTATCTGCCGCTTCGGGTGTGTTCGTCGGACGGATCTCATCGAGTGTTGTCCCTGCGCGTGAGCGGATTTCGCTCATTTCCTGCAAACGTCACATCGTCAGAACAACGCGAAACTCTGCCTTGCCGCTCATCATTCGTGCGTAAGCTTCGCGCGCTTTTTCGAGCGGATAGGTTTCAATCATTGGACGCACACCGGTTAGTTCGGCGAAGTGCAACGTGTCCTTGGAATCCGCCGGTGTTCCCGTGGACCAGCCCTGCAGGCTTTTACTTCCGCTAATGAGCTGTATCGGTGTGACCTCAATCGGATCGAAGGACGCACCCACCACGATGAGCTTACCGTTCGGGCCCAAACCGTCGACCAACTCAGACATTGCTTTTGAGCTTGGAGCCGTAGCCAGAATTATCTTGGCGCCGCCGAGTTTTTGCAATACCTCGGCTGCGTTCGTCGCTTGGCTGTCGATTACACGCTCGCCCCCAGTTTCTTCGCGAGCGCGCTGTTTTCGGATCCGCGCCCGATCGCCGCGACCTCGTAGCCAAACTTCTGCGCGAATTGAATCCCTAAGTGACCCAGACCGCCGATGCCCTGCACCGCAACCAGGTCGCCGGGCAACGCACCGCTGTGGCGCAGCGAGTTATAGGTGGTAATCCCGGCGCAGAGCAGCGGCGCTGCTTCGGCGTCATTCAGTGTGTCCGGCATAGCCACGAGCGCTTCTGCCGGCGCGACCATGTATTCCTGGTAGCCGCCGTCGTAGCTGATACCCGGAATTTGCAGGTTGCGGCAGTTATTAAAATCTCCGCGCCGGCATTCGCGACACGTCCCGTCATGGCCGCCGTGCCAGCCGACACCCACACGCTGCCCTTTCTCCCAGTCGGAAACACCGGCGCCGACTTCATCAATGATGCCCGACACTTCGTGCCCGGGAATGCGGGGATACTGAATTCCGGGCCACAACCCTTCTTTGGTGAGCACGTCACTGTGGCAAACACCACAGGCTTGCACTTTGATCCGCACGTGTCCTGCACCCGGCTTAGGAATCTCGCGCTCGACAATCTGGAAATCTGCTCCGGGATTCGAGACTTGCGCCGCCTTCATCGTTCCTACCGCGATTGCTGTCGTTGCCATGAGTGTGTTCCTCGTTCCAAATTCTTGAGCACCCCGTCACTAATGCTTTTCGTCTGCAGTCTTTTCTGGAACGAACTGGCGGTGAGCGGGATAACCGCGGTGAGTCGACAAACGTCCGTTGCGTTTTGTGCCATAGCGGTGATTGCGTACAACACGATGGCAGCGACCGATAGCAGAGACGTGGCTTTCAAGCTTCTATACTTCAGATTTGCCATGTTCTTTCCTCCAATGTGTTCACCTAAATCGAAGGTCAGATTTATTGAATTGCCGTATGTCCGCCAAGGCGCGACGTTATTCAAAAACCGTCCACATCGATAACAGCCTTGGCAAAGGCTTCCGGAGCTTCTTGTGGCAAGTTGTGCCCGATGCCGCCGGTAATGGTCCGGTGCGCATATTTGCCGGTGAATTTCTTGGCAAAGGCGCTGGGGTCCGGATAATGTGGTGCCCCATTGGCATCGCCTTCAAGAGTAATCGTCGGCACGGTGATCACCGGAGCTACGGCAAGGCGCTTCTCCAGATCGTCATATTTCGGCTCGCCTTCAGCCAAGCCGAGCCGCCAGCGGTAACTATGGATCACGATGGCGACGTGATCCGGATTGTCGAACGACGCTGCAGTGCGATCGAACGTGGCATCATCGAAGTTCCACTTCGGCGAAGCGATCTGCCAAATCAGCTTGGCGAAATCGTGCCGGTATTTGTCGTAGCCGTCCCGGCCGCGTTCCGTCGCGAAATAAAACTGATACCACCATTGCAGCTCAGCCTTTGGCGGCAACGGCGCCCGGTTCGCTGCCTGGCTGGGGATCAGATAACCGCTCACCGAGACGAGCGCCTTACAGCGCTCCGGCCAGAGTACCGCGATGATGTCAGCCGTCCGCCCTCCCCAATCGAAGCCGGCAAGGATTGCCTTGTCGATCTTAAGAGCGTCCATCAGCGCGATGATGTCGAGAGCAACCACCGACTGCTGGCCATTCCGAAACGTTTCGCTCGAGAGAAAGCGCGTCGTGCCGTAACCCCGCAGATAGGGGACGATTACCTTGTAGCCCGCCGAGGCCAACAACGGCGCGACATCGACATAGCTGTAGATGTCGTAGGGCCAGCCCTGCAAAAGAATAACTGCAGGGCCATCGGCAGGACCAGCCTCCGCATAGCCAACGTTTAGGAGGCCGGCATTGATCTGCTTTATTGAGCCGAAAGAGTTGTTCTTGGCGCTCGCTGCCGTGTTGGCCGTCGTTGGTACAGTCCCATCTTCGTGCGCGAACAGTGAGCGAGGAGCGAACACTGTGGCTCCTGCAGAGACGCCGGCCATTGCCAGGAGACTACGGCGCGATATTCCTTTTGATTCTATTTGCTTCACGGTTAATCTCCTTACTAGCCTTGCTGTGGCCGACCGTCTTCGAAATTCGAAACTGATCAACAAACGGGCCGGAATGAATGGAGTTGCACTCATCATCTTCTTGAAATCGCTCGAAATGCAGGGTTGACTCCTCTTGTTTCGCTGCGCATTTCCGATTGCATCGGCCGCGATGAGCGCATCAGATCAGAAGCGTGGATTGGAAACAATTAGACAATGGTATTGGGGATACCTTGGTATCGGTCGCGCATACCCCCGGACGTCGCCGCTGGGTTGGCTGAACATGCCATGGATGACGAATTAACTGAACGCGAAATCGACGTTTTGAGGTTGGTCACCTCCGGCAAGGGAAATAAGCAGATTGCGGATCAGTTCCCGATCGGCGAAGCGACCGTCAAGGGCAGTGTCAAACATATTGTCCAAGCTTGGCGCCAACGATCAGTCGCACGCCGTAACGATTGGGCTAAAGCGTGGCATTATCGAACTGGATATCCACCAAAGGTAGGGTAACCAAACCCGGCTTTGAGGGGTTTCGATCTCATTGCAATTCCCTCACGATCTGATCGGAGGGATTCTTGCAACGACTTTTTTCCCACCTTTGCCAACGGTTGGCCACGCTTCGGCTTCTACGTCAGCGCATTCTAGCTGGCATCATGCTCGTGCGCTTCGGAATTATCTGCCTTGCAGCCACATCCGTTTCCACATCGATGATCCCGCAAACTATGATTCCGCAAATCTTTGGTGCATGCACCGGAATACTTCTTCTCGTCGGCCTCTGGACGCCAGTGGTTGGGACTTTGATCGTCGTCGCCGAAGTGTGGATCGCCTTGACTGGTGCGGAAGCGCGCGGCTTTGGAGATCAAGGCGGCCTAAGTGGATCAAATTGGATCATGAGGAAAAACGGCGGGTTTGTGGAAGCCTTTTGTTTTGTTGGCGTCCCCGACGGGATTT
>PKVZ01000096.1 GCA_003131635.1 Acidobacteriaceae bacterium
TCGAAGACGGTTGCGCAAAGTGTTCCGCCGTTTCCCGGCACGCTGGTCAACGCCCGTTACGTCTACGTCACCAGCTACGATGGCGACCAGTTCAACGTCAACCTGCTTCCCGAAGATCGCGAGGCAATCGGCACGGTGCAGGATGCGATGCAGAAGTGGGGAAAGTTCACCGTGGTCTACCAGCCGGGCCAGGCTGATATCGTAATCATGGTCATGAGCCGCCCGACGGAAGACGTGCTCGCCCTATACGACGCGCACGGCTGGCCGCGAAATGAATATCTATGGCGCATGATGGGCCGCGGCGGGCTGCAGAATGCCGAGGCCCCGCTGGTCACGGATATGGAGAAGGCTTTCGATCAGACGGTGAAAAAGTAAGCGGGTCCACAAATGCGTGGACTGAGATCAACGAAAGAAACCGTCTGCACCGACCAACAATTCCGGCGGCGAAAGCTAGCTCTTCCTGCCGGCGATCATCAAACCGGCCCCAACCACAACCAGCACGATGCTGACGGCCGGCGGAAGTTTCTCGTCGTCGTGGGTAGTAATGCCCACATGCGCGTCGCCGAGTCTGACGCCATGATGTTCGGAATGCGGAACAGGAACGACGAACGAAAGTATTCCAAGCACCAACAATACAACTCCGACTAATAGCAACGGCTTCATAGGACTGCCTCCAGGTCAGCGTAAACCGCAACTTAGACCCGATCAGTTGCGAGCGGATAGGATGCCGTTTGAACGCGTAAGGCTGTCGGAATCGAAGACGTGACCGGCAAAAATCCCGGCCACGCATTCTGCCCAAATCGCTGCCGTGATACCCACTTCGCAAAGACCCGGGCAAATCCCCGGCTCGATGCTAACTGGCGAAGCTCCTCACGAATTCCACCAGACTCCGTAGCGCGATTCCTGACGGGCCTTTTGATATCCAGGGCTTTTGCTCCTCCATCCAGGCCGTGCCGGCAATGTCGAGATGAATCCACGGTGTCTCTTCGGCGAACTCTCGCAGGAACATGGCAGCGTTAATCGCGCCGCCCCAGCGTCCGCCGGAGTTGACGATATCCGCAATGGTGGACTTGATGTTGTCTTTGTATTCGTCGTCCAGCGGCAGGCGCCACATTTTTTCTCCGGCTTCGCCGTTCGCTTTGTGAAAGCGTTCATAAATAGCGTCGTCGTTGGCGAAGACACCTGCGTTCGTGTAGCCGAGTGCAACCACGACGGCACCGGTAAGGGTGGCCGCGTCGACCAGATGTGTGCAGCCCAGCTGGCGCGCGTAAAACAGGCCGTCAGCCAGAACCAGGCGGCCTTCGGCATCAGTATTGATGATTTCAATCGACTTGCCGGACATGGCAATCTGCACGTCGCCCGGCTTCTGCGCCTTGCCGGAGGGCATGTTTTCGCTGGCGCACACGATGCCGATCACTTTCACTTTCGGCTTCAACATCGCGATGGCGCGCATGGCTCCGATCATGGTCGCCCCGCCGGCCATGTCGTACTTCATCTTCTCCATGCCATCGGCTGGCTTGATCGAGATGCCGCCGGTGTCGAATGTAATACCCTTGCCCACCAGGCCTAACACCGGTTTTGCCGGAGCGCCGGCGGGTTCGTATGTCATGACGATGAGCGCGGGTGGTTCGTCGGAACCCTGGGCGACGCCCCAGAACGCACCCATCTTCAATTCCTTGATCTTGTCGGCGCCGTAGACCTCGCACTTCAAACCGACTTCCTCGCACATCGTCCTGGCCCGGTCGGCGAGAATAGTTGGAGTCATGCGATTGGAAGGCTCATTCACCAAATCGCGCGTGAAGTTCTGCGATTCGCCGATGATTCGCGCGTCCTGCGCCGTCTTTTCCAGCGCCGCATGGTCCGCATTTCCTCCTGCAACGATGGTGAGCGCGTCAATCTTCTGATTTTTGCGGTCGCTGCGGTAGTAGTCAGGATCGAAGTTCCCCACCAGCGCGCCCTCAACGATCGCCCGCACCGCCTCCTCGGCGGGAATGCTGGGCGGAGCGATGAACGCGAAGCTGCGGATTCCCCGCGACTTGAGGGTGCGAACCGCAGTGCCCGCGATGCGCCGCAGATCGTAGCTGGTGAACTTTTTCGCCGCGCCTCCGCTGATCAACAACAGGCGTTTGGCCTTCAGTCCGGCAGGCTTGTGCAACAGATTTGTTTCAAACGGGCGGCCGGTCAGTTCGCCACTGGCCAACAAATCGGCGGCAACCGACTGCACCGCCCCGTCGCTGGTGGCGAGTTTGAGTTGTGGCTTTTCCTTCTTTTCTGATTCAGACCGCTGGTTAACGGTGGCTCCTTTAACGGATTGATCTTTTTCAGCGTGATCCAGCGCAATGGCCACAAGTGCTTCGGTTTCGATTTCGGCAGGCGTAGAAAATGAGAGTGTAGTTTTCATAGTTGGTAGAAAGTTTACCGGCAACCCTCCAGTATCGTCGGCGGGAAGGGAATTGCGCAAGCCGGGCTGCGCCATTTCAGCAGGTCATCTGCCGTAACTGCTCTCCGCGGACCGAGGTGCAGCCGCCAGTCTGAGGCGCCGCGGAACCTTTTACGGAGGAACCCGCTTTCATCCTAAGGATGGCCTGCGATCTGGAAGCGCAGACGGTCATGACTGCGTCGCGGGCTTCTTTGTTGTCGGTTGCGAGGTGAGCGAATGGCCCGGCTCGTAACCACCATTGAAATGATGGTGTTCAAGCGCCTGCTGTATGATTCCATCCCACAACCCAAACTGAGGTTTTCATGAAGATCCGGTGGCTGATTCTGTTTTTTCCCGTGGTTTCGATCGTCGTAGTTTCCCTGCTGGTGAAGGAATACGCGGCGAAATCAGCTCCGTTGCCTCAGGGAGCTGCGGCTGCGGTGGCGGCGGCTACTGCCGCCAATGCAACCCCGAACCGCTCCGGGACCATAGCGATTCCGGATACAACGCTGGCCATCAATTCGGCGCAGCCCATGTCGCAGCGCGTGGTGCGTTATGAGATCGACGCGAAATACAATGCGGCCAAGCACATTGTCGACGCCACCGAGATCCTCACCTATCACAACCTGACGGGCCAGGCGCTCGACCATTTTCCGTTCCATCTTTATCAAAATGCTTTTCAACCGAAAGCCACCTTCGTGCGCGAGACTAACGTCCAGCGCGGAAGCGATGACCCTTACGAGAAGTGGGAAGATAAGGATAACGGGTCAGAAGAAATCAAAAGCCTCGAAGTCGTGGGTCAGGGGGATTTAACTTCGAAGGTGCAATACATCCAGCCCGATGACGGAAACAAAGATGATAAAACCGTTGTTGACGTGCATTTGCCTGAAGCGATCGCACCGGGCGAGTACGTTCAGTTCAAGATCGCCTTCCAGACCAATTTTCCCGAAACGCAGGCTCGCTCAGGGTGGAAGCATGATTTCGTGCTGGGTGGTCAGTGGTTTCCCAAGGTTGGAGTCTTCCGGCACGGAGCCTGGAATTGCCATCAGTACCATGCCTTGACTGAGTTCTTCGCCGACTTCGGCGTCTATGACGTCAAGCTGACTGTGCCGCAATTTGAAGTAGTCGGGGCGAGCGGGGTAAGGGTGGGGGAAGTTAATAATGCTGACAACACGAAAACTGTCTCGTATCACGGCGATGACATTCACGATTTCGCCTGGACTGCCAGCCCGCGTTACAAGGTGAAAGAAGATGGCGTGTTCCAGGGGCAGATGGGACCGGTGCAGATGCGCATCCTCATGCAGCCCGCGCACTGGGACCAGGTGGAGCGACACGAAAAAATTTTGCGGGAATCCCTCGAGCGCTTTGAAAGTTGGTACGGGCCGTATCCCTACAAAGTGATCACGCTGGTCGATCCCGAAGGCGAGGAAGCGGGAGGGATGGAATATCCCACGTTCATTACCGGCGACACCAGCTGGTTCATGCCGGAAGGATTGAAGCTGCCCGAACTGGTGGTCGAGCACGAGTTCGGGCACCAGTACTGGTACGGCATGGTGGCCACAAATGAATTCGAAGACGCCTGGATGGACGAGGGCATCAACAGCTATACAGAAGTAAAAGTGCTGGATTCGATTCTCGGCAAGAACACCGATGTTCTGAATATGGCCGGTGCGACGGCCGGCGAACGCGAATTGCAGAGGAGCGGTTACACGTACCTGGCCGATCTCGATCCCATCGCGCAGAAGGCTTACGACTACTACAACAGTGCCTCTTACTTCGGAATCACCTACGGCAAAACGGCAAGCGTGCTGCTGACGCTGGAAGGTATTATCGGCGAAGACACAATGGCTAAAGCGATGCGCACCTACTTTATGAAGTATCGCTTCACTCATCCCACCAAGGAAGACTTCCTGAAAACCATCGAGGAAGTCTCAGGTAAGAATTTGCGCTGGTACTTTGACCAGGCCATCTACGGCTCGCAGGTGATGGACTACAAAGTATTGAAGATCGAGTCTTTCCCTGTGAACTGGTACGAAGAGAAGGAAAGTATGTTCGAGAAGGATGACCAGAATAGGGTTTATCGCTCTTACGTCTGGCTGCAGCGTAAAGGAGATTTCGTCATGCCGGTCGAAGTGGAGATCAAGTTCGACAATGGCGAAAAGATTCGCGAGCACTGGGATAGCGCAAGCCGCTGGACGAAATTCACCTACGAGAAGAAAGCCAGAGTGGAGTCAGCGGAGATAGATCCAGATCATAAGATCCAGATTGACCGCGATGACTTCAACAACAGTTACTCGGCTGAAGCGCATGGAAAGCCGGCGCGGAAGCTGACAAACTACTGGATTTTTATGACGCAATGGCTGGGCCAGGCGCTGGCCTGGTGGGCCGTTTAGAAGACATAGCGCTCGGTACCGGGTAACGGATAAGGACTCGAGATTGATACGAATGGGAGAGCGTCAAGGTTTGTTAAGCGGCGGGTGGCACAGAGTGGCGCGCAACAAGCGCTACATCATCTGGTTCTACGTGCTGAACGTGGTGTTGGCCTGCTTGGGCGCTGCGTCGTTTAGCAATCAGGCGCACGACTATCTGGATCACAGCCTGCTGTCCGAACGCCTGGTCCATGGTTTCGATGTTGGCGTATTGATCGAGATGTTTGCGCAGCCTGAATTTGGTCCGACCCATGCTTCCAGAGTCGCGGGGTTGCACTTTGCTTTGCTGTTTTTCATCGCGACTGCGCTCTTCCTGCCTGGAGTGCTGCAGGGCTACGCCTCGACCTACCGCTTGCCGCGGGAAGATTTTTTCCGCGCTTGCGGACGAAACTTGTGGCGGTTTATTCGTTTGATGATTGTGGCCGGCATCGGGATAGGAGCGGTGGTTGGCACTCTGTTCGGCCTGCACGGCGTGCTGGAACGGCAAGCCGCCGAGAGCACGAACGAGTTGCTTCTGCCCGAAGTGCGATTTGCCGGCCTTGCCGTCATCCTTTTGGTGATGACGGCGTTGCGTATCGGGTTTGATCTGGCGGAGACCGATATCGTGCTCAGCGATCAACCGGCCGTGCGAAAATCGATCGCCACAGGCTTCCGTCACATGTGGGGAAATCTGGGACGGCTGCTGGGAAGTTACGTCGTCACTACGATTGTGGCGGCGGCTGTCCTGCTGCTTGGCCTGTGGGCGTGGATGAAGTTTGTTCCGCCCGCCAGCGTGGGCGGGGCCATGGTGGTTAGCCAGTTGATACTGCTGTTGCTGTTAATTCCTCGCTTCTGGCAACGCGGCATCGCGGTCAATTACTACCTGCAGAGTATGGCAGCGCCGGTCACGGTCGAGCCTTTCCGGCCCGCCCCAGTTCCAACTCTCGCAGTGGTCGAGCCTGCGCCTGTGCTGCCCAACTTGCCACCGGATTCCCAGGGCTCTTAAAAACGCGAATCGGAAAATAGTCGCGGCCGGTTATCGCCCGCAGGACTGGGGGACAAGCACGTCGCTCTAGCCTCGTGCGCTCTGCCGGTCGAAGTTAGCTGCGATCGTTTCCAGCAACCTGGAAGCAGCTTCCCCGGCGTCCGAAGTAGAAAACTCACTGCTCAGTTCGACAATTGGCAGTTTCGCGCAAGCTGTCCGGAACGCTTGCGGCGCTGAAGCGGTGAGCCCCGAAGCAGCCAGCAAAAGATCGAAGCGTGTCACCCGCATCAGGAGCAGGGCATCGCCGACGTGACTGCTGGTGTGTACATCGTAGCCCGCGCGGCGTAATAATTCGCGCACAAAAGCCAGAACGTCGGCATTACGATCAAGGCACAGAATGCTGCGTCCGGTGGCGGCTGGGACTTCCACCCGTCCGCCTGGAACGTAAAACGCGGCTACCGCTCCCTCCTCGGATTCGTGGGAGTCAAACAACTTGGTCAAGTGGGAAAGTTCCAGAACCCGGTTTACGTGCTTGGGGACGCTGCAGAGCTTGAGGTCGCCCCGCACCTGGCGCGTACTGGTGAGGCTGCGGACGATGGTGCCGAGGCCGCTGCTATCGATGAATTCGACATCGCCCAGGTGCAGCACAAGGCAGCGGCGGTCACGCAACAACCAGCTAACGTGCTGGCGGAGGGATTCGTTTTCTTCGCCGGCGACAATGCGCCCGTTGCAGCGCACCACCGTGACCCGTCCAACTTCACGAGTATCGAGCGATAAGCGCACGGGCCTCCAATCGCAATCGAATCGGCCTGCGAAAGTCGTCACACTATATCACGGCGAGGTTCCCAGCTAGATCAAACCCAGCTAGATCAAAACGATGGTGATTCCCAGATTGCCGCGGCCCAGGTCGGAATCGCTTTTGAGGTCAGCGTGTGATTGTAGAAGTTTCCAGGCGGTCTCATCTGACTTGGACCAGCTCTCGCCGAAGATGCAGCCGCGAATCTGACCGTTCTGCGCCATCTCCAGCAAACGCTTTTGGACGGCGATGCGAATGTCGCCGCCCGCGCCGGTCGAGCCGTAACCGTGAATCAGCTTCAGCAGAGTTAGTTTTCCCTGGCGCGCCAGAGCCAGTTCGCGGTCCAGGCGCTGCAGGGCTTCGTGGACCTGCGGCATGTCGGATTTGAGGTTTACGGTTTTCATACCCAGGCGCTCCCGACTCTCTTCATCCGTCAGTCTGGGTCGAGCGCTTTCCTCGAGTAGCGTTCCCCTGTGGATTCCGGCCGAAAATAAAGTTTGGGGCTTGGGTTGCGGCGGGCGTTGGATGGCTCGCTCCTACCTTGAGAATCGGGATATCTACCTTGAAATCGGGGTAACCCTCCCCCCTCCCCCTCCCCCCTAGGCTCTACTGGAATCATCACCTTAGCAGGAAATTCTCCGCAAAATCCGCCTGTCAAAGAACTTAAATACTAAAATCCGTGAAACAAAGGACTTCGGGGCGCAACGAATTAGCTTGTGCTAACCATCACGGCCTCGACCATGATCGCGCAGGTGACGGGTTGGGAGCAAGGTTGGATGTCACAGCCGGCTTGTGGGAATTCTTTACTTTCTTTATTTCACTTCGGTTTGGAGTCCGACGTTTTCAAATCGCTGATTAGGCGCTGAAAGGCTTCCTGATAGGAGTCGTGGTTCTTCCAGTTGCTGAAGTCGGGGATGAAATACTCGCGAATCTCGCGGGCGGAATCTTTGCCGGTGTCGGCGTCGAAGCACTCCCAGTCGCGCAGGGTTTCAAACGGCGCGAGCCGGATGGGGAACAGCACACGCCGCTCGTCGCGCACCTCGCGCTTGCGGGCCTTGGCGATTTCCGTCTTCACCCACTCGCTCTCCATGCTGTACGGCGACAGGATCAGCAGCAGCTTGTCGTGCAGGCGGATGGCTTCGTCGATCTGCTCGTGGAGTTTCCTGCCGCCTTGCACGTCGTGCGGAGCAAACCAGCAGCGCACACCTTTGTTCTGCAGGTCGGCATAGAGGCGGTCGGCGAAGTCTTGGTCTTTGGTGGAGTAGCTGATAAAGCAGGAGTAGAACTCGATGGGATTCGTGGCGAGGGATTTTGCGTAGGTGATGAAGTCTTCGGGGACGCCGCAGCCTCGCAAGAAGGATTCGGGAATCTTTCCCTTTGAGCGGTGCATTGTGTCGACGCCCACCGTGGACGGACCCGCATGGAGAATGGCCTCCAGCCCTTCCACAGTGCTGAGATCTAAGTTGCCGAAGGTGGCGGAGGCCACGACCGCGCCAGCTAGGTTCGCGCCGCTGAGGTTGGCTCCGGTAAGGTCCGTATCGTAGAGCTCTGTCCCGGCTAGGTTCGCCGACGCGAGCTCCGCTTCTCGCAGAGTCGCGAAGCTAATGTTTGTCCTGTGGAGATCTGCCGCAAGGAGGTTCGCCCCTGCTAGGTTCGCCCCCACGAGGTCTGCGTCATTTAGTTCTGGGACCACATCCAGGCGATCCCTTCTCCATTGGTTCCACCCCTCCACGCCATCCCTCAGCCTTGCGAGATGTTCTGGATTTGCCATTGAAGCAACCTGCAGCCGCTATAGTACGCCAGCGGTCGCTCCACTGCAGCGCCGGCCTTGCTGGAGATCGCGGCCTCATTTCGGCTTGTATTCTTGCGCTCTTAGGTCTCGGAGGAGGCGGTCGAGCGACTTTTGAAACGAGTCGTGGTCTTTCCACTTGCGAAAGTCGCCGATGTGGCGCTTGCGAACCTCCGCCGCCCATGGGTACGGAGCTTCTAGAACAGCGTCATCCAGCCGAACGGGAAACAACACTGTCGAGCCCTGCTCCTGTTCCTTCTTGAGCGCTTTCCTGACCTCCCACTCCACCCATGAGCTATTGATCGAGTTTTCTGATAGCACGAGCAGTAGCTTGTCGTGAGATTGAATAGCGCTGTCGATCTCCTCCTGGAAAATTGCGCCGATCTTAAGATCTTCGCTGTCCTTCCAACAGCGGATGTGCTGCGCTTGAAGCTGGGCGTGTAGTTCCGCAGCGAATGCATCGTCCTTCTTCGAATAGCTGATGAAGCAGGAGTAGAACTCGATGGGATTCGAGGCGAGCGACTTTGCGAAGGTGATGAAGTCGTCCGGAACGCCGCAGCCGCGCAGGAAGGACTCGGGGATTTTGGCCTTGGAGCGGTAGATTGTGTCGATGCCGATTGTCGAAGGTCCATCGTGACGCACAGTCTCCAAACCTTCGACCATGCTGAGGTCGTTTTCCCCAAACACCGTGTAGCCCATCTGGGCGCGTGTCAGGTCTGAGCCCGAGAGGTCTGTCCAATGCAGGATCGCGCCTACGAGGTTGGCTGCGTTGAGGTTCGCATCGACGATGGTTGCCTCTGAGAGATTCGCTCCGTTGAGGTTCGCCCCTTTAAGACTGGCCTTGGTTAGGTCAGCGAAAACGAGATTTGCTTCCATCATGCTCGTCCCGCTGAAGTCAGCGCGGTTGAGGGTTGTCCCGAAGAGATTCGCCCCGTCCAGTTCGGCACCGCTCAGATCCAGCCCATCGAGCTCTTCCTCGGATAGGTCGGCTCCGCTTAGATCGGTTGCGCTGAGCCTCGCTCTGCATAGGTCAGCGTCGATAAGATCCTCACCCCTCAGGGCGGCCCCGGATAG
This sequence comes from Acidobacteriaceae bacterium, assembly GCA_003131635.1. Lineage (GTDB taxonomy): Bacteria > Acidobacteriota > Terriglobia > Terriglobales > Acidobacteriaceae > Sulfotelmatobacter. The sequence continues at coordinate 9,472 of PKVZ01000096.1, forward strand.
GTCGGGCCTCATCTTCGGATGGGCCGCTCTCCATTCATTCCAGGTTTTCGGCCCCTCCTTCAGCTTCGCCAGATGTTTACGATTTGCCATGCCGTCAACCTGTTGGCCGACCTATCATACGCCGCTTTGCTGGTTTGGGATCAGCAGCAAATTCCTTGGGCGGGTGATTCGGCGCT
>PKVZ01000121.1:0-10615 GCA_003131635.1 Acidobacteriaceae bacterium
CCAATCCGTTGCCGAATTAGTTTTTGAAATATCCGGCTGGGTCATTCGATCGCCGCATTGCTTGCCGCGCGTCCCGTAGGATAGGATGCCCGCCCAAACATGATTCCAGTTTCCACCTCCGCGGGTTTCCCTCCGCGCAAGTAGCGCTTGAACTTCCATTGGCTCAGTGCATCCGTGATTACCTTCGCCTGATCGGGAAATGCGCTGAGGAAGTGAATGTGCTTGACCTTGCCTTCTTTATCGATGATGATTCGCACCGGAACCGGGTTGAACCTATGCTCGGTTAAGACAGGGTCAACCCGCGTGATCACGTTTTCATCTGTGGCGTAGTCTTTGATGCACACCGGGAAATCGCCCCCGCCCGCGCCGGCTGTGGGATTGGCTTCCTCCGGCAGTTTGATCTTATTCAGATCCGTGACTAAGCTTTCCAACAGTTTGGTGTCTCGGCTGGTTAGTACGAATTGCACCGCATGGCAACGGATTTCGGTGGCGAGCACGTACCAATGCAGCTCCGCTATCGGAGACCAATAGGCATAAAACGTAAAGGGGTGACCGGCGACCGTGGTTCGGGCTGGAGGTAGTTCAACTTTGTAGTCCGCCTGCAAATGATTCTTCGAGTAATTAACCAGCTCCAGCGCGTTATTCGCAGGAAACGGCGTGAAGAACATATCCTGAGCGGTGACCAAGACAGTTCCCCGGGCAGGTCCTTTGAATGTGTCCGCGGGCCTGAGTTGCGCCAGCACGTAGCGGCCGCTGTCCGAGGGTGGCGGTCCTTTGTATTTCTCTTCCCAGTTGGGAGGTAGCGCGTAGCTCATCCCAAAATACTGATTGCTGAAGATGTTATCGCTCACGTTTCCGCCCTCGGGGACAGGAGTAACAGAATCACTCGCGCTGAACCACGCGCCCTTGACGAGAATGACTCCTGTAGGCACCTTGTTCCCGGGCTGGGCGTTGTCGGAAAAATCGCCACCGTTCTTTGGGGCGTTCGGCGGTTTCGCACCTTGGCTCCAGAGGGACAGAGACGAAGCCACAACCAGCAAAGAACATAGAAAGCGAGAGCGCATATTCCTCCTGCGAATCCGGCAACCTGAACGGTCAGGATTTACAAATCCATCGCGCGCACGGTTTTTCGTTTAAGTTGAAAAAGTTCTGGCGAGATATTTCGGATCTCGCCAGAACGTCGCTTTAAGCGATTACAACGAGCGCAGGAAATCCAGTATTTCCTGTTGTTGGGTGGTGGAAAGATTGAAGAATTCTTCCTCCACGTAGCTGGCTTCGCTGCCGTTACTGGCGTGGTCCTGGATCGCGGTGATCAAGTTCGTGGTGCGGCCATCGTGCAGCAGAAAGATTCGCTGTCCCAGGCCCCACAGGGGAGCGGTACGAAACTGATTGCCGCCCGCGCTGCCCTGCGAGACGTTATCCGCCAAGCCAGTACCCATGTTATGGATCTCAATATCGGAGAAGGCAGGCACGGGAGCCTTGCCCAACGATGAGGTGAAGTTCGACGGTTGCGTCGTGCCTGGAGTCGGATTGTGGCACGTCGCGCAGCCGATAGAGTTGAACAACGAACTGCCGGCGGAGATCGTCGATGCGCTAACACTCGATCCATTGAGCACAACTCCACCGGTTGGCGGCGGCGCCAGGAGCCGCATGAAGTTGGCAAACGCCGAGACGTCGTCGAGAATCGCTGGGCCCGTCGATCCTGGGTTGGACGTGTCTTCCGGGTAACCGGCTCCGCTAAGGTTCAGGCAGGTCGAGACCAGCCCCGTATCGGTACCGTTAGCGCTGTCTTCCCCGGGTAGCGGACGATCTTGGGGGAACAGCAGGTTGCTGATGCCCATCTCCACGTTGTAAGCCTCACCGGCAAAGATGTGCAGCGACTTGTTCTGCGCCTTCCAACCGAAGCGGCTGATGGTGCCGTCGTTGCCGTTGTGATTGAAAGTGCCGGAAATGCCAAAGTCGTTGTTGAGATTCTTCGCTTGGTTGCTCAACAAGGTCGAGTCGTCCAGGTTCTCGATCAAGCCTGCGCCAAAGACCGGAGTGGGAATCCGGAAGATAATATCGTTCTCAGAGACGGCAGTAGCGAAGCTGGGCTGCGGCAGCGCCGTGCTGCTGGTGCAAGTGCTGGCATCCGAGCGGCCCGTAACGGTAAATAAAGTCTCCACTCCCCCATTGGGGTTGCTGGTGTTTACCGAGCCGTTGCTATTGAAGTAAAACGGGAACCGGGCTTCACGGGTTGGCCCATTGGCCGTAATGAAAGAGGGCATGGTGTTGCCCGGCGCGACCCCGTTGCTGGTGAACAGGAATTGAGGATTGGTGGCAGAGCCAGTCCCGCCCACCGCAGGTTGCGCGTGGCATATGCTGCACTGGTTTGCGTTAAAGCGCGGTCCCAGGCCGACGTTAGCCCCGCCGGAAACCGTCTCCACTTCCTGGAAGCGAGTCTGGCCATCGGTAAAAAAGGCCAGGATCCCGCTGGGGCTGTTCGCTAACACCGAAGAGAGCGCCGCTCCGGTGCCCCGGTTTCCGCTCTGAACTCCAGGGTCGGTCTGAGCAAATGCCATTCCAGCGAGGAACAGCACTCCTAAAGTAATACTGGACGCGAGTCTAGCTGTCTTGATCACGACTCCTCCTTGTAATCTGTCTGCTGGCTGCCTGGATCCACTTGGGATCGCGGTTGAAATGTCCGGGGACTGATATCCCGGGGCATGAAGGAATGGGGTCTTGCCTTTCCGCGGCGAGGTGGCAGAATTCGTCGACCGGAGAATCTCTCCTCCTTTCGGACTGGGCAACGAGACCCGACAACAGAAATAGCGCGGGAAATGCACAAATGAATTCGGACAGGCGAAGGTTCAGGGGAGTCCGAAATCAGTGTTGCGGTTTGTAGCGCAAATTTGTTCCAGCGCAAGAAGAAAATGCTGGCTGTTACGAAGTCAGAACAGGCTGAATTCGGAAAAGATCGGGATCATTAGAGTTTTCTTATGGATGGGACATGATTGGACTCATGTCATGGGCAATTCCCGAGGACCGCAAAAAGCCTCGCAATGTTCGGAATACCGAAACTCGGGAGGACAACTAACTGAGAAGAAGGATCGAAATGAGGATCAAAAGGTGCCCGCAGAGCGTTAGCCCAGGTATGCAGGTCTAATGAGAATCATCCAGTTTTGGCCGCGCGGCGTTCGGGTCCGCTGACTTGACTACCGTGACCGGAGCTTGCAGGGTGAAGTCCAGCACAGTTTCTGAGGGCAACTTGATTTGCTGACCTTTGCCGGAAGCCTGAGCGCCCGCACCAACTCCAGCGCCCGCCGCTGTGCCCACGGCAGCGCCTTTTCCACCCGCCGCGATCGCTCCGATGATTCCTCCCAGAATTGCGCCGCCGCCTACCTTTTCCTCGGTACTCTTGGTGCGCGAACTGCCTTCTTTCCTGTACTGATCGGTTTGCAGGCTGTAACTCTTGCCGTTCGATGAGATGCTGTCCAGTTGCAGCACCACCAAAGACTGTCCGGTGAACGTGCTGGCATTCTTCAGATCGACAACGTGTCCGGTAATATCAGTGCCCGCCGGAAATGCTTCCGCGCCATCGACCAAGAGCGGCATGTTAAGACTGGCGTGAAAAGTATCTCCCGGCTGGTTCTTTGCGGTGTCGATGCTGTCAATCAGGCGTACCGACAGCGACGTGCCCTGCTCAATTGTTATTCTGGGCGGCTGTGGAGGCGCGGATGGCGGAACCGATGAAGATGCAACCGAAGAAGATGCAACCGAGGAAGATGCAGCCGAAGACGCAACCATGTTCGGTTCGGCGGGCGGTGGTGGGTCTTGAGAAATCGGAGCGGACGCCTGGGCGCCCTCCGCGTTCGTTCCTCCCGCTCCCTCGGTTGCGTCATTGCTGGCCTCTCCGTATTGGTTGCGCCAGTATTTTGACCTCCGGACCTTGGGCGGATTCTCCGCCACCACTGTGTTCACAGGTTTCGTTTGCGGAATGTTGGAAGCGGTTTGCGTACTGTTCGCGACGACTCCCACTTGCAGATTGTTTACGACTTCCTTCACGCCATCTACCGACGCAGCCTGCCGCGCCGCGGCTAGGCGTTGCGCGTCATTATCCACAAAGCCGCTGATGGTCACAACCCCGCTGCTGGCTTGCACGGAGAGCTGTTTGGTCGCGAGCCCGGAGTCCTGGCTGTACTTAGTTTGAACCTGGCGAGAAATTTCCGCGTCATCCGGCTTCCGGTTGCAAGCGACGCTCGAAGCCAGAATCGCAACANNCCTCGGTGCATGAGCGGACTCCTGAGATTCAGCCTGGGAGTGAGCGAAGACGCTCGCGTACAGTGTATCTGTTGCAGACGAATTCGTGCAGGAATTTAGAGCCGAGGACGCTTGCTTTTCCAAGCTAGCAGGCGCGCCTGACTGGGCTGTAAGGACTTTAATGGATGAACTTGTAGTCGACGATTGAGGCGGCTAACAGACGGGTCTCGGCTTCGGCGTCTGGGTCTTGCTTCTCTTTCGTTGGTGCTTGCGTTGTCGCCTGCGCTTCTCGGGAGCGAATCACTCGACCCTGGCAGACCACGTTGCGGTTCTTCTGGCCGGAGATTTCTTCCGGCATTTCAAATACCATCTCGATCAAAGCATTCACCGGCAAGGGCTGTGGCCCGCTAAACAACAGCCCGGTTTGGCTAAGGTTTTCGATGGTGCCCTCATACCAGGTGCTGGTGCTGTTCACACGGTAGCGGAGCGCCATATCGAGCTTCAAACGGCGGGCGCGGGGCGTCCAGGACGGACGTTTCTCCCGCGTATGACTGCGCCGTACCATGGTTTCAGGCTTGGCATGCTCCAGGCGCTGGGTGCGGCGCATGGTGGCCCAGTCGTACTTGTACTCGGCCGCGCACAGCATGCAAACTTGATAATACTCTCCGTCAGAGCCGCGCCGTGGCCATGAAAACTCGTGGGAGCAGCGCCCGAGCATAAGAACGTCCATTATTTTCTGCGGCATGATGGCTAACTTCGGACCAAACCTTGGGTCAAACCAAGTGCCCCGAAAGCAGTTTCATCATCGCTCGAACCGGCATTCTTGGGTAGGTTACTTTCGTGATGCGTCCACAAGGCATTTATGTTTTCAATCACTTAACACAAACTTAGGTCCAAGTTAGGTCCAATCCTCATTGAATTGTGGACCCCACCGGGATCGTTCCCATTGCAGCCGCCGCATTTCTATTCTCGACCCCGAGTGCGTGCGTGTAATGAATCTCTGTGACCTTGGACCCGCGTCGTCGTCAATCGCTCTGTCCCATGGCGGAGCAAAACCTGAATAGTCGCCTCAGAAATCGCCTCGACCGTGACCGTTGACCTCGCTTGGACGGGCGTCCTTCTTGGCTCGAATGCAACGACGGCGTCAGCCGACATAAAATGATTGTAACAAGGAGGAACGGAATGATCGAACAGACCGATCTTGCTGGAAGCTTCACGCTGCCTGGTACATCGATGACTTTGAACCGCATGGGATACGGTGCGATGCAACTCGCCGGACCCGGCGTCTGGGGACCGCCGCGGGACATCGATGCCGCCATTGCTGTTCTTCGCGAGGCAGTAGAGTCCGGCGTGAACCACATTGATACCAGCGACTACTATGGACCGCATCTGACCAATCAGATCATCAAGCAGTCTCTCCATCCGTACACGGATGGTCTCGTGATCGTCACCAAAATGGGCGCTCGCCGCGGTTCAGACAAATCCTGGATTCATGCTCTCTCCCGCCAGGAACTCAGCGACGGCGTCCATGACAACCTGAGAAACCTTGGTCTCGATGCGCTAGATGTCGTCAATCTTCGGGTTGGAGGAATCATGGAACCCGGCGAGGAATCGATCGCGGAACCGCTGACCGTGCTTGCCGAACTGAAGCGTCGGGGGCTGATTCGTCATATCGGACTAAGCAACATAACTCCCAAGCAGCTGTCGGAGGCTCAAACAATTACCGAGATCGCGTGCGTGCAGAATTTCTACAACGTGGCACGCAGAAACGATGACGCCTTCATCGATGATCTCGCTGTCCAGGGTATCGCTTACGTTCCGTTTTTCCCGCTGGGAGGCTTCACACCGCTACAGTCGTCGGCACTTGACGCGGCAGCGTACTCGCTGCAAGCCACGCCCATGCAGGTTGCGCTCGCCTGGCTTCTCCGGCGCTCGCCCAACATCTTATTGATCCCCGGAACATCTTCCGTGGCACATCTCCGCGAGAATTTGAAGGCCGCGATGCTTCAGATCCCGGCTGAAGTACTTGTGGATCTCGACGCAATCGGTCGAGGTCAAGGGGATCAATAGCCGTCCGCGCTGTCATTCATGTCACAACAATTCAGGAAGGGACAATTTATGAAGGTATTTGTTACGGGTGCTACAGGTTTTATCGGTTATACCGTCGTTCGGGAACTGATCAACGCTGGCCATCAGGTACTCGGCCTCGCTCGTAGCGAGGCTGGCGCTCAATCTTTGATCGCCGCCAGGGCCGAGGTGCATCGAGGGAACCTTGAAGATCTGGAAAACCTGCGCAGCGGCGCTGCCCAGGCCGATGGCGTGATTCACCTCGCCTTCGACCACAGCGCCTTCGGTCAGGACTTCTCGAGGTTCGCCGAAGTCCGTGAAAAGGACAAGCGCGCAATCGAGGCTCTCGGCGCCGCGCTCATCGGGTCGGACCGCCCGCTCCTCATCACTTCCGGAACCGGAATGGGCAATGCTGCTCCGGGTCAGCCCGCAACCGAGGATCATTTCGATGCCAACCACCCAAATCCTCGTAAAGGCTCGGAAGTCGCAGGAGCTTCCGTGGCGGGGCGCGAAGTCAACGTGTCGGTGGTGCGCCTTCCCCAGGTCCACGGCACGGTCAAGCAAGGCCTGATCACTTGCGCGGTCCAAGTGGCCCGCGAGAAGGGAGTGTCGGCGTACATAGGGGAGGGACGCAGACCGATCTCACGAGCATCTCGTTCGAGTTCGTCTTTCACCCTTGCGTAAAAGAAGGACGAATCGACCGAGGCTCCTATGGCCGGAACGAGTGGGAAGTTCTGTGTACCTGCTTGGTAAGCTAGCCGCGCAAACAACAACGGCAGATCGTGACCGCACGGAAGGTCGCCTCGATGCGCGACTCCTGTGCAGGGACCTTTCCCGGGGCTTTTCTGACAGAAGGTTCTTCCGACCTGGTCCTGTTGCAAAATCGCAATTACAACTTTGGGACTTCCAAGGCGCAGCTTCCGGACTTCCGGTCAAGGAGGCCCTTCAACTTCAGTAATTTTGAAGCTGCTTCGAAACGAGTATACTCATCAATCCACGGGGATTAAAATGCGTGTTCAATTCGTGGCGGCGGTCATTCTTGGACTCACCTTAATCCCAGTGCGTGTTTTTGGTTGTACGTGCGCTGCACCAACAGCGCCGGTCAATACTACGTCAGAATTGGCGGCGCGGAATAGAGCCGACGCGATATTCGAAGGTAAAGTCGAAAGAGTTGAATTGGGATGGAAGTTGAAGGAGGCGAAACTTGGAGATGTCATACCTACTGTAGCTACCGACCTCGACCAGGATAGTTCCGTGCTCCCGGTGTCGTTGGAGGTATTGCACTCCTATCGCGGCGATCAGCAGAAGGCTATGCGGCTCACCACGGGCCCGGGTGGTGGCGACTGTGGATTCGATTTTGAGGTTGGGAAGCGGTACCGAGTGTATGCCTTCAACCACGAGGCTGGCGAACTTTCTACAAACGTCTGCAGTGGGACAACACTGTTGGAAAAGAGCCGCAGGAATTCAGCGGATCCCCACGGGCAGAGCGTGACACCTGTAGCGAACCAAGGGGTAGCGACTGCAACCAGCAAACTATGTGGCCGAGTCGTTCCGACGGACGCAACTGGTTCCATTGATAGTCAGATCTTGCTTGTCCGTCTAGGGAGAAAATCCCCGGTTCCTGATAACGAAGCCGGACCTGATAGGGATGGCTCTTTTTGCCTCACAGACCTCAATCCGGGCAAGTATCATCTACTCTTCGTGAATAGGATCGAGCAATCTCTGACCTCATTTGTTTACTTCCCCGGTGTCGCTGATCCGTCTGAGGCAACCGCGATAGAAATCATCCCAGGTCACACTCCGCCTGATCTCGTATTCAACATTCCGGCTCAAGCAACATTTTCAGTCAGCGGAACGGTGTCCAACTCCGACAACCCCCATTTGCCGGCTGCGGTTAGGGTGATGTTGATGAGCGCGGGCCAACCTTTGCTTGCGTACACAGCAGACGCTGCGACGAGTGGCGCTTTTGTGTTTAATAATGTCTTGCCTGGGGAGTATTGGGCCATTGTGACTGTTGATCCCAGCGTCGAATCGAAATGGTCGACGAGAAAAGCACGGGTAGAAGTCGTAGGGGACATCACTCACCTCTCTTTGGAGCTAATTGCGAATTAGTTGCTCGGTGCGAACCTGTCGGGAGACACCATTGGGACTACCAGCGGCTGGTCATGCGAGACCTAAAGGGCAAGATCGGCGGCCCGTACAACTGAATCGGTGACTCGCACAACTAACAGTTGCCGGACTGCTGCCTGTGCCCTTTAACTGACCGCACGGGGCAAGTCCGTCACCAGAGATTTTCAGCTGGAGTGAGGTTTTTGGCTTGGCGCATACCCATGACCCAGATCACCGTTCAGCTCGAGTCAAGCTTGAAGACTGGCCATGATGCCGCTCGCCGCCGATTCTGGTTGGCGATGTCGGGGTTTGTAATGGCGCTTGCTCTGCTGCCCTTTTCCTACAAAGTCGAACGTCGCCTGGAGACAGCTGTTCACATCAAGGGTGGAGAATCCGAAAAGGTTGACGTGGAACTGGCGCAGCGTTTCCAGTCTCCGTACGCCCACCGCCTGATTTTGGTGATCAGCGGTATTCCCGATCCGGATTCAGCCAAAGGCGCAGATGCATTGGGCTTCTTAACCAGTTCATTGCGTAGTGTGCCGGGAGTGTCGGGTGCCGTATCGAGTCTGGATTGGCCAGATCCTCTGTTCACTGGGAACAATGGCGGGGCCTTGATCATCGTCGGGTTGGACCCGCACGATGAAGCTGTCGAGGCGTTGGTGCCTAAACTGAGGGCGAGAGCAGACTGGATGGAAGGTCAGCTAAGGTCGCAATACCCCAATATCAAACTTCAGATTACGGGTGAAACGCCACTGAACTTCGATCTTCGCAAGGTCAGCGCCGATGACGTCGCCCATGCCGAGGAACGAGCGATGCCGGTAACTCTCGTGCTGCTGTTGCTGGCTTTCGGCAGTCTTGTAGCCGCGCTATTGCCGCTGGGAGTTGGAGTACTCTCCATCTCGATGGCGATGGGCGCGGCTGCGCTCCTCGCGCATTATCTGCAGCTGTCGATCCTGGTGCAGAATCTGGCGACGATGCTCGGCCTGGGCTTGGGCATCGACTATGCATTGCTGATGGTGAGCCGTTTTCGCGAAGCATTGGCCGAGGGATATGCTCCCGGCCAGGCTGCCGATATTGCTGCCTGGCAAGCGGGACGGACGCTGATCATCTCGGCCACGACAGTTGCCATCGGATTTGCAGCGCTGCTGACTGTGCCCATCAGCGAACTGCGCTCTATCGGGATCGCTGGCCTGCTGGTAACCGTTTTGAGTGTCATGCTGTGTACATTCATTCTGCCTTGGGTGCTTGGTCTGCTAGGGCACCGCATCAATGCCGCCAGAGTGCGTCTTCGCGCCAGACGAGTCGAAACGCGGGAGAGCCTATGCGCAGCGAGTGAGCGGTGGGTGCGGTGGGGCAGCGTCATAACCCGCCGGCCCTGGACAGCTCTGCTGGTCGCCGGGATTCCGCTACTGATCCTTGCATTCCAGGCACGGAGAATCGCTCCCGGGGTTCCTGACCATGATTCGCTCCCCGCCGCGGCCGAGTCGGTACAAGCACTGCACACGCTTCAAGGCATGGGGCGGTCGGGTATTGTGCAGTCCCTCCGAGTGGTCCTGGAGCTGCCGCCGCAGTCTCCGCCACTCTCGCCCGCCGGCTGGCTTGCCGTCAGTCGCTTGACGAAGCGCTTCCAGAGCGATCCTAGAGCGCAAGAGGTCTTGTCCCTTCCGACTCTCACGGGAATGTCCGACACTGCGGATGCAGTCCACGATGTGCCCGAGCCAATCCGCAAGAGTTTTCTTCGCAGCGATGGCCAGGCTACCTTGATTGAGTTGCTGCCCACCGCCGCTCTTTCGCCCAACGCCCAGGTGCAATGGGTACGAGACGTGCGTTCCTCCGATGTCGCGGCGATAACCGGTGTGTCGGGCGCTGTGCTGCGCGTCGGCGGCGTTCCCGCACTCGAAGCAGATTATGACTCAGTAGTAAAAGAGCGATTGCCGAAGGTGGTCCTTGGTGTCATATTGGGGAGCTTGTTAGCGCTCCTGATTGGGTTACGTTCTCTATTTGCGGCGGTCAAAGCAATTCTGTTGAATCTGCTCTCCGTTGGCGCTTCATTCGGTGCGTTAGTGATCGTTTTTCAGGAAGGCCACGGCAGCAAACTTTTTGGGCTCGATGGACCAACCGGCTCCGTGTACCCGATCGTGCCGATTCTCGCGTTTGCCATCGTCTTCGGACTGAGCATGGACTATGAGGTCTTCCTGGT
>PKVZ01000121.1:10646-17255 GCA_003131635.1 Acidobacteriaceae bacterium
CTCGCCGTGGCGGTGTTCATTGACGCTACAGTGGTGCGGATGGTGGTCGGGCCGGCACTCTTGCAACTTGCCGGCGATTGGAACTGGTGGCCCTTTGGTCTTTATGGAGCCCCGGCGGCGTCTGAAAAGGGGCTCGTCCCATGACGGCAAGCAGCGTGGATGCTCCAGTGACAGCGTAAGCCTTGCAACTGCCTGATTAAGCGGTACGATTTATTTAACTTTCTATTTTTGAGCGCCGGACTGACCAATCTCAAAGTCCTTGCGTCCAAGATTTGCCTTCCCAGAGCCCGCTTCGATTACAAGAATCGAGGAGCCGGGCTTCCCCTGCAGCTTTGCCTCCACTTGCGACGCGGACCAAGCGCCGCCGACCTGCCGCAGCCCGTAGTAGATGAATTCCTTCTGCAGTCCTGTCCCGCGAAGGGTCTTCACCACATGCACCGGGAACAAAATGCCGCGGTCAATCCACGATGTTACCGAAGCATAGTAAGTCTGGTCTTCAGAGCCGGGCACGCTCTTAAGCACAAAGCAATCCCGCGCCCCGTACTTCTCCGGCGCCAGAAGTTCCTGATTCTTCCAGAAGAACTGGCTCTCTACCATGTCTTCATACGAGAAATCTGTTCCCACGAGTGGGTCGTTCCAACGTTCGAATGGCAACACGCTAGCAGCCTTCTCGCCAGGAAGTACCGCCTCGATGGTCACATGCCCACTCACGGTCATATGCAGAAGAACGCTCGTCTTCTCTGAGCCGGGCCCCGAGAACTCGCATAGCACGCGCAGACCATCGGGAAACCAGTGAGCCTTGGCGGCAAACTTATAGTTCGTGCGCTTGCCATTGCCTTCCACCTGTGTGAGTCGCCCGGTCACGCGGTAGTCCAATTTCTCAATACGCTGGCGCGAGCCAGTCAGCACCGTCTCCAGGTCAGAATTCGCCGCAGAGGCCCGTGATGGATGCCCCAGCGACAACAGCACGAGCACAGTTATGGATACTTGAATCGCCCCAACGGCGCAACCCGCCCATCTGGCTTCTGGATACCGGCCAGACTCGCGGCTGCGAGAGACCATTACGACACGGCGCAGGAAGGTCATAGCTATGTATACAGCCAAAGTCGGTATTGTACTGAACTGCTTTCTCGAGTGGCTTCCCTCTGCCTCGGCCTCGGCCAAACGTCGGGGAAAGTAGTGTCAAAGCCAGTTGACCTTTGAGGGAGGCCTTCCCGCTAGGTAATAGTCAAGACGAGCGCGCCGCTGGTTCCACCGCTGCTACACCCCAAATCTCCGGAATTTCCGCTGGGAGTGTTGACCGTCACACCGACGGTTCCAGGCGCTGAGATCACAGCGGCAGTAATCGTGAACTGCAACTGCGTACTGCTTGTTACCAGGGTATTCATATTGATTCCGTTGATGACCACGACGGAGGACGAAACAAACTGAGCGCCATACACATTGAGAACAAAGCCCTGCTGCACTTCAGCCAGCGTAATCGTGCTGGCGGAAAGGGATCCAATGATCGGGGCTGGCCGAGCGCTTCCGCACAACGGATTGACGGAGTTGCAAGCTTGGAACACCAGCGAGGCGAGCAGGAGCATACTAAGAGACCGCAAGAAGGCGCTGATTCTCTGCATAGGGAATCGTACCACCGGCCGGAACAGATAAGGATAGCCAGCCAGTCGCACCACTTTGCCACTCGCTGGAGTTCGCACAGGAGATTGGGGCGCGATTTCAAGATGGGGATCCTGCCAGAGCGTGTTCGGCTGCTGTTCTTTTACGATGCGACCATCGCGAACGATGATCCTACGAATTGCCTTCGCGGAGGCGGTGGAAGACACAAAGAGTCGTCTGGACTGCAGCATCGAATCGGAAAAGGAGCGGAACAATTTTCTGCACGGCGTGCCTGCGATCGTAGACGGCCTCCGATCCGGCAAAATCGCGTGCCGCGTCTACCCCAAAGAGAAATTCCACGCCAAAGCCTACATAACCCACGCCCGCATGGAGGTTGTCGGATCCGCCGCCCTTGTCGGTTCCTCCAACCTTTCTATCCGGGTTTGACAGAAAACATTGAACAGAAAACATTGAACTGAATGTACAGATCAAAGGCCGTCCCGTAACTGTGCTCCAGGAATGGTACGAGGAACATTGGGCAAGAGCAGAGGATGTCACGCCGGAGATCGTGCGCGTCATTGAACGCCAAGTACAAGACTAGCCCCTTCTACGTTTACGCTCGGGCTCTGCACGAGTTCTTCCGCCGCCACGAGAAGACCGATTACGAGTGGCTTACGGCTGGCGCCGCAAATTGGGGCTCCAGAATGTACCCGATTCTCGACTTCTGCCAGCAGGAGGGTTATCACGAGCTCGTCAGCATTGCCGGCCAGTATCGAGGCGCGTTCATGTGTGACGGAGTCGGTCTGGGGAAAACCTTTATTGGCCTGATGCTCATCGAGTCGCTCATAAACCGCCACAGAAAACGTGTCGCGTTGTTTGTTCCTAAAGCTGCTGGGAAACCGGTTTGGGAAAATATTGGACTTGAAGCGCAATCTCTAGTTAATCGATTTTTGTTGAGCGCCGCCACTTTGCATGGAGCCAAACCAGAATTCCTAATGCGCAAACCTCCATCGGCCCGGGAGGCAAGATCTGCATTTGCCACAGACTAGCGTAATCCACGGTCGCAACGTAGGTTGCCCAGGCCGCCCCGGCAGCCGCAAGCAAGCCTCCGCAGCGCTCTTCCGCGCGAATGCTGAAGAGGTATCGACGGCCACTGGGCCTGCTGGGGGTCTTAAGGACGGGCACGTAGGTCGGCGTCAGCGGCAAGGCAAGATAACCCTCGCGTTCCCGCCCCTGCTCCCAATCGATATAGTCCCTCTGATGTGGTTCGTTCACTGTTAATACAGTGTCACAAGAAGAGATCTGGACGCATGTTACTGAAGTGGAGGTGGAGACGGGGCCGTCCATTTCCGTTTTGATGCAATTGGGATGCTGCGATCGTCTGCGGTCCTCGGATGAAGGCCGAGGTCAAGTCCCCTTGTTCGGCTAGGCGGCGAATGGATTCCGCTACTACCAAGCGCGGTGTCCCGATCGTGGTGATGAAGGTGTAAATCCTTCAAGTCGGCGTATATGCCGGGCAATTGACTCCTACGGAATTGTGGAGAGATTCTTTCCTACTTTGACCTTCGCTAGAGATTAGAGTTCCTGCGCCTTTTCATTTTAGGGGAGCATTATGACCCACAACGTGTGGTCGGGAGCTTTTCCGTTTTTCAGGCGGTGAAATGTTGTGTATCTTGGGCAACGAGGTATCTACCGATGAGAACAGTTTTCTCTCTGCCAGCTTTAGTCCTTTTTGTTTCCCAGCTCTCCATCGCGCAGGTGGATTTGCATTGGAAGCCAAACGATCCGGACCGTCCTGTGCCCCCCGTGATTGAGGCTGGAACGGCGAGCACGCAGGATGCGCCGGGGCGTCCTCCATCCGATGCCATTGTGTTGTTCGGCGGCAAGGATCTTTCCCACTGGATGGCCGAAGATGGCCAGCCAGCAAAGTGGAAAGTAGCGGATGGCTACATGGAGGTGGTTCCCCATAGCGGCTACATCCACACCCGCCAGCCGTTCGGTGATTGCCAACTGCATGTGGAGTTCGCGGAGCCGATGCCTCCTGTAGGCGAGGATCAGGGGCGCGGCAACAGCGGAGTGTTTTTGATGGGCCTCTACGAAATCCAGGTGCTGGATTCGTATCAGAGCAAGACTTACGCCGACGGGCAGGCCTCCGCGGTCTATGGGCAATTTCCCCCGCAGGTGAATGCCTCACGGGCGCCCGGACAGTGGCAGACCTATGACATCATCTTTCACGTACCGCGTTTTGAAAAAGACGGCAAGGTCCTGCGCCCGGCGCGGGTCACCGTGCTGCACAATGGAGTGCTGGTGCAGGACAACGTGGAGCTGTCGGGACCTACCGCGCATCACGAGCGGCCTCCCTACAAGCCGACGCCGGACAAACTGCCACTTAGTCTGCAGGATCACGGTAACCCCGTGCGCTTCCGGAATATTTGGATTCGTGAACTGGGCGAGGGGCAGTAAAAACATTCTGGTTACGATGAGCTTTGGGTTCAGGAGTCGACGGTGTGCTGTGTTACCTTGGGAGTCTAAAGAGTAGGTTACGAGGATGGAGAGATGCGGCATCCTCGAAAATTGCTCCTGGCAAACCCGATCCGAAGTTACGAAACGAAGGCTTTTGAGGGAGATCGCTTGCGCCACGTTCGAATCACTTTATTCTTTATTCTGTCTTTCCTGATTCTCCAAGGCCTCACGTCAGCCCAGGATCAACCGGCTGTAAATTCTTCGGTCGCACCTCCGCCGCACGCTAAGCAAGTTCATCTCAAGCACATTTTGGTGATCGGACAAACCAAGGGATTTGAGCACGATTCGGTTTCGGATGGGATGGCTGCCATCTACAACATGGGTCACGACAGCGGTCTTTGGGATACCGCGCTCCGCACCGACACCGAGCTCATCACGAAGAAGGACTTAGGAAGAAACGCGAAGAACCTCGACTACTTCGATGCCCTGATCTTTGTGAGCACCACGGGCGAACTTGATCTGGACGACAGCCAGAAGAAAGATATGATGTCATTTATCAAGGACGACGGAAAGGGCTTTGTCGGCGTTCACGCCGCGCTCGACACCAATTACAAATGGCCGGAGTACGGCGAGATGATCGGCGGCTGGTTCGACCAGCACCCATGGTCCACGTTCAACGCGCCGATCGTCAATGAAGACCCGAGCTTTCCTGCGGTCCGGCACTTTCCACGAGCGTTCGTTAAGTATGACGAGATCTATCAGCCCAAGGAGTGGTCTCGCGATAAGGTCAACGTCCTGCTCAGTCTCGACCCGACGAAACTCAACTATGCAAACAACCCGCGCGTTCACAGAACGGATCATGATTTCGCCGTGGCGTGGGACAAGATGTACGGCAAAGGGCGCGTTTTTTATTCGACCCTCGGACACACCGAGGAAGCCTGGAATGATCCCGACATCCGCGAGATGTATTTTGAAGCGATCAAGTGGGTACTGGGCATGACAGACGGTAGTACGGCTTCTCATCCGCGACCGCAGGCGCACAGCGATGAGCACTAGATAGCGTTGCCTATTTTCGCCATGCCGTTGCGCTATATTCTTCCTTTCGCAGCATCGCGAATACTGCAGCAGTTAGCGCGGAGCATCGCTACTAAGTCAAAAGGACATTCAGCCGCGAAGGACGAAAAATGTGGACCTACGAAGACATCGTTCTGAGAAATCCTGCGCAACCCGGACAACGCTCGTCCATTTTGGACAGGCTCTTGCGGACTGGAGTTGCATTCCCAGATCTCCTCGTCGATGGTGCAAACGATCTGGAAACCTACGGTTCTCCTTTTGTGTGTTGCTTTGCCCAATTGCCCTTCCCTATCGCTATGCAGCCGGATGTTTACGTTTTGCGAGCAACCGCCGAGATTATTTTCCATGTCCGCTTCCAGTTGATTGGCCTGGAGCTAGATGAGGATTGCCAGCCGCATGTGAAGTCTTTCACAGCAACAAAATCTAGCCAGAGTCAAGAGCTTGCAATAGGGACCCAGGTGACCGCCTTCGTGCAGCTCTGGAGGCGTTACGTCAGTCTCCATAAATCGTACGAAGCATGTCTAACGCCGAACGGATTGGAAGACCGCGTAATCAATCCGTCCGTCTGGACGAAAAAAAACTCTCCAGTGTCGAGTGGTCACAGCACCACTGCCTACGGATTCGAGGCAGAACTCGCCGAAAGGATTGAAAGGGACTTAGATATTGCCCTTAGCAACATGCTGCTCCACCTCAGCGTGTTAGGTCTTGAAGATTTCACTCGAATGCCTTGTCTTTATGGATACTTCCTCATGCCAGCGCCGGGCCGGGTCGTTTATGCAAATCGTCCGATTCCTGTGTTCAAGGGAATGTTGAAAACAAGCTTAATCCCGCAGCTCACCAAGAAAGATGAACTCAACAGTGCGATGCAATTTCAGGTTCGTCACATCAGCGGGTTCCTCGCCGAACTGATTACCTTGAAAGAAGTGTCAAAATTGGGGGAATCCCACCTTGCGATTGCGGGAGCGAGTGCGCAGATCGAAAAGTATTTGAATGGGTTTGTGAAGGATAAACTGGACGGTCACTCTCGGGCCATTTGGCGGTGTCTACAAGAGGAGCCCTTCAACACACTTCCGGATGATCTAAAAGAGCGGCTGCAGATTATCGGATGCATGCGAAATGAGATCATGCACGGGGTTCGAAAAGGCGATAAGCGTTGCGAAGTGCTCTTGAAAAAAAAACTTGGCCCGGAGGAAGTTATTGCTACAGGACTTTCGCTCTACAAGGAACTCCATCTTCGAAAAATTGATCGGGACGGTCGACCCGACTGAGACGGTTTCACTGGTTCGCTGTAGACGGAGGTTAGGAACCCGCCGGAAACTTCTTGGGGAACGCTTTCGAGCGCGATGAAGTGCGGAGTAAACTTTACTTGATGAATCTTCTTCGTTCGGCCTTGCATGGGAGTGTACTGCTGGCGGCTCCATTGCTCGTGAGCCTCGCCGTTGCCGCAGCACAAACACCAACACATAGCGCGCC
>PKVZ01000054.1 GCA_003131635.1 Acidobacteriaceae bacterium
CGCGCAGCGGATTGCCCATGGCGCGCGACTTCTCCAGCTTGGCGCGAAGGTCGGCCTCGCGGATAATTTCCGCAGAGCCCTTCTTGAGATACGTCAGTTGTTCGTCGACAGATGCGAAGGTTGACATGGGAAAGGTCATTATAAAGAAACGCAGAAGTCAGAATGCAGAAGTTAGAATTGGTGCGAGAGTTTGAGGCTCATGACAGCAACCAACATCCACCTGCGAAAGGCGACTTCGGCTGACGTTCCCCGCTTGCGCGAAGTGATCGAGGCTTCGGTGCGCGGCTTACAAGCGGCAGATTATTCGCCCGCGCAGATTGAGGGAGCGCTGCAGTCCGTTTATGGCGTCGACAGTCAGCTCATCGCAGATGGAACGTATTTAGTCGCAGAGCTCATGAACCAGCAGAGCCAGCTTGAGATTATCGCCTGCGGCGGATGGAGCAAGCGCCAAACCTTGTTTGGCGGCGATCAATTCGCCGGACGAGAAGACTCGCTACTCGACCCCGCCCGCAATGCGGCCAAGATTCGAGCCTTCTTCGTACATCCAAACTGGGCGCGCCGCGGCATTGGCAGTCTGATTCTCGAAGCCTGTGAGAACGCGGCCCGCGAAGCCGGCTTCACGCGTCTTGAGATGGGCGCAACCTTGAGCGGCGTGCCTTTTTATCTTTCAAAAGGCTACGCAGAGATCGAAAATCAAGAAGCGCCGCTCGCCAATGGAGAAGTACTGCCGATCGTGCGCATGGCCAAGAGAATTCAAATGAAAAGTCAGAATGCAGAAGTCTGAATGAAGAAGTGAAGCCTGCGCCGCTCGGACCTTTCTAGGCCGCGACACCTTTGGCGGTGCAGAGCGAAGCCACGAAAATCGATGTGAGTTCCTGGGCTTCGCTGAGAAGGTCGTCCAGCTTCTCGGCTTTTACGATTCCTCCCTCACGCAGCAGCTCGAGCCAGAAAACGGTTTCATCCGCCTCCTCCAGAACGATGCCGAGCTTGGCGATGAACTCCGCTTTTGATCGCGCCCGGCACGCGGCCCGATAGTTTGCCCCGACGGACGTACCCGAACGGAGAAGCTGTCTTCCCAGGATCCTGGCTTCCTCCTTGGCTGGCAGAGCTCGATACAGGCGCAAGATACGAAGCGCAAATTGTTTGGTTCGCACCTTTAGATCTCGACTGTCTCCCACGGACGCCATCTTTATTTTTTGCATGCCGGGGAGTCTGTGACGGATGTCACAGGAATTCGAAAAGTTTTACTTCTGCATTCTGACTTCTGCGTTCTGACTTGATTTCACAAATCGCCGTCCAAGAATTTCAAATTTTCCACCCAGCACGATATTGATCGCTTCCGTATACGCGATGTGTTCCTGCTCCAGGATCCGCGCTGCCAGCGTATGCTCGTCATCGCCATCGAGCACCGGGACTGTCTTCTGAACGACGATGGCCCCGTGATCCAGTTCCTCATCCACGAAATGCACGGTGCATCCAGACACTTTCACTCCGTACGCGAAAGCCTGCTCCTGCGCTTCGAGTCCTGGAAATGCGGGCAGCAGCGAGGGATGAATGTTGAGAATCTTTCGCGGAAACTGCTGCACGAACCACGGAGACAGCAGCCGCATATATCCCGCCAGGCAGAGCAGATCGACCTTATTCGTTTTCAGCGCGGCAACAACCTCGCGATCGTGCTCTTCGCGCGCCTTGCCCTTCGACGGAATCACCAGCGCATTCAGCCCGCGCTGGCGCGCCGTGTCAATTCCAGGAGAATCAGCCTTGTTAGAGATGACAAGCGCGATGCGCGCATCCACAATGCGGCCGGCATCAATGCTCTCGGCAATGGCCACGAAGTTCGAGCCGCGTCCGGAGAGAAGAATGCCCAGGGATTTCATCGAAGCCTTCAGCATGGCAATAATAATTCACCACGGAGACACGGAGTAATTCTGGAATTTAAGATTCGAGAGGGCTAGGGTTCGCCACCGTTCGTGCCACTGAGTACACAAGTCCTTAAGGATTTCTCCGTGTCTCCGTGGTGATTCTGCGGTCAGCTGTAGATTACCTTGCGCTCGCCCTTCACGATGCGGCCGACCGTGTACGCCTTTTCTCCCACGCGATCGAGCACGCCTTGGGCTTTCTTAAACTTCGCCAGCGGAACCACCACCAGCATCCCCAGCCCCATATTGAATGTGCGCAACATCTCCTCTTGCGGAACGTTGCCCAACTGCTGCAGGTGCTCGAACAATGGCAGCACTGGCCACGAACCAAGTTCAATCAAAGCTGCCGTGCCGCGCGGCAGAACGCGCGGCAGATTTTCCGTGATTCCGCCCCCCGTAACATGCGCCAGTGCGGAAACGCACTGCCCATCGATCAGCTTGCGCAGCGCGGGCCAGTAGCTCTTGTGCGTCCGCATCAACTCATTCCCCACTTTATTCTTGATCTCGTTCACGTAGTCGTCAGGAGAGTAATGCGCGATTTCGAACAGCAGCTTGCGCGCCAGCGAGTATCCATTGGTGTGCAGGCCATTCGAAGGCAGGCCGAGAACCACGTCTCCAATCTGCACATCCTTGCCCGTGATGATGCGGTCCCGCTCCACCACGCCCACAATAAATCCCGCCAGATCGTATTCGCCATCGGGATAAAAACCCGGCATCTCGGCGGTCTCCCCCCCGATCAGCGCGCAGCCGTTATGCTTGCAGGCATCGGCAATACCTTCCACCACCTGCTCCGCGACCGAGGGATCCAGTGTTCCCGTAGCCAGATAGTCCATGAAAAACAATGGCGCCGCACCCTGTACGGCGATGTCGTTGACGCAGTGGTTCACCAGGTCCGCTCCNNATGGGATCCTGATATTTGGTTTTGTCCACCGCGAACAGCCCGCCAAAGCCGCCAATTTCGCTGAGCACGCCCCGCGTAAAGGTCTTATGCGCCAGATACTTGATGCGCTGCTTGGTGCGGTTGGCGCGGTCGATGTCCACACCCGCGTCGGCGTAGGTGATGGGCGTTCCTGCGGGCGTGGGTTTCTTGGCCACGGGTTCTGCGCTATCTCGTTCTCAGTCTACGTGCTTCGGTTGTGGGGAAACGCTGGATTGCTCGCGTAGCCTTAGCTTCTAAGGCCGCTCATTGTAACACGTTCGAAGAGAGTGCCCGCCGGAGAGGTCCCGCATCCGGAAGCCGGAAGTTCTTGCCTACACTACCAGTACATCCGCGGACGCACACGCCCGCTCGCCACTCCCGGAGACTCCACTAGTGAGCGATGAAGTCCGAAAAGAAATATGCCAGAACGCCGAAAAGAGCTAATCCCGAGATCCCGTAAGCCGTGAGAACCCACGCACCGCGCCCTTCATGGTGCCTGATCATTGATGTTTGGGACGACTCCTGGGAAACAGAACCAGAGACTGCTGGGGCCCGATCTTCCATGCCAGAAAAACCTCCGAACGGAAAGATCGTGGCGCAAGTACATTATGCGTCACGCCTGCCCGGCGACATGGCCGGACAAGACTATCTGGCCCGCATTCTACTACGGTTTTGTGATCGATAAACAAGGAAATGTGATGTTCATCACATGTTAAATGTGAAGACAGCCGCCCTCGGCTGTCCGTCAAGCGAAGCTCGATGCTCCTTCCTTCGTGATACTTAGTGTCCTTCGTGGTCCATCGGTTTTTATCTTCCGCCGACAAACTGAGCGATTACACTGATCCTCGCCTTGGGATTTCCCCACCAAAGGCCGTACTATTACCTAATGCGTAGTTTCCTTCTGCCCGTTCTTGTAGTCTGCGCCCTGGCCGCTCCCTTCGCCTCAGCCCAATCGAATCAGACCCCCACCGACTCCAGCGTTCCCGCCGAAGCGAAAAATGCCGCCGAAATCGCGCCTTCGAAACCCGACGAACCCAAGCACGATTACTCCCAGGAAGCCTTCGTCGTCGAGCAATACCGATCGCTTTACTACTTTGAAAACGACGGCACTGGCCGCAAGGAAACCACCGCTCGCGTCCGCGTGCAAAGTGAGGCCGGAGTTCAGCAGTGGGGCCAGATTCAAGTCGGCTATAACTCCGCCAACGAACGCGTTGCAATGGACTACGTCCGCGTCATCAAGGCCGATGGCACCGTCGTAAAAGCCGGCGACGATGCCGTCCAGGACCTCAGCGCTCCTCTCGAGCAGCAAGCTCCGGTTTACACGGATTATCGAGTGAAGCACATTACCGTGCCTGGCCTGCGCCCTGGCGAAGTGCTCGAATACCACATCGTGACGATCATCCACACCGCGCTGGCTCCCGGCGAGTTCTGGGCCGACTACGAATTCGACAAAAGCAACATCGACCTCGACGAAGAAGTCGATGTTGACGTTCCCTCCGACCGTCCTCTCAAGTTAAAAAATAAAGCGGGCATGGATCCGAAGATTTCCGAAGACCACGGCCGCCGCCTCTACCACTGGACCAGCTCTCACCTCGAACGCGAAGACGACCAGAAGAACAAAGACTCAGATAAAGCCAAGAACAAAGACAAAGACAAAAAGAAAAAGAGAAATCCCGACGACGAACGCCCCGACATTCAACTAACCACCTTCGTCAGTTGGGAACAGATCGGACTCTGGTACGCCGGTCTCGAGAAAGACCGCCGCGCCCCCTCGCCCGAAGTTCGCGCCAAAGCAGAAGAACTCACCAAGGGCCTCAACACTGATCTGGACAAAGTTGAAGCCCTCTATGATTTCGTCGCGCTGAATTTCCGCTACGTCAGCCTGTCGCTCGGCTTAGGCCGCTACCAGCCGCACGCCTCCGGCGACGTTCTACACAATCAATACGGCGACTGCAAAGACAAGCACACTTTGCTGGCCTCACTCCTCGAAGCCGAAGGCTTCCACGCGTCTTCCGTCCTCATCAACTCCAGCCGCAAGCTCGATCCTGACATGCCCTCGCCCTCGCAGTTCGATCACGTCATCACCATGCTGCCCATGGGAAAAGAAGAAGTCTGGATGGACACCACCGCCGAAGTGGCTCCCTTCCGCCTGCTCGCCTATAGTCTGCGCAAAAAGCAGGCGCTGGTCATCCCCGCCTCCGGTACGCCGCACCTCGAAGAAACTCCCGCCGATACTCCCATGCCCGATAGCGAAATTTCCGAAGTCGATGGAAAAATCAACGATATCGGCAAACTCGAAGCCCACGTCCACTACACCTTCCGCGGCGACGAAGAACTTCTCCTCCGCTCCATCTTCCGCCGAGTCCCCGAATCCCAGTGGCAGCGCGTAGTCGAGAACGTCAACTCCGGCATGGGCGGCGACGTTACCAACCTGAAAATCAGCGATCCCGCCGCCACTCGCGAGCCCTTCACCATGTCCTACGACGTCAGCAAGCCCAACTTCCTCGATTGGTCCAAGAAAAAGTCCAACCTCGCTCTGCCGCTCTGCCAGTTCAATCTGCCAGATATCAGCAATAACGATGACGACCGCGACGCCGATTCCGAACCGCTCAAGCTCGGCCCCAAGGCCGATTACGTCTACCACATCAAGCTCGAACTTCCCGCCAAATACACCGCTCGCGCCCCACTGCCGTTTTCGCTGAAGCGCGACTACGCGGAATATCAAGCCACTTACAAGCTGGAAGGAACCACCTTCACTGCCGCCCGCACGCTCACCCTTCGTCAGGACGAACTCCCCGCTCCCCGCGCCGAGGATTACGAAGCCTTCCGCCGCGCCGTCGGTTCCGACCTCGGCCAGTTTCTTTCCGTCGAAAACACCGTCGCCGGTTCCCCCACTCCCCCCGCCGACATGAAAGCCGACGACCTCGTCGAAAGCGGACGCGCCGCCATGAACGGCGGCAATCTCACCATGGGCGTTCAACTTCTCAAGCGGGCAACCGAGGTCGACCCCAAAAACAAATATGCCTGGAACCTCCTCGCCGCCGCCTATATCGGACTTCGCCAGAACGACGATGCCGTCGCCGCTCTCAAAAAACAAATCGAGATCAATCCCTACGACGAGTACGCCTACAACGCCCTCGGCCGCGCCTACTGGCAGGAGCGCAAATACGACGATGCCGTCGCCGCCTTCAACAAGCAAATCGAAATCAATCCCCTCGACAAGTTCGCTCACGCCGGCCTGGGCTCAATGTATTCCGAGTGGAAAAAATACGACTCAGCTGCCCCGGAGTTAGAGAAAGCTGCATCGCTCACCCCTGACAATCCCGAACTGCAAGTCAGCCTCGGCGATGCCTATCTCAACCTCGGTCAGGACGATAAAGCCCTCGCCACCTTCGACCACGCCGTCGAACTCTCCGCCACGCCGCTCGTCTGGAACAACATCGCGTACCAACTCTCGCTGAAAAAGTCTCATCTCGACCGCGCCCAGCAATACGCCGAGTCCGCCGTCTCGGCTACCACCGCCGCGCTCCGCAATCTGTCGCTCGATCGTCTCACCCCGCAGGAGCTCCCTCTGGTCCCATCGCTCGTCGCTTATTGGGACACGCTCGGCTGGGTTTATTTCAGCGAAGGCAACCTGGACAAAGCCGAAAAATACGTCTCCGCCGCCTGGGGACTCGGCGGCCACGGTGAAGTCGGCGACCATCTCGCCCAGATCTACGAAAAGCGCGGCGACAAAGATTTAGCCCTGCGCACCTACGCGCTTTCCCTCAGCGCCCTGCGTCCCGACCCCGAAACCCGCGGCCGTCTCGCCTCCCTGAGCGGAGGCGACGCCAAAGCAGCCGCCGCCGTCGCGAAATACAAAGAAGACCTGCAGCGCACCCGCACCATCGACCTCGGCAAAGTCGCGAAAGAAGACGCCACCGCAGACTTTTTCGTGCTCCTAAGCCGTGGCCCCAACGCAACCGCCACCGTCGAAGGCGTTAAATTCGCCAGCGGCGACGAAAAACTAAAACGCTTCACCGACGCCCTCCGCACCGCCGAATACCGCGTCACCTTCCCCGACGACACCCCGGTAAAAATCCTCCGCCGCGGCATCCTCTCCTGCTCCACCACCACCGGCACCTGCACCTTCGTCCTCATGCTGCCAGACGATGTGAGAACCGTGGACTGATCTCGACATTGTCATCCTGAGCGGAGCATCTGCTTTCGCGGAGCGAAAGCAGATGCGGAGTCGAAGGATCTCTAGCAGCGCGCGCCACGACGGCCCCCAAAGCGTCCTCTTGGCGGCGGTTGGCAGCACGGGCGCTTGCCAATATAAACAATATTGTTTATAATGCAAAAGTGACGAGCAAAGAGTTCAGGCGTAGGCTCGCGCAACAGGGAGCGGTCTTCAAACCCGGCAAAGGCTCTCATCTTAAGGTCTACCTGAACGGGAAGCAGTCCGTCCTTCCAATGCACAATGCTGAACTCAAGAAGGGTCTGGTCGAGGGAATAAAGAAGCAACTCGGCCTCAAATAGGAGAACGCGATGTTCCTGTATCCAGTTACTCTAAAGCGCGACCCAGAAGGCGGGTTCGTCGCCACGTTTAAAGACATTCCCGAAGCCATCACCCAAGGCGAAACCGAGGCCGAGGCGTTGGCCGCAGCCAGGGACGCTCTCGAAACCGCCCTCGATTTCTACTTCGAAGACAATCGCGCCGTACCGCTGCCCTCAAAACCGAAGCCGCGACAGCCCGTAGTCGAGCTTCCCGCCAGCCTCTCCGCTAAAATTCTTCTCCTCAACGAGATGATTCACCAACACGTCCGCCCCGCGGAACTGGCGCGCCGATTGAAGACCACTCCACAGGAGGTCAACCGCCTCACCAACGTCCAACACACTTCCCGCATCGACGGCATCGCCGCCGCCCTAAAAGCCCTAGGCAAGCGCCTCGACATGCGCACGGTGTGAGGCCGGTGAGGACCCGGTTTTGCACTGCGCACGGCGGCTGGTCAGTTGGGTCGCCTCTTGATCACCCTTCATTAAGCGTTTGATCTCAACGTACAACAGTAACTCGTCGTCTAGCGTGATGAGCCGTGCGTGCATCGTATCCAAGCGGATCGGATGCAGCCTTTGGAAGGATTCGCGCACACTCTCTTGTCGATTGAAAGTTTCGACGAAGACTTCGCGCCAGTTATCGGCCCTGCAGATCACTAGCTCGTAATCCGTGAAGTCGGCATACTCAATTACCGACCGTTCCTCTGCGCCAGCCTCCTCTGCTTTCCGTTTCCTGTCGCACCATTTCTCATAGAGGCCGTTCGGCAAGCGATGCTGAGGCCAACCTGGCCCGAACCGCAATGTCATCTGTTGGTCAACAAACCTGCGCAATAGCCTTTCCATTCGCTGCAAACGGTCATGGGCAGCATTTGTGCGCATCAGGCCTTCTTCTTCGTCGTCCGCAGTTGCACGCGGGAGAGGTTCGTATTCCTCAGCGCGCAGCCCCGCGATATCCAGGGCTTGATCGAACGCGGGCTGCGGAAAATCCGTGAGCGCTGAGTTGAAGCCGAGGGTGGCGTAGAAGTCCGACCGGGCCGCCAAGTCCGTGAATATCTCAGGTCGCCAACTAATCGCATCTCGCCAGTCTCCCAAATTTTGGCGCAGTGCCGCCGAGAGGCCCTCGTCAAAGGCTGGCATGCTCCGCAGGGCGTAGCCTATGCCCTGCATTTGCGCCAAGCCGGCCACCGACCGCATCTCTAGTTGAATATCAAGCCACGGTGTCCGCATGCCTTCGATTGCCTGTTTCAGGCCGCCCTCCGGTGGGGCGCACCGGGCAAGGGTTTCCGAATGGATCTCGGCGAACTCCACCATGAGGCGCGCAACCTCCGTCTTTGCGGGCAGACGAAAGCGCGCTGCGAAACTATCCGTCGCTCGGAGCATATCCATCTCGCGCAAACTCGGATAGAACAGATTTGGCCGATTGAGTTGCAGGCTGATCGCCTCATCCATAAGGCGCATCGATTCCGCGCCCATGAGCAAACTGCGCGCGTTTCGACCCCGCAGCAGGTCATCCATCATGTGCATCGAAGAACTGTAAGCATCCGTCCCAAGCATGGTTCGGCTCCGGAGCAACTCATCCATCATTTGTCTAGACGAACTGTAAGCATCCATCTCAAATCCCTCGCCGACTGTAATCCTCTAGCCAAATGCTACGCTGCAAATTGCCGTTTCCGAAAAAGAAATTCATGTCCGGTGGTTCACGTTTCCGTACGAAGGCAACCCGTTTCAAGCTTTTCTCGGGCGGGTGGCCATTCTTGCGTTTTTGCAAGGGTGGGTGCTATGCGCCTACGCCACCACCGCCAGCCCATTCTTCTCGACCAGCGACAGCAGCTTGAGCGAGGGGCCGGAAGGCCGCTTCTCGCCCCGCTCCCACTTGCTGACCAGACTGCTCGTCACATTCAGGTAGTTGGCAAAAACCGATTGGCTGACCCGTTCCCGCTCCCGGATCGCCTTAATTTCTTTCGGCTTCAACGGCCGGATGGGCGTAAGGCACGCTTGATCGAATCGCCGCATCGTCTTTTTGTCGATGACCCCGCCATCGTGCAGGTCTTCCATCATTTCATGGATGGCCGCCATCGCATCGCTTCGATACTTTTTGCTCATTCGCCTTTCACCTCCACAAAATCGCCTCTTTTCAACCGCACCACCAGCTGCGGCCCGGTCAGCGCCAAAACAATCCTTGCGGCGTCCTTGAATTGTTCGCGCTCATTGTCATCGATGTTTGCCCGCTGGCTCTTAGCGAACCCGTACACGAAGAATGCCTTATCTCCTCGCCGGAGGAAAATGATCGTCCGGTAGCCTTTCGATCTCCCTTGTCCCGGCCTCGCGATCCGCTGTTTGATAACCTCGCCGCCAAGCTCGGCGTCGATTTGGCCCCTTTCGGCCCGTGCAACAGCTTCACGCAGCACCGCATCTGCAATCTTTTCCTTCCGGGCAAAGCGCTGAAACCATCTGGACTTAAAAATGCGCACAGCTTAGCTCAAGTTATATTATAGCACTGAGTGCTATGTTTGGCCGCCAATCCATCTTTGGCTCTTTACGACGAATGGGCCGCGCCACTGCCGAAATCCACAGCCGCCATGTGACATCCGACCTTGCGCCTCGCCAAATTTCGTTCCATGATTGCCCCAGCGAAGGCAGTAGAGCCATCCCGCACAACGCGCGGAACAACCGACAAAAGGCCAGACTTAACTCCTTTGGTTGACGTATTTTGATACCTAAGTTCTTTGAAAAACGGATTTTGCAAGGAATTTCGCGCTAACGTGATGATTCTTAAATACCCGGCAGGGGAGGGGGAGGGGGGTACACCACGTATTCGAAGCCCGCGCGATCCATGACAATCCCGACTCCGGCAGCGCATCGAGAATTATTTCGCTGTTAAACTCACAGCCCGCTCGTACGCATAAGCCAGCCGCAGCACCAAATCTTCCCGCCAGTGCGGCCCCGCAATCTGCAGCCCAACAGGCAGCCCGCCCTTCGTAAAGCCGCAGGGCACCGAGATAGCAGGCAATCCCCACACGTTAAACGGCCGCGTGTTGCGCAGCAACGTAAGCTCCGCCGGACGCAGCGCCGCCGGATCTTGCTTCAACTCCGCAATCCTCGGTGCGGCGATGGGCGTCGTAGGCGTGACCAGCAAATCCACTTCGGCGAAGAAATCGCGAGCGCGACGCCGTTCCCAATCCAACTCCTGCCGCCGCTGAATATATTCCGCCGCCGAAATCTTTTCGCCCGAGCGAATCCGCCGCACCGTCTCCGCCTGGTACAGCTCCGGCGTCCGCGCAACATTCTCCGCGTGATAAGCGTGAGACTCAGCCGCTTGCACCGTGCGATCCGCAGGAATATCGAGCTGCAAATCGTGAACTTCCGCCACCAAAGTGCCGATCACGGCAAGCGCCGCGTCCACCGCCGCCCGGACTTCATCCTGAAGATCGTCATAAAAATACGGGCGCGGAATACCGATTCGAAGATTCTTCGTCCCCTCCCGCAGAGCGGAAGAATAATCGCCCACAGGAACATCCGCGCTGCAAACGTCGAGCGGATCGTATCCCGCAACCGCCTGCAGCACAACCGCCGCATCGCCCACACTCGCGGCCAGCGGACCAACATGATCGAGCGACCACGAAAGCGGTATCACCCCCCGCGCAGAAACGCGTCCATAAGTCGGCTTGAGCCCTACGCACCCGCACAGCGCAGCCGGTTCACGAATGGAGCCGGCCGTATCAGTCCCAATTGCCGCGTAACAAAGCCCGGCAGCAACCGCGGCCGCCGATCCTCCGGACGATCCTCCCGCGATATGCGCCCCATCCCGGGGATTGTGAACGTCACCGAAAAAACTCACCAGCGAGCTTCCACCGTAAGCGAACTCGTGCAGGTTGTTCTTGCCCAGAATCACTGCGCCTGCCCGTCGCAAGCGCCCAACCACTTCCGCATCTTCAGTCGGCACGCGATTCTCGTAAAGTGCGCTGCCCGCCGTTGTACGCGTGCCCGCGGCATCGATCAGGTCCTTCAACGCAACCGGAATGCCATGCAAAGGCCCGCGCCAATCCCCCCGAGCGATTTCATCTTCCGCAGCCCGCGCCTCCGCCAGCGCCGACTCCGTATTCACCGTAATAAATGCATTCAGCGCAGGATTAAGTTTCTCGATGCGATCCAGGCAGTCCCGCGTCAGTTCCAGCGGAGACACTTCCCTCCGCCGCAGGCGTGGAGCAAGTTCGACGATGGTTTCGAGGCTAGTCATGGGGTGTCGGCGGCCTTCATTGTAGCGGACGAATCGGCAGACTCCTTATTTACCTCGTGCTGAATGATTCTGCTCCCTCAAAAAAAGCAACCACCTGCCAAGGCCTATAATCAAAACCGCTGTTTGTACTCCGGAGGTCAATCATGGCGGAAATGACAATCGTTCCAGCGGAGACGCCAGTAGCGACCCACGGTTTTTTTATCGACGGCCGTTGGATGCAAGACGGCGACGTGGTCGAAGTGCGATCGCCATTCGATGGCAGCGTGGTCGGACGAGTTACGCAGGCGCGGCGCGAACACGCCGAAGCCGCGATTGCCGCCTCCGTGAAGGCTTTCGGCACCACTCGCCGCCTCCCCGCCTTCGAACGGCAACGTGTGCTCCGGCGCACGGCTCAGGCCATTGCCGAACGCCGCGAAGAATTCTCCCGCACCATCGTGCACGAGGCTGGCAAGCCAATCAAGCTGGCGCGCACTGAAGTGGACCGTGCCGTTTTTATTTTCAACGTCGCCGCCGAAGAAGCCACCCGGATTTACGGTGAATATCTTCCCCTCGACTGGCAGGAGTTCACCGCCGGCCGCTGGGGCATTGTGAAACGCTATCCTCTCGGCCCCATCGCCGGCATCACGCCTTTTAATTTTCCTCTACACCTGGTCGCGCACAAAGTCGCGCCGGCCATCGCGGCGGGTTGCTCGATGGTGTTGAAACCGGCGCCGCAAACTCCCCTGTGCTCGCTGCTGCTAGCCGAGTGCATTCAGCAAGCCGGATGGCCTGATGGCGGACTTAACGTGCTGCCGCTTTCGAATGACGATGCCAGCCTTCTGGTTACTGACGAGCGCATCAAGCTGATCAGCTTCACCGGAAGCGTGCCCGTAGGCTGGGATATCAAGCGCCGCGCCGGCAAGAAAAAAGTCGCGCTGGAACTTGGCGGCAACGCCGGAGCGATCGTGCACAGCGACGCCGATCTCGCCTATGCCGCCGACCGCTGCGTGACCGGCGGCTTCGGCTACGCCGGGCAGACCTGCATTTCCGTGCAACGCATTCTGGTCGAGCAGTCGGTCTATGGCAAGTTCACCGATTTCCTGGTGGACGGCGTGAAGCAACTCAGAACTGGCGATCCCATGGAAGAATCGACTGACGTCGGTCCGCTGATTCGCGAGAGCGATGCTATCCGTGTCACTAATTGGATCGACGAGGCCGTGCGCTCCGGCGCCCACCTGCTGTGCGGCGGTGGCCGCAAAGCTTCCATCGTCAACCCGACGGTATTGACCGGCACCAAGCCCGATATGAAGGTGAACTGTCAGGAAATTTTTGGTCCCGTCGTGACCGTGGAACCGTACCAGAATTTTGATGAAGCCCTGCGGCGAATCAATAATTCCAATTACGGCCTGCAGGCTGGCTTGTTTACCCGTGACGTGAAGCTCCTTTTCCAGGCATACGACGAGTTGGAGGTCGGCGCTCTGATCGCAGGCGATATCCCTTCGTTCCGCATCGACCAGATGCCTTACGGCGGTGTGAAGGACTCCGGCCTGGGCCGGGAAGGACTGCGCTACGCGATCGAGGAAATGACCGAGCCGAAACTGCTGGTGATGAATCTGCGGTAACTGACGGAACTAAAGTCAGGTCAAAGACCGGCAATGTTTTTCCCTCGCGACCAATTTGAGACTAAGGCTGCAAATTTTCCCTGGAAGTACGCGACAACAGCGCGCGAAGTATTTATAATCTCCAGTTCTTATAAATGTCGCGAGAAAATCGGTGGGATTTCTTTCGCGTCGCAACCATAAGGCTTCCTTAACATAGTGGTCTGCTGGGTCTCATTCGTATTTTCTAGAATTCGTACGGAAGCATGCCGCAGATTTTTCATCGCAGCGCGAACACCCTGTCGCGCGCCACAATTTTCGGCGCGGTCTTTGTCATTGCCGCCCTCGGCTGGGTGGGATACGAAGTTCAGGGCTCTCCATACGTCACTTATGCGGGGGTGCGAAAGCCGCAGCCTGTGCCCTTCAGCCACCAGCATCACGTTGCCGGACTTGGCATCGATTGCCGCTACTGCCATACCTCGGTGGAGACTTCGAGCTTCGCCGGAATTCCGCCGACCAAGACCTGCATGAACTGCCACTCGCAGATCTGGACCAATGCGCAGCTACTCGAGCCGGTGCGCGCCAGCTACCGCTCCGGGCAGTCTTTGCAATGGACGCGGGTAAACCAGCTTCCCGATTTCGTTTTCTTCAATCACAGCATTCACGTAACCAAGGGCGTGGGCTGCAACACCTGCCACGGACCGGTGGACCAGATGCCGCTGATGTACCAGCAGGAATCGCTGCAGATGGAGTGGTGCCTGGGCTGCCATCGCGCGCCGCAGGATAACCTGCGCCCGCGCGATCAGGTTTTCAACATGCGTTACCAGCAGCCCACGAGCGCCCATCCAGTCGTCGTGGATGGACAGAGTTATACCGATCAAGTCGACTTGGGTACAGCGTTGGTGAAGAAGTACAACGTCCGCAGCGTGGGCGATATTACGAGTTGCAACACGTGTCACCGATGATTCAAGTCCCGTAGGGACGGCATAAGATAGCCCGGCACGGAAGTGCCGGGTTAGAAGCGATAAAACTTAACAAGTCCCGGGACGGTACTGGATTACGAACGAATGACGATCGATCCCAAGAACGAAAACGGCAAGCGCGAGGACGTTTGCCCCAGCCAAAAAGGCAAACTCGACTTGGCCGCGGTGCGCGCCGAGATCGAAAATGCCGAGGCGAAGGTGAGCGGCCCGGAATACTGGCGCAGCCTCGAAGAGCTTGCCGGCAGCCCTGCTTTCCAGGAAGCGCTGCATCGCGAATTTCCCAAAGGCGCATCCGAATGGGTCGATTCCGTTTCGCGCCGCGGTTTTCTTAAGGTGATGGGCGCGTCCATGGCCATGGCCGGCATGACCGGCTGCGTAAAACTCCCGCTGGAGCCAATCGTTCCCTATGTGCGTCAACCGGAGGAAGTGATCCCCGGCCGCCCTATGTTCTATGCCACGGCGATGACGCTCGGCGGATACGCCAGCCCGCTGCTGGTGGAAAGCCATCTCGGCCGCCCTACAAAAATTGAAGGCAACGACCGGCATCCCGCGAGCCTTGGCGGTACGGATATTTTTGCCCAGGCGTCTATCCTCGGCATGTACGACCCTGACCGCTCGCAGAGCGTCGTGTCGCTCGGCGATCAGCGCTCCTGGCAGTCGTTTATCACTGCGATTCGGGGTCCGCTTACCGCACAAAAGGCGCTGCAAGGCGCGGGCATCCGCATTCTCACGCCGACCATTTCTTCGCCCACGCTCGCCGACCAACTGCGCAACTTCCTGAAGATTTATCCGCAGGCCAAATGGCATGTGTATGAGCCGGTTAATCGCGACAACGTGCTCGAAGGCGCGAAGCTGGCCTTCGGCCAGCCGGTCGAGACGCGCTACGATTTCGAAAAGGCCGACGTAATCGTCTCGCTCGACGCCGACTTTCTGTATGCGGGTTTTCCGGGCAACGTCCGCTACATCCGCGACTTCGCCAAGCGCCGCAATCC
>PKVZ01000253.1:0-2150 GCA_003131635.1 Acidobacteriaceae bacterium
CTGGCAGCACGTTAGCAGAGGCAATGTACACGACGAAGTCGCCGCTGCCCGCGCCGGGCAGCGCTCCGCGATTGAGTGGGCTGGGGGATAAACCGGTGGCGGGAGCGAAGTCCGATCACGAAATGCACTTCTATTACGACGACGAGGGGAAGAGAGAAATTCCGCGCTCGCGTTGGATTACGAATACTTCGGAACAGTAGAAATCTGGTTTGAACTGGCCGCCAGCATGTATATGCTGGCGGTTTGTTGTTTCTAATGTTGATTTGATACGGAGTGGGACGCGCGAATCGAAAGCGATATCCGGGAACCGCCGGAATTAACGCGCTTTCTCTGCTGCCGTGGACTAAAATGGAGTCAGCCGCTTCCAAATTTCATCCAATCAGCAGGCCAGCTCAGGATGACTGTGTCAGGGATGATCGTTTCGGAATGATCGTTTCAGAATGATTAAGGCAACGCTCCGCAATCCGGCTCTCCGCAAGCGTGCGTCGCAGTTTGGGCGACTGGTGCGGCATTCCGCCGTGACTCCGCTGTGCGGAGAAACCCACACACCGCGGCTCGCTTCCAATGGCGAACTGGGAGTTACCTTCATCGGCCATTCCAGCTTTTTTGTGCAGATGGGCGGGCAAAGTGTGATGATCGATCCTAACTTTGCGCGCTGGTTGTTTGTGCTGAAACGTTTGCGGCGTCCCGGGCTGCGGGTGCGCGATTTGCCGGCGATCGATCTGGTGCTGGTGACGCATGCGCACTTCGATCATTTGCACCGGCCGTCGTTGCGGGCCATTGTGCAAAACAATTTGCGCACGCGCGGAACTGCTCCCGCCATCGTGATTCCGAGCCACGTGACGGATCTGGTATCCGACCTGGGTTTTTCCGAGATCATCGAACTGGACTGGTGGAACAGTTCGCGGCACGGCAATTTGTCGGTGACGCATGTTCCTTCCCGGCATTGGGGAGCGCGAATTCTGAAAGATTCGCACCGGGGCTACGGGGGCTACGTACTGAAGGCGGGGAAGCACTCGGTTTATCATGCCGGCGACACCGCTTATTTTGCGGGCTTTCGCGAGATCGGGCGGCGTTTGTCGCCGGAGTTGGCGCTGCTTCCCATCGGCGCCTATAATCCGCCGACCTTTCGCAACGTGCATACCAACCCGGCAGACGCTACTCGAGCCTTTCTCGACTTGAAATCGCGGTGGATGGTGCCGATGCACTATGGGACGTTCCGACTCTCGCACGAGCCGGTCGATGAGCCGCTGCAGTTGCTGGAAAAGGAAGCTCGGGCGGCGGGAATCGAGGACCGGGTGGTGGTGATGGAAGAGGGAGTGACCAGATTCTTCTGATCGTAGATTCTTCGGACCGCCGGATTCTTCCGATCCTGCCCAGTCCGGGGTCGAGGGTTGGAAACACTCCTTGTAGAGTTCTTTTTACAAACTATCTTACAAATTGTCCCGGCATTTTGGTGTAAGCTTCGGTGCACGATAATTTCTCCCGAGGAGGGGAATATGACCGCTAAAGCCGTACCGGAGGGCTACCACACCCTCACACCATTTTTGACTATCCGCGATGCCGCTCGCGCCATCGAGTTTTACAAGCAGGCTTTTGGGGCGACGGAAAGAGGTGTTAACAAGGGACCTGACGGCAAGGTGATGCATGCCGAGCTGGTGATCGGCGACTCGATCATCATGCTGGCCGATGAATTTCCGGAATTTGGATCTTTGTCGCCGCAGTCCACTGGCGGCACCGGCATGGGACTGCACATCTATATTGAGGACGTGGACTCTGCGTTTGATCGCGCGGTGAAGGCGGGAGCAACCGTGGAAATGCCAGTTGCTGACATGTTCTGGGGCGATCGCTACGGCAAGCTGGCGGATCCTTTTGGCCACAAGTGGTCGATTGGAACCCATAAACGCGATGTGTCGATGGAAGAGATGGAAGAGGCGCAGAAAGCGTTTATGAACGAGATGCCGAAGAGCGCTTGAAGGGCTTGGAGTTCCGCGATTTTGTGGCGGGCGCGGCTATTGGTCGCGCCCATTTTTGCTGCTTTTAACACTTCTTGATACTTCCGTAATGTCCCTGCATGCCGCTATTACACAAGTATTACAGTGGCTTGTCCCGAGCCTTGGTAAGTTAGATATGTACGGTAGCGAACTTAA
>PKVZ01000253.1:2171-16633 GCA_003131635.1 Acidobacteriaceae bacterium
TGTTCCTGTGGTGGGTTTCGGGGAGCCTGGGCATTGGCATGAGCTACCATCGCCTGCTGACGCACCGCGGCTATAAGACTCCGAAGTGGGTAGAGTATTTTCTGACGGTCTGCGCCACGCTGGCGCTTGAGGGTGGACCGATTTTCTGGGTGGCGACGCACCGCATTCATCATCAGTACTCCGATCAGGATGGAGACCCGCACTCGCCGATCGATGGCAAATGGTGGGCGCACATGGGCTGGATTCTGATGGGCAAGTCGATGCACCATGACACGACCACGCTGGCCCGCTACGTTCCCGACCTGGCCAAGGATAAGTTTCACATCTGGATCACGAAGTATCACTACGTACCCATGATTGTGCTGGGCGCCGTATTGTTCGCCATTGGCGGACTGCCATTTCTGTTGTGGGGCGTCTTCATGCGGACCGTGGTTGGCCTGCACACCACGTGGCTGGTGAATTCGGCTACGCACTCCTGGGGCACGCGGCGTTTCACCACGCGCGATCTGTCGACCAATAGCTGGTGGGTGGCATTGCTGACNNTGGCTTGGGACATCAAGCGGGTGAAGCTGGCTGATCTGGAAAAAGGGTTGGGGGCTGCGCCCAATGGACAACTGGTAACGGTGGCTTTGCCGCAGGGTTTGGTGGCGGGCGACTAAGCGCCAAGACGACTGCGTTTTTGGATGAGAACCCGCCTTTCCGGCGGGTTTTCTGTTTCGGCGGAGACTGAAAGCTTGTCTCGGGAGTGACCGTAAAAGGCACTTAGTTTAGTCGCAAAATTGCGATGGTTGGCGACGGGGCCGAGGAAGAGGCGTGCGGAATTGATTACGGCACGAGTCAGAGCGTCACTGCACCCGAAAGACCACGTTGCTGGAGAGCGTGCCGCTGGGCGTTGTGACTTCGACGGCGCCGGTACTGGCGCCATCGGGCACTGAGGTGGTGATTTCGGAAGTCGACACAACGGTGAATGTCGCTGGCGTGCCGTGAAAGCTGACACTGGTCGTGCCTACGAGATCCGTTCCGAGGATGGTGACGTTGGCTCCGGCCTTGCCAGCGGTGGGCAGAGTTTCCACAAACGGCGCTAATCCCGTAGATAGACTGAAGATTGTTCCGTAACCTCCGGTGCCACCGGACAAGGTTACGCCGTAGAACTCACCACTGGTCGCTTGCGTCAGTCCGTAGGGTTCTGTGCCGCCGGTAAGGTCGAAGCTGTGCAGGGATGTGAGAGTTCCGGTGGAAGTAATTTCGAAGACCGTTCCACATCCGCGTTGACACTTTTTGGTGGAGCCGCCGTGGAAGGTTACGCCATAGAAGTTTCCGCCTCGGGCAGCCTGGGCCAGCGATATTGGTTCGGAGCCGTCGGCACAATTAGACTGCGCGCAGAAACTGTACACAGTTGTTAGTTCTCCCCTGGAAGTGAGCCTGAAGATGGTGCCTCCGATTGCCTTGTGGGCGCCGCCGGCACCTGTTACTCCGTAAAACGAGCCGTCAGCGGCCTGGATCAGGCCAGTAGGGGGACGCGCCATCTACACAGTCCTTCCTGGAGCAGAAGTTATAGAGCGTCGTAAAGTTCCCTTTAGGCGTGATTTTGAACACGGTGCCACACCCGTAAAACCGGCAATCGGGGAAGTTGCTGAATCCGCCCAAATCGGTCGTCCCATAGAAGTTCCCGTCGGTACCCTGAATCAGAGAGCTAAATGATTCATTGATGTCATAGCTGCCAGAAAATATGTAGAGCAGAGTAAATGCACCCTGCGGGGTAAGCTTGAAGATCGTGCCCCGGCCGCTGGCGGCGCCGGTCATGGTCGTACCGTAGAAATTTCCGTCCGTGGCTTGTAGGATTCCATTCGGGCTGGCCCCGTCGGCGCAATTGGCTTGGGAACAAAAGCTGTAAATCGGGGTCAGCACGCCCTGAAGAGTAAGCCTGAAAACCGTGCCGGAGCGGTTGACTCCGCCTTCCAGAGTTGTCCCGTACAGGTTTCCGTCGGAGCCTGCTAATACTCCATCAAACGGAAGATCGCCGTCGGTGCAGTTGGGTTGGGAGCAGAAGTTGTAAAGCGTGCTGAAAACGCCTTCTGGAGTGATCTTGTAGACTGTCCCCCCACCGTTGAGTCCGCCCGCGAACGTCACTCCGTAGAGATTTCCGTCGACACCTTGCACCGGCGGCAACTGCGGTTCCGTCCCGTCGGAGTTGTCGAAACTTAGCAGAGTGTCAAAAGTCTGCGCGGACGACGGAATCGCCGCAGCGAGACAACACATCGCAGAGAGGATGCACACCAGTTTCGAGAAGCTGAATTTGTTCACGGGCACCTCATGTTGACTCGCGGGCAGCACAACTATGTCCCAAATATTCCTTGCTGACACAGCATGATAAGCCGGCGTTTACCCGAGCGGCCTGAAGTGATGGCGCCGGCGGTTGCGCTCAATATTGGATGGAGCTCTCAACTGGCGCGAAGGCGTGCTGCTGTTCTTCGGCATCATTGCGCATCCGACTGCGGCGCAGCATGGGTTTAAATGGTATGAAGTTGACATGAACTGGTACGGCATTAGGACGCTGAAGACGCTGGGGCTGGCTTGGGACGTTAAGCGAGCGAGGCTGGCTGTCTGGAAAAAGGGTTGGTGGCCACGCCGAATGGACGGTTAGTCGCTGTTTTGGCTGAGGACGCGGCGGCGGGAGATTAACGAGAGTCCCTACGCCGATTGGTATATAGGAAACCCGCCTTTGCGGCGGGTTTCTTGGTTTCGGCTGCACCAGAGGGATCGCAAGACGACGGAAAATTTGCAGCTAACGCCAATCACTAAGGAGCAATCTCGAAAATTGCACCTAAATCATAAGTTCCGCCAATCCTGGTTTCACCATAAAGGTTTCCAGCCTCATCCACTGTCATTCGTCCGTCTGGGCCGTCTCCATCATTGTTAGTGCTGTTCTTAAATGTGTAAGCGACTCGAAACCCACCATTCGAAGAACCAGTACTTGGAGACAAGCTGTAAACCACGCCGCAGCCGTCACCCTGGGAGCCACCGGTCCCCTGGCAGAGGCTCAGGTCACCTCCGAGTTGCGCCGTTCCAAACAACCTTCCATTTGCCAGCGTGAGCGGGCTGAGGAAACTACCACCGTCAGCCCCACCGGTAAACGTGTGCAGTATTTTGAATTTCTTTGTGGTTCCGGAAAGCTCGTAGACAATGCCGCATCCCAGCCCGTTGCACGCTGACATCATGCCGCCTTCCCAAGTTGTTCCATAAATGCTGTCAGCCGCCACAACCAGGTTGCCGAAAGGAACCTCTCCGCTATCCCCGCCGGCAAAATGATGAAGCGCGGAGTATTTCCATTCGCCTTGACCTTGGGGAGAAAGCCGATAAACAACGCCGTAACCACCGTCACTGTTGTTGAATCCGTAGAACTCAGTCGCTCCGTAAAGATTCCCTTGCGAATCAAAGGTCAGGCCGCCTTCCGGACTGTACCCATCTTGTTGTCCAGTGAAGGTGTAAAGCACGGACTCCGCCCACGTCCCGTCAGCCGCGGGAGAGAGCTCGAAAACTACGCCGCAGCCTAAATTCCATGGGTCCCATTGGCAAACGCTCAAATTGCCGCCTCCTCCGGTCGTGCCGTAAAGATTTCCGGCAGCATCGAAGGTCAGGCCGTCTTCGGGATGTCCCCCATCCGAGCCACCGGTGAAGTTATAGAGTACTTTCATCTTCCAGCCAGCCTGGATTGGAGAGAATTCGAAAATCAGCCCGTAACCGTACTCGCCGAAACTCACCGCTTCCCCATAAAGATTACCGGCGGCGTCGAAAATTACGGGACTGGGAACGGCGCCATCGGCCTCGCCTTCGAACACATGCACCGGACCTTCGTTCCATTTGCCGTTCCCGTCGGGAGTAAGCTGGAACAAAACTCCGTCTTCGTTAAATCCGCCGCCCTCATTCGTGACTCCGAAGATGCTGCCGCTATGGAAGGTGAGACCGCCCGCCGGAACGGCCCCGTCAGCGCTTCCGTCGGTAAAACTGTAGATAACAGACTCGGTTTGAGCGTTGGCGTCAAACCTGACGCCGGCGAAAAGGAAAAGCGCCGCGGAGATCACAGGCAGAAAAGCTCGAGCTGAAGATCTCATAAGGTAGATCCTCCGTCGGGGCTTTGATGACTCGCGGTCGGCTGGAGGTTGGATAGAAACGTTCAAATCCGACGGAATGTTTCGCTACCGTTCGACTGGCCGCCGAACTGAGCGGCAACTCAGCCGCCATCTATCCCCTATGAGATTGATCCGATTGACAGCGATCAAGGCCGGTATCTGATCGCCACCTTTCCGAGGGGCATCTCAACTTCCAAGAAGTAGTGCTACGGGAGGTTTCCCTCGCAATAAACGCGGTAAAATCGGGCTGAGCTTCCATGCGCATCACGAGCCGCCGCGGAACTATCGTGTTCTTTCTCTTCCTGGGCATCACCCTGGTGGCGCTGGCGGTTGCGCTCAATGTTGGATGGATCATTCTCAACTGGCGCGAGGGAGTGCTGCTGTTCTTCGGCATCATTTTTTTTGCGCTGATTATTGCGGGCATGATCGTGAATACAACGTTTTTATTGCGCGAGATTCGGCGCAGTGAGCAGCATGACAGCTTCATCAATGCGGTGACCCATGAACTGAAAACGCCGGTGGCTTCGATCCGCCTGCATTTGGAAACGCTGCAACGGCGCGAATTGCCGGAAGCGCAGAAGCAGGAGTTTTATCGGCTGATGCTGAGCGATACCGATCGGCTGACGGAGACGGTGGAACAGGTGTTGCGCGCCGGGCGGGCGGGAGACAAGAAAACGGGCCGGGAAAAGTCTGTGGTTGACTTCCGGCAAGTGGTGCGCGAATGCATGGAGGCAGCGCGGGTGCGGCATCATTTGCCGGCGGAAGCTTTGCACTATGAGGAAGCGTCGAGCAATGGCGCGGGGATGCGAGTACTGGGCAGCGCTGAAGATCTCCATACCGCGGTTTTCAATGTTCTGGATAATGCGATCAAATATTCCGGCGAGAACGTGGAGGTGCGGGTGCTTCTGGATGTGCCCGATGAAAAACGGGTTGTTCTGAGCGTGCAGGACCAGGGCGTGGGCATTCCTCCCGATGATTTGAAAAGCATCTTCAAGCGCTTTTACCGCGTGAGCCACCGCTCTCTGGCGCATGTGAAAGGAACTGGGCTGGGATTGTTTATTGTGAAGGCGATTGCGCAGAAACACGGCGGCAAGGTGTTTGCCGAGAGCGCGGGAGAAGGCGAGGGCGCGACGATTACGATGGAGTTGCCGAGGGCCGAACAATCGAGGCTCGAACCACCGAGGGCGGGCGCATGAGCCGGGTTCTGG
Source organism: Acidobacteriaceae bacterium (assembly GCA_003131635.1). Classification (GTDB taxonomy): domain Bacteria; phylum Acidobacteriota; class Terriglobia; order Terriglobales; family Acidobacteriaceae; genus Sulfotelmatobacter. The sequence continues at coordinate 7,510 of PKVZ01000253.1, forward strand.
TGGTGGAAGATGAAGCCCATCTGGCGCAGGGACTTTGTTTCAATCTGCAGGCGGAGGGATATTCCGCCGAGGTTGTGGGAGACGGCGAAGCGGCGACGGATCGACTGCTGGGAAAAAAAGAAAACTTCGACGCCGTCGTGCTCGACATTATGTTGCCGGGCAAGGATGGTTTCAGCGTGGTCGCGGAACTGCGAGCGGCGCGGAATTATGTTCCGGTGCTGATGCTGACCGCGCGCAGCCGGCCGGAAGATGTGTTGAAGGGATTTGCGGCGGGAGCGGACGATTATCTGCCCAAGCCTTTTGATCTGTCGATTCTGCTGGCGCGGCTGCAGGGGCTGCTGCGGCGCAGCCAATGGGTGCGGGCGGGGCATGAGGCGGCGAATGGGCAGTCCGGATCGGATCCACGCAGCGTCGGCGATTTCGGAACATTTTCGTTCGATGGCAAGACCATCGACTTTGGCACGCTGGAATTGCGCACGGCGGACAATGTGATTCATCTGACGCTGATGGAATCGGAACTGCTGCGCCACATGGTGCGCAATGACGGGCGNNATCGACAACTTTATGGTTCGGCTGCGGCGCTACATTGAGGATGATCCCGCGCAGCCGCGGCATTTGCTGACGGTGCGCGGCGTGGGATATAGATTTTTGGCGAATCCGGAAAAGAAGTAAATGCAGGGCGAAGCATTGGCTGAAAAACACCCATTTGGCGTCAGAGTTGCCCTAGGGGACGATTTCGAACACTGTCCCATCCTCCTGAGCACCACCGAAGCTGGTAGTTCCATAAAGGTTCCCAGAAGCGTCGAAAATCAAACTCGCGTTGGGGTGGAACCCGTCCTCGCCATCGAAGAAAAATAGCCCAGTCTCCGTCCAGACTCCAGCGGAGTTACTCAGCTTGAAGATGGACCCGCAGCCGGCGTCGCAATTGCCACTGCCGCCGTCGAGCGCGCCATAAAGATTGCCGGCGGCGTCAAAGATCAGGCTACCTGCGGCAACATAACGACTCTCTTGGTTGCTGAAGTTAAACAACACGGTCTCGGTCCAGTCCCCGCCTGCCGCCGGTGAGAGTTCGAACACCGTGCCGCCGCCGAGCGTGCCGCCAGTCTGTGTTGTGCCGTACAGGTTGCCAGCGGCATCGAAGATTAAAGTTGAGTAAGGAGAGCTCCCGTTCTCACCGTTAAAATTGAACAGCACGGTTTCCGCCCAGCCTCCACTGGCGTGGGGCGACAACTCGAAAACCGTACCGTCGCCTTCCGTGCCGCCGCCAACCGTTGTGCCATACAGGTTGCCAACGGCGTCGAAGATTAGGCCGCCGTGCGGCTCGAGTCCATCCCTACTACCTTCGTTATAGCCAAAGGTATGCAATACGGTCTCGGTCCAGACTCCGCCTGTTGTCGGGGACAATTCAAACACTGTTCCTGAGGCACGAGTGGAGTCACTGCCTCCAGTCGAGGTTGTGCCGTATAGATTTCCCAGACCATCGAAGATCAGGCCGGCGTAGGGAGCAGCCCCGTCGATTTGGTCGAAGCTAAGCAACAGGGTTTCCGCCCAGCCTCCCCCGGCTGCGGGAGACAACTCGAAGACGGTGCCGCATCCAGCTCTGCGAAGAGAACACCCCGTGCCGCTTCCGGTGCCGCCCTCTAGGGTGGTGCCATAAAGATTGCCCGAGGCATCGAAGACAAGGACACCGCTCGGCCAATAGCCGTCGTTGTGGCTGAAGCGATGTAGAGTCGTTTCCGTCCACAGGCCGTTCCCCAGGGGAGTCAACTCGAAGACCGTCCCGAAGCCACCGCGACTGTCATAGGTTGTTCCATAGAGGTTGCCCGCGGCGTCGAAAATCACGCCGGCGTTCGGGCCGGTGCCGTTCGGATCCGGGAAACTATGCAACACTTTTTCTTGCGCTCTCTGGGCGACGGCGTGAGTGCTCGTCACGAACCAGCACCCGGCCAGGATCGCCAAAAGCACAGCCAACCGGATGGAAAGTTTCTTGGCTCGCATGGGCAATCTCCTTCGCGAAGAGCGTTGCGGATACTGGGAAGCGTCGAACTAAAGCGCACCAAGCATTCCACTGGCGAAGTCCGCTGTCAAGATGAAGGATTTTGCAGCCGTGGAGTTGCAGCACTTACTTCTTGTCGTGGCACGAATGAGTTCAGGGAATGCATTCGCCGACTGTCATTGAGATAACTGAGAGCCCGATGGCATAATCGCGATGTTGCACTAGCCCTGGAATGCGGATGCCCTTTCGCGGGCAAGCCGCGAAAGGGCATCCGGAAATCAGCCAAAAGGATTCTTACTGTTTGTCGTAAACGGCTGTGCTCGTTACTTTCTTGCCCGAGGGATCAGTTGCATTGATCGTGACGGTGCGGCTCTTGCCATCCGCGGCGATCACGGCCTTGCCGGTCATCGTAACTTTGCCGTCTTTTTTGACGGCTAGGTCGAAGTTGCGGTCATCGATCTGCTTGAGCGCCCGCGTGTCCGAACTCATATCGCCGGTGACCGGATAATCTTTGCCATCGAACTTGCCGGTCCACTCGCTGTGGGTGGGCTTGCCTTGGCCATCGACGCCATCGATGGTGCATTTTATATTGTCGCCGACGGCTGCATACGTAACGGTAAGGTTTTTCGACGCGCCGGAAGGGATCTTCGACTTCGCCTCGTTGAGCTTCCAGGTGCCGAGGCTTGGATTTGAGGCGAAACACATCGTTAGCCCTACAAACAGCGTTAGCAGCGTCAATACGACTGTTCTTGCTTTCATGTTGGCTCCAAGGTGAGGAATGGATGGCTCGTTAGCGAGCAACGCATTCTAAGTGGCGAAGGACTATTTCTGCAACTCGTGAACCTTGTGGTAGTTGCCGGCAAGGGAGAAGAACCCGGTTTGACTTTCCGTGGCGCGGGTGTGAATGGTTATTCGCACAACTAATTTTCGTGCGCTGGGTTTTATTGAGCTGGGGGCTCCCCCACACCGCTCGGGACAAGATCTCATATAACTATTGGGGCTTTCTATGAAGCTGACCGCCGTTGTTCTTGTAATCTTAATCGCCATTTCCGCAAGCAAATTTATTGAGGCGCAGGAGCAGCACGAGTGGATTCCTCAGGGGATTCTGACTTTGCAACAAAGCGCGTCCTCGAAAACCGACTTTACGTTCGATCATTCCATGCTGGCCGTCGCGTCCAAGCTGGAGCCGGATAACGAGGACCTGCGCCGCGTAATCGTGGGCGTGAGCGGGATCTCGGTGCATCGCTACCGTTTTGTGGGGCAGGGGCAATTTGATCAGGACGTGCTGCGATCCGTGAATGAAGAGTACCGCGCGGCCGGCTGGAAGCAAGTAATGAATAATCATGAGAAGGGTGAAGCGCCGGGTGCGACCGATATCTGGGTGAGCTTGGAGAACAATGCGATCAGCAATGTTGCGCTTCTTTTTGCGAAGCCGAATGAGGTCAACTTTGTGGTAGTTTCGGGGTCGATCAGTCCGCTCGATCTTTCCCATCTCGGCGGGCATTTCGGGATACCGAAGATTGAGGGCGGAGTGTTGGTGCCAAATACTGAGCGGCGGCCGTAACTGCACACGATACGGCGTCGGCTTCGCAGTTGGGTAAATTTCTTCTGCAATTTCAGGAGGTAAAGTGAAAAACATAGTTAACATCTGGAAAGCTGGTTTCAGCTGGGGAAAAGGCCTTCATCGGGAGGCCGCTCTGGATTCCCTGCGCAATGTATTGGCGGTGGTGGGAGGGGCAACGATTTTGGCTGATTTCGCGACCATCAAGCTGTGGCTGATTCTGCCGATGCTGGCGGTGGCTTTTCTGATTTGGTTTCTCGATTACGATCGCCACTTCCGCGGACAGACGGTCGAGGAAGCAAAAGTTAGCCGATGATGGCGTTGGTCTTCGACTATGTGCGGCATAGTTCGGCGACCAGCAACTCCTGGCGCTGCAGCGCGAGGCGATCCACGCGTTGCAGGATCATTCCATAAATAAAGAACGAAGCTCCCGTCAACAGCAGCAGGATCAGCGTGGCGATCCAGAAGTTTCCGAATTGCCGCGCCATGGAGAAAACGCCAACGCAAATTCCCACCACGACAAGTTGCAAGACCACGCCCATGAGCGCCGTCATTTGCGAGGCGCGCTGGCGGCCGAACTTCGAGAAATCGAGCTTCTTCGGCGAGTACATTGAGAGCACATTGCCCACGGCAAAATTAAGCGGGGCGGCGAAGAGCAGACCGGCCAGGGTCGCGATGGTGATGTCGAACGCGGGCCGGCCATAGAGAAGCGCGACCGCGGTCCACGCCACGATGGTTTCGAGGGCGAGGATGATGGCATGGGTGAGATTTTTCGCGAGCACGATTTCGTGGAACCTTACCGGCGATGCGTAGAAGAACTGGATGCCGCCAGCGTCGCCCCCGAAGGTGTTGTAAACCAGATTGGTGAGCATTAGAAGCATGTAGGCCGCGGCGAAGGGAAATGCCAGACCGGGAGCATGGGTTAAAAAGCCGATGGAACGGCGGGCGGAATTCATGGCGCCCAGGCGGAAGACGACGAGCGCAAAGACGGGCATGATCAATGTGAGCAACATGGGGCCGCTGCGCAGGAGATAGTGAACTTCCTTTTCGAAGACGGCGGCGACTGGAGTGGAGAATCCGGGAAGCTTCCAGCCGAGGCGGAGTTGTCGATCCCTGGGTAGAGCCGATGCGGCGGTCTCGTTCAAATTTTCACCGCGATACTGAGCTAACAGCCGCAGGTGCAGAGCGTAGGCGATCACCATGGCGAAAGCGCACAGCAGAGCAAATGAGCTGAGGGCAACGGGCCACTGTGGATAAATGCCTTGAACGATGGCGTCGGCGGCCAGACCGGGCGGAAGAACTCGCTGTACGGGAGCCAGAACTTCGATGAAGCGGTGCACTTTCTGTTGCACATCCGGCCGGGCGCGTTTGCCGTAGCGTCCGGTGAGCGGTCCGATTAACTGAAAACTTAGGGTGAGCAGAACAAACAGAACACCCATGATTTCGCGGGTGCGGCGTTGCGCCAGCCAGCGCTCCACCCAGGCGAAGATCATTTGCATGAACAGCAGATTGAAGGCGGCGAACGCAAATAAAACCAGCAGCGCCCAGGGGAGCACTGCAGATTTTGCAAACGCCACGCCTGCCAGGATTCCGAACAACCACAGGCTGCCGATCACGCTGGCGGGATCGAATGCTCCATAGGCCAGACGCACCAGAAAATAGGAGCCGTAGCTGAGCGGGAAGCGCAGCAAGTCCGAGGAATCGGAATGGGTGGTGAAGGCGGCTGACATGATGGGGAAGAATTGCCAGAAGAAAAAGATGATCCACAAAAACAGCGCCAGCATTTGCAGCTTGCCCTCGGTGAGGAACACATAGGCCAGAACGCCCATGCCGAAAGCGCCGCCCAGTCCGAGGATGGTGAATGCTAGCGAGATAAGAATGTGGGAGAGCAGCTCCAGTTTGCCCTGCGCGGTGCGCAGTGCGTTGACGAAGAGGCGCCAGCGGAGCCAGGCGATGGCGGTGAGCTGACCGGACTCGGTGAGGGAGAAAGCCATATCGTGCGAGTCTATCTTTTCACAACCTTGTGGGGTGATACAGGGTTAGTGCGGCGACTGCGGCATCTGCGCAGTTAAGGCTACGGCCGGACGCGCCTGTGCTTTTCCAGCCAAATGGATTGTGACTTGAGTCACAGTTCCGCGTGAAGTTGCTCACTGCTGCACACCGAGAATCATTAGAAAATGGAATTGTGTTCGTGGAAGGTGGGTTGCGATGAGGGCAAGCGAAGAAGTTCCCAGGTGGGAGAAGTTTATAAATCCTTTGGCAAAGGCCATCGATTTTGCATTTGGCTGTTACCACACAAAGATTAGCCGGGTCTTCACGATTGGCGGCCGAAGCTATCGAGTTGGCTGCGATTGCGGAGCTGATTTCGATTATTCCCTCCGAAGCATGTCGATTGTTCCGCGACGCGTCATGCGTCCTACGCCGAGGCAGTTGCGCACACGGCATACCTAGAAGCTCCAAGTGTCGGCTTCTCGAAGCGCCGTGCGACAGAAGAAGCTATAGCGATTGTATTCATCCCAGCCAGGAAAGTTCCAGGTCGGTGCGGCGCTCGCCGCCAACGGTACGCAGGAAAATCTGTTCCAGAGTCAATTTCTCGCCCGGTGCGGACGCCGCGCCATCGCCGCCCGCGTGGGGCGTCTGCGCCTCTACGCCGGCGCGCAGCTCCTCGAGTGATCCTTGAGCTACGAGCCTGCCCTGATGAATGATGGCGACGTGACTGCAGAGGCGCTCCACGATTTCNNGCCATTGCCAGTTTTTTCTGCATGCCGTGAGAGTAATCGGTGACCAGCTTTTTCGGCTGATCGGCGAGTTGCATGAAGTCGAGAAGTTCCGCGGTACGCTTGGCGGCGGTCACGCGGTCGAGACCGTACATGCGTCCCGCGAAGTTCAGGAACTCCGAGCCGGTCAGTCTTCCGAAGAGCGCCATGCCTTCGGGGACGACGCCGATTTGACGCTTCACTTCGACTGGATGCTTCTCCATATCAAGTCCGAGAATTTCAATTCGTCCCGCGCTGGGCGCTAAAAGACCAGTGAGCATTTTGATGGTGGTGGATTTGCCGGCGCCGTTGGGGCCGAGGAAGCCGAAGAACTGTCCGGGGGCCACGCGCAGATCGATGCCATCGACGGCGATGAGTTCTCCGAAGCGGCGGGTCAGGCCTTGGGTTGAGATGGTGGGAGCGAGATCCATGAAACTTATGAATCTAGCACATTGAGCGAACTGCCGGGCCTGGCGCGGGCAGCACGCTGCTGATTTGAATCCCGCTATCTCTTGTACTTTCTTTTTCCTAACTTTTTTACAAACCCGTGACAATTGTCATCCGCCATTGCAATATAAGTCGGCTGTCGTCCGCCCCTGCACAAATCGATCGGTCACAGGAGGGTACCCAAAATGACGCGAAATCTTCTGTTGGCGGCAGTTCTGGTGTTGTCCGCCACGTTCGCCGTCGCAGCGAACACGGCCACCGCGGTTCATACCTTTACTTGCAAAGGCGATCAACAGCTGCGGATTGGAACCTGTCCGCAAGGCGGGCGGCCCGACGCTTTGATTCAAGGCTCCGATGGGAATTTCTATGGCGCGGCGCAGGACTCGATGGAAGGCAGCTCCACGCCGAACGGGGGAACGGTATTTTCGGTGACGCCCGCGGGCACATTCAAATTGCTGCACACCTTCGCGCCGGGAGCAAACAATGATTATCCGAATGGCAACTTTGCCGGCCAGCTGATCGAAGGCCCCGACGGGAGGCTTTATGGTGTGACTTTGTTTGGCGGAATCAATGGTTGCAGCGGCTACTGTGGGTATGGAGTTCTCTATCGGCTGAACCGGGATGGCTCAGGTTTCAAGATCATCCACAAATTTTGCTCGGAGGCGAACTGCGCCGACGGTTGGGCCGGCTATACCATCGTGAAGGGTAATGATGGCAACCTCTACGGCACGACCTACTACGGTGGGACGGGCAGCGGCGGAACAATTTTTCGGGTAACTCCGTCGACCGGCACGTATGAAGTGGTCCTCAATTTTGATTTTTATACCACGGGAGAAAATCCATCCGCACTGGTTGTGGCCCCCGATGGAACTTTTTACGGAAGTTCCGTAGCGTCGACGGGCGATCTGTTGCTTCACTACGTCGAAGACACGGGCACTTTCACCACGGTGGTGTTGAATTTTTCGTTGTTTAACGGATTGCCTTCAGCGGGAACTGTTTCGGCGTTTGGGCCCAACGGGAATATCTACGGGCTCTACGGAATCTATGGCAGAAGTGGAGAGGGACTTTTCGAGGTCGAAACCGATGGGAGTAACTTGCAGTTGTTTCCTTTCTACACCACGGTGGATGGCGCCGGCGAACCGGGAGGAATGTTTCTGGCGAGTGACGGCAATTTCTGGATATTCGATATCGTTGCAGATGATTCGGGCGACATTATCTCGCTTTCGCCCAGCAACGGGTCACTCCTGCAGACGCTGACACCTTTCTCCAACTCGGGGGCGGTCGGTGCATATCCGCTATCCCTGATGCAAGCCAAGGACGGTACGCTATGGGGGACGGCGGAGGCCTTTGGCTATGCCCCCAAAGGCTATTTTGGTGACGGCACGGTGTTCAGCCTGGATGCGGGCTTGCCAGCGAGGTAAGCGCTTCTCCCACAAAACTAAAACGCCCTGGCCGCAAGGTCAGGGCGTTTTAGTCTGGCAGAACTGCAGCGGATTAGAACAGATTCCAGAGGAATTGGTTGTAGACATCGTGGTGATACTGCACCTCGGGGGCCTTCACAAACGTTCCCAGCAGGCGCGGACAGCGGTCGGCGGCCGCCTGTTTCAGGTCGGCGTAACGGCCTTTTACGTCTTCGCCTAGAAGTTCCGTGGTCCATTCAGCCTTGCGGAAGTCATCCAGAGCCGTATAGATGTTGTCGGGCAGGTAGCGCTCGGCCTGGCGCAGATTCTTGATCTTCGAGGTATCGCCATCGATGCCGCTCTTGAAGATTGAGAGCATCACCAGATACGGATTGGCATCCGGCGCCACGGAACGAACTTCCACGCGCATGCTCTTCTCGTTGCCGATCGGAATTCGGATCATGGAGCCGCGATCGACGGCGGAGGCTTTGATCTGGTTCGGCGCCTCGAAATGCGGATCCAGACGGCGATAGGCATTCACACTGGGGTTTAGCAGAAGGCAGATGTCATTGCCATGAGTGAGGATGCGATCGAGGAAAGCCCAGCCCATCTTGCTCAGCTTCTCTTCGCCCTTCGCGTCCCAGAACAGGTTCTTGCCGTTCTCGCTAATCGAAACGTTGGTGTGCATGCCGCTGCCGTTGACGCCCACCACGGGTTTGGGCAGGAATGAGGCGGTTAATCCCATGTTGGTCGCAACCTGGCGGCAGATCAGCTTGTAGAGCTGAATCTGGTCGGCGGCGGCGACCACTTCGCCGTATCCGTAGTTGATTTCGAACTGCGAGGGCGCGACCTCCGGGTGGTCTTTCTCATTCTGGAAGCCCATCGAGCGCTGTACTTCGGCGGTGGTATCGATGAAAGTACGCAGCGAATCGCCGGGCAGAGAGTGGTAATATCCGCCGGTGTT
>PKVZ01000274.1 GCA_003131635.1 Acidobacteriaceae bacterium
GCGGCTCCGGCGGAGATCAAGCAGGCGGCGCGGGCGGCAATTGAGGCCGACGTAAATCAGTACGCGATTACGTGGGGCGCGAAAAATTTGCGCAACGCGATTGCGCGGCAGATGGGCGTGTGGCAAGGGATTGCGGTGGATCCGGAGAAAGAAGTTACGGTTTGTTGCGGGTCGACGGAGGCGATGATCTCGACTTTGCTGGCGGTGTGCAATGTGGGCGATGAAGTGGTGATCTTCGAACCGTTTTATGAGAACTACGGTCCGGATTCGGTGTTGAGCGGGGCGCGGCCGCGGTTTGTGAAGCTACGTGCGCCGGCGAGCGACGGGGGGGAGTGGAGTTTCGACGAGAAGGAGTTGCGGGCGGCGTTCGATAAACACACGAAGGCGATCATCGTTAATACTCCCAACAATCCCACGGGAAAAGTTTTCACGCGGGCAGAGTTGGAACTGATTCGAGATTTGTGCGTGGAGTTCGATGTGCTCGCGATCACAGACGAGATTTACGAACACATTTTGTTTGATGGGACGAAACATATTTCGATGCCGTCGCTCGAAGGAATGCGGGAGCGGACGGTGACGATCAATGGAATGTCGAAGACCTACAGCGTGACGGGATGGCGCGTGGGATGGGCGGTGGGGCCGGAGAAGATCACGAATGCGATCCGGAAGGTGCACGATTTTTTGACGGTGGGAGCGCCGGCGCCGCTGCAGGAGGCGGGCGCGGCGGCGTTGAGTTTGCCGGCGGAATATTATGCGAAGCTGGCGGAGGGATACCGGGTGCGGCGGGATCATTTGATTCCGGCACTGAAAGCGGCGGGGTTTCGGTGTTTTCCCCCGCGGGGAGCGTATTACGTGATGACGGATATTTCGGCGTTTGGCTTCGCCGATGATGTGACATTCGTGAAGTATCTGGTGAAAGAAATTGGAGTGGCGGCGGTGCCGGGATCGAGTTTTTATCGGGATGCGCGGGATGGGGCGCGGCAGGTGCGGTTTGCGTTTTGCAAAAAGTTGGAGACGCTGGATGCGGCAGTGGAGAAGTTGGGGAAGCTGGGGCTGGGGTGAAGTCTGAATTCTTGTGAGACTGCGGTATCGATTGCGGTAGGGATCCTTCGACTTCGTATGGACTTCGCGTCGCGAAGTCCATACTGCGCTCAGGATGACAGAGTTTGAGGGAAGGCTTTCACAACACCTTACTTACTTTGTCACCACGCCGCAGGCTATGCGGTCGCCGGAGTTGCCGGCGGGATCGGTCTTATAGTCGTCGGCTTTGGCGTGGATCACGATGGCAGTGCCGCCGTTGCTGAACAGCGAGTGGGCGCCTTCGCCGAGAGTTACGTCTTTGTCCTCCACGGTGGCATCGGCATTGCCTTTTGCGTCGACCGTAAAGTTCCGCATATCGCCGGAGTGGTGGCCTTCGGGATTGTCGAACCCGTGCTTTTTGCCGTCAGGATTGAAATGCGGGCCGGCGGATTTAAAGTCGGGGCCATCGCACTTCGGGTTCTGATGAAAATGGATGGCGTGCTCGCCGGGCGGAAGATCATGAAGGTGAAGCTTGAGGCTGACGCCCGAACCGTGGGGCATGACGACGATCGAGCCTACATCTTTGCCTTGAGCGTCCTTGAGGTCAACTTTAGTTTTGGCTGCGCTGGGAAGAGCGGTGAGGGCTACAACTACGACTGGGGCAATGAGGGACAGTCCTAGATGTTTCATGCTGAGATTATAGCGGATTTCGCGGCTACAGGGCCGCGCGGGCACGGGGTAGTGTCTGAAATGTGCGTTGGGGGAAACCTTTGAACGCTTGCCTGTCCCCTACGCCCATCGTATCGTTAGGCGAGGGTTCATTATGCTAGAGGGTCTTTTTCAGCCATTGCACTTATTGATAATCGCCTTAACCCTGGCCGTGCCGCTCGCGGTCGGAACCTGCATGTTCCTTGCAGTCTTTCGACTTTTCAGCGTCGATAAGTCTTTGAAGGCTATTCTTGCGGAATTGCAAGCACAACGACGAAGTTAGGAATTGTGGCGTACGGCCTTCAACGCACATTTTAGACACGTCCGGGCACCAACGGGCCATGCTGGATTCACAGGGTGGTGGAGTATACTGCGTGAAAGTTTGAAATCTTTTCGGGGAAAGTGCAATCATGGCGTTGAATGCGGTGGAACAGGTGGTGCAGCAGGCTCCGGCGGACGATTTTCAGGCGCTCGAAGAGAAAATTTACCGCACGATCGAGATGTATAAAGCAGCGCGGCAGGCACAGTTGACGGCAGAACGCGATGCCCAGCGGGTGCGGCAACAACTGGAAGAGCGCGAGGAGCAGTTGGCCGGGTTGAAGCGCGAAGCGGTGCAGTTGCGGAAAGAGCGGGAGGAGATTCGCGGGCGGGTGGAGAAGATGCTGGAGCAGATTGAGTCGATCGCGGAGGAGCGGGCGAGCTAGGCTTCGGGCTTCAGCTTTCGGGCTTCAGCTTTCGGGCTTCGTCTTTCGGGCTTCGCCAGGTGCTGGCGTGCTGGACGGGTAGCAGATGGACGCGGAAAGCAGATTCCTCGCTTCGCTCGGAATGACAACGTACTTTTGATAAGGGTTACTGATCATGGCTACGGCTACTAAGGATTCGACGGTGAAGGACACTCAGAATGGCAGTGTGCGGGTGGAGATTTTCGATCAGGCCTATAACTTGCGCGGGTCCGATCCGGAATACATTTCGAAGCTGGCGGAGTATGTGGACACGAAGATGCGGGCCGTGGCCCAGGCCACGAACACGATCGATACGGTGCGGTTGGCGGTGCTGGCGGCGCTGAATATTGCCGACGAGTATCATCTTTTGAAGCGCAAACAGGAAAGCGGGGCAACCGATTACCAGAAGCGCGCGCATCTATTAGCAGATGCACTGGATGAAGTGCTGGACGAGAATCGCAAGGCGGGATAGCCTGAGGCGGGCTGGAATCCATCTTTGTTTGTTTTTGTTTTTGTTGACGCTGCTGACCGGCAGCGCTCTCTCCCAGGAAACAATACTCCGTAGTCAATCGAACGTGGTGGTGATTCCCGCGCTAGTAAAGAGTGCGCAGGGCGAAGCTGTGTATGGGCTCGAAGCGAAAGACTTTGTGGTTGAAGATGATGGCGTGGAGCAGGCGGTGCATCTGGATGAAGCGGCGGAGGGCCAGCCGGTGTCGATGGTGATCGCGATTCAGCGGGGGCGGCGGGCGGATTATGAGTTTCCCCGGATGCGCGGGCTGGGTGCGATGCTGAATCCCCTGGTGGCGGAGGGGCATGGCTCCGTGGCGATTGTGGAGTTCGACAGCCAGGTGCAGACGATGCAGGATTTCACGGCGAGTTCCGAAAAAATTGCGTGGACGCTGAAGGAATTGCAGCCGGGGGACGGAGGGGCGGCGATTCTGGATGCGGTGGACTATTCGGTGAAAATGCTGGAGAAGGTTCCGCGGGAGCGGCAGCGCGTGCTGCTGCTGATCAGCGAGACGCGCGACCACGGCAGCCAGGCCAAGGTGGAGGACGTGGTAGCTGAGATTGGGCAGAGCAGCACGGCGGTGTATGCGCTGGCATTTTCGCCGTCGCGGTCGAACGTTTTGGATACGATGCGGGGGAATAATATGAACGAGATGCATCCGTCGCCGGATTTGCTGGCGCCATTGATCATGGCAGCGCAGGCGATGAAGAAGAATATGCCGAAGACGGTAGCGTCCATGACGGGTGGTGAGTATGAGATGTTTGCCACGGGAAAAAACTTCGATTTGCGGATGATCGACTTCAGCAATCATCTGCATAGCCGTTATTTATTGAGCATTGAGCCGAAGAGTCCGCATGCGGGGTTGCATCAGTTGCGGGTGACTTTGCGGAATCAGGGGGATCGGACGGTGCTCGCGAGGAGCAGTTATTGGGCGGCGGGGGCGAAATAGCGGTTTTGGGAATGGCAGTTCGGTGAAGGCTGCGCGGGATGTTGATAGAGGTACCTTGGAGGCTAAACTCCAAAGCGCTTACTTCGAGCAAGTCGGGCTAAAGGATGCCTCCCGGCGGTTTTCCGGGCGGTAACTTCCGGATAGCCGACAAACCAACCGGAACTCCTCCAGGCCCCCGTTTTGGGGCTCAATAAGCGCATTGGCCTGTTAGCTCCATGCGTCTTGATGGCCCCATGACTCCGGACATGGTGTGCGCTTTGGAATCGGCAGGGNNGGAGTCTGTATGCCTACTATTACCAAGGACGGCGTTGAGATCTTTTACAAGGACTGGGGTTCGGGGCAGCCGATCGTGTTCAGCCATGGCTGGCCGCTTTCGGCGGATGACTGGGATAACCAGATGATGTTCTTTCTGGGCAAGGCGTATCGCGTGATCGCGCATGACCGACGTGGGCATGGGCGCTCGACGCAGGTGGCCGACGGGCACGATATGGACCATTACGCGGATGACCTGGCGGCGCTTACAGCGCATCTGGGCTTGAAAGATGCGATCCATGTTGGGCACTCGACCGGCGGTGGTGAGGTAGTGCACTATCTGGCCCGGCGTGGGCAACAGGACGTGTACAAGGCTGCGATTATTAGCGCGGTGCCGCCGTTGATGTTGAAGACGGATGCCAACCCGGAGGGCCTGCCGAAGTCAGTGTTTGACGATCTGCAGGCGCAGCTTGCGGCGAATCGGTCGAAGTTCTATCGCGACCTGCCGGAGGGGCCTTTCTATGGATTTAACCGGCCGGGGGTGAAATCCGTTGAGGCCACCATCGCAAATTGGTGGCGGCAGGGGATGATGGGCGGCGCCAAGGCGCACTATGACGGGATTGTGGCCTTCTCGCAGACGGACTTTGCGGAGGACCTGAAGAAGATCACGATCCCGGTGCTGGTGATGCATAGCGAGGACGACCAGATCGTTCCGTATGTGGCCGCGGGGCCGAAGTCGGCCAAGCTGCTGAAGAATGGGACGCTGATTACGTATAAGAATTTTCCGCATGGCATGCCTACTACGCAGGCGGAGAAGATCAACGCCGACCTCCTGGCATTCCTCAAGAGCTGAAGATATAGCTTCTAGATGATCTCAAACGCTCTGGTACGCGAGCGCAACAAAGTCACTCGGGTTCTGGAACAAGTTGCCCCATACCCCGTCATATCGCGCTCCGGGCTTAACAGCGACAACTTCAGGCAAGGACTCACCCTGTTTCTTGAGGGCAGCAACCTTATCGCGGATCTCAACCAACACGTCACGGAATAGAACAGTTTTGGAGCGTTCCGACAGGAGCGGTGGCGGTTATGTGCGCGCTGGCAATTGCCTTGCCAAATCGTACTACTTTCCCGCTACTCGCGAAGCGGGTTTAGTCCAAAATCGCCAATGTACTCATCGAGCAATCGTGGATCCCAAGAGGCCCGATTCTGATTGCCGGCCGAGTCACGGGCAAACCGGAAGTAATTTTTGGGTCGCGCTTAGTGGGCTAAGACCCGATTCATTAATTGGAAGGTTATCGCAGCGTTGGAGGCGATGTGCCAGACGAGGCAGAAGCTGCGCGCCGTCAAGAATCGGGGTTCTGCTTGCCCGAGAGTTTCTGGCAGTGTTCGACAGAGGCGTAGCAAGCTGCATCTCTACGGAGAATGTGCGACGCTGCAGGATTGCGCATCGGCTCGGCGGGCGGGATTGCAAGCCTGGAATGTTGCGGCGGTATTACTTTGGTTGCAAGTACTCTGCCAACTATTTGCATATCCCCTATTGCTAATTCATGGGGAGTTCTCCTAGCATCGAGAGTGAAAGCCGGCCTGCGGGGTTGGTGATGACGGTAACCGATTTTTGAACCAATGCTGAATGAACGGGGACTCGACTCGAACTAGGATCCGGTGTGCAACGCTCCGCCATGCGGAGATGCCTAAAGGGTCTCGGCGGGTTCCCAACGTCTACCTGACGGTTCATTCTCGGCCCGTCACACGGCACAGTGGGTCGGCTTGATTTTTGCTGCTGTCAACGGCGGCACTCTTCTATAATCTAAAGTTGATTGGCCTGAACCGCGCAGGAGATTTATGACGATTGATGAACGGCTTGATCGCTTGACCGAGCGGCACGAAGCGTTGACGCAATCGGTGGAACTTCTCCTTCGCGAGAGTCAGGAACAGACGCGGCAGATTATCGAGCAGGGCCGAACGGTTCTCGAACACTCGCGGCAGATTAACGAACACTCTCGGCAGGTCGGCGCCTTGAGGGACGCCAGTGTTGCCCTTCTGCAAATCGTCCAAACCCACGAGAACCGCATTTCTGGACTAGAAGGCCAACAATAAGACTCCCAAGATTGCTTCGTTGCGGCAGCGGCGAATCTGATCCTCCATCCACAAGTCGGACCCGCACCGACAATCCTGCTAGACTGAATCCGGAACAAATCTGTTTTTCGGGCATCCAATAAACTGTGTATCCACAATTAATTCATTTCGGACGATTTTTTCTGCCGACGTATGGCTTCCTGGTGTCGATGGGAGTGCTGCTCGGACTATGGATCAGCGTGCGCAATTCCGAGCGGCTCGGGATTGACGGCGAGAAGGCTTGGAACCTGGGGATTCTGGTGGTGCTGTGCGGGATTGTGGGCGCGAAGGTGCTCTACATCATCAATGAGTGGAGCTATTACTCGGCGCATCCTGGAGAGATTTTCAGCGTCACCACGCTGCAGGCGGGAGGAGTTTTTTCCGGCGGATTGATTGCGGCATTTCTGGCGGCATGGTGGTATGTGCGCCGGCATCACATGCCAGCGCTGGGAACATGCGATGCGTTTGCGCCGGGGCTGGCGATTGGCCACGCCATTGGCCGCCTGGGATGCTTTGCCGCGGGTTGCTGTTACGGAAAAGAGACGCATCATTTCTGGGGCGTGGTATTCCGCAATCCGCTGGCGAATCAGATTACGGGAACTCCGCTGAACGTGCCGCTGGAGCCGACGCAATTATTTGAGGCGGCGGTGGAACTGGCGAACTTCATCTTTTTGATGTGGCTGCTGAAGCGCAGAAAATTTGACGGACAGGTTATTGGCGCGTTCATGTTCATCTATGGCGTGGCCCGATTCTTCCTGGAGTTTTTGCGCGACGATCCCGGCCGCGGGTCGGTATTTGGCGGGGTAATGTCGGGGACGCAGTTGATCGCCATTGGGTTGGTAATCGCCGGCGGCCTGATCTGGTGGCTGCGGCCGGGGGCGAAGGCGGTTCCGGCGCATCCTGTGGAAGCTACGCGGTAGATGGGGTGCAATCCGGGAGCAGCTTCAACTTCCCTTTTACACAGACGATAGGACACGTTTCGACAGCTACGGCATGACACATCCTGCCTCAGGTAACTCCCCGACCCGCCCGGGAATTGCAACCTTTCTCACTTGAAATTTCATCTGAATTCCTACCCGCTCGGATCACCTATTTCGGTACCACGATTTCGTTTACTTCGTGAAGAATTTGCTGTTCGATTTTGTCAGCAACTACGGCGAAACGAACGAGAACGTGGTTAACATTTATCCGATCCAGCCGAACGTGAGCACACCGGCGATTTCGTGCAACGCTGCCATGCTCGCAGCTTGCGGCGATTTCAGTCCCGGTCTCGCGCATCCTTCGGCAAAATACGTTTTTCTGACTGCGCCTTCGGGCGTCACCGACATCGGCAAGCTGAACTTGAGTTCGAAGCTGATCACGGAGACGAGTTCAATTCCGTACGAAGTGCAGCAATTCAGTCCCGATGGCACGATCGCGTATGGCGTCAACGATGTCAATGGCGCTCTGGATATTGAGATTTACGGCTTTAGCGTGGCCACGGGTGACGTCACGCAAGGGGGGGCGATCAGTGTTCCTTCAGATCTCGATTCCTGGTTCGCCGCCGAAAGGTACTAAATTGCGTTCATAGGATTGCAAAGGCTGTCTTCCGGATTCCCGGGGGCAGCCTTTGTTTGTGGAATATCCGCGCACCGGTGGTTAAGCGCACTGTCTTCTGGATATGAGGGTCAAAGCGGATGCGTGGCGTCTAGAACTTCTTTCGGAAAGACTCGAACAGGAGATAGCCGATTAGCGCCGCGGTCAGCGCAATTGCAAAGTTGGCAGTGGTGAAGACATCTCTGATTGCCCAAGCCAACCCCCTCCTTGCTCCCATGCCCGAGCGCTCAAATTCTCCCATCAAGAGATTGGAATAAAACAGGAAGATAATGAAAGCCACCTCGATCACCGCTCTCCAAACATTTTTCTTCATAGCGAATATCGGCTCCTTGAGCGCGTTATGTACAAGCTTTTAACTCGACTGAACCCATTATCGCTCCATCCCACATTGTTCCATCCCAGGTCCACAGTTCGTCTGGAGTGATCGAATCCCTGGATGATGCCGATGATGACACGGTTTACGACTGCAATCGTAGTGATCTGCACGAGATTGTCTTTAAGTTTCCACGTTAAGTGTTCCGCCATTGCTTCCATTTTTCGCTGAGATCAATCGACATTCCCTTTGCGGCTGTATAGGAATTCTGCGTTCCGGTTGGACGCGACGAGAGCGCACGCGACGGAGGGGCGCTAGTCCCAAAGTCGGTTCTAAATTTTAAAAATTACTGCTACTTGTGGGCAATTTTGATCAGACAGATCCATCTCGTCCGGACTAGCATCGACCGCGGGCGATGCATATTAACGTTGCCCCCAGAAGAGGTCTCACAGTGAGAATAACGAAGAAACAAGTTCTGGCCGCGGTCGTCTTTGTGGTATCCGCATCGACCGCTTTCGCCAACTCCGCTGTTTCCAATGTCACCATCGATCTGGGAACAGCAACAAATTTTGGGCTGCTTGCCGGTTCTGGCATAACAAACGTATCGGCTGAGACGATGATCACCGGTGATGTAGGCAGTTCTCCCACACCAACCGTGACGGGACTGACGGCGTCGCAGGTGCATGGCACTCTGTATACGAAGGCGAACGCCGCCACCGCCCAGGCGCAGGTGGATCTTACCGTGGGCTACAACGAAGCCGCCGGGGCACCGTGTGGCACAAATTTAACCGGCACGGACCTGGGAGGTCTGACCCTGGTTCCAGGGGTCTACTGCTTCTCGTCGTCGGCAATGCTGACGGGGACTCTCACGCTGGATGGTCAGGGCATTGCCAACGCACAATGGGTTTTTCAGATCGGCAGCACCCTTACAACCGCGACCAATGCCACCGTTGTGCTCACTAACGGCGCGGTCAATTGCAATGTATTTTGGCAGATTGGTTCGTCGGCGACGATTCAAACCAACAATACGTTCGTCGGAAACCTTATGGCGCTAACCAGTATCACGCTCGATGGCGGCGTGTTGAACGGACGGGCGCTCGCCAGAAACGGCGCGGTTACACTTTCCGCGCAGGAGACGGTTGACGCCGTCCCGTGCACTTGCAATGTCATGGTCAGCAGTTCTTCGGCTGGAACCGTGACGAACATTTCCTTTTCGATGCCCTATGTGCTCGGCCAGTCTAGTGAAACCATAATCGCTACAGGTCTTACCTCGGCCGAAGGACTAGCCTGCGGGCCGGACCGCCTCCTCTATCTTTCCCAGAGTGGAGTCTTCGGCGGACCCATGCGAATCGTGAGGCTGGATCAAAACGGCCAGCACCTTACCACGATTGTTGACTTCAGCAAAGTTCCAGGACTTGCTGGCAGCGGCGGTCCTGCCGGACCAGCGTTTGATCCCCGCTCCAGCGGACAGCTTTTCTTTGGCACCACGCTGGCCCAGGGGTTGTCCAATACCGGAGTGTGGAATGAATCCTCTTTGGGGCCGGTTCAATCTGTCCTTCCTTTTCCTCCCAATGGAAATGCCAACGGCGCAGGAGCAACTGCGTTCTTGACGGCTGGACCCTTCGCGGGAAATTTCCTGGCGGTGGATGAAGCAAACGCCAGGGTGATTCGCATTCCCCCTCCGTTTAATGTCGCTCAGGCGGGAATCGACTTCATAACCACCAATTTAACCAGTCCGGTTGGGCTGGCCATCAATGGTGCCGGAAATGTGTTCGTAAGCAATACCGACGGAACCATACAGCAGTACGGGCCGGATGGGACTGCATTGGGCCTGTATGCGAATACGGGTCTGCACAACATGAACATCACTTTCGATCCCACCGGGCGAACCCTGATAGTAGCCACGCAAGAGGGTTCGGTGCTCGAAATCCTGACTAACGGAACTCAGGAAAGTCTGGGTACGGTGGCCGGGGGCGACGGTATAGCGATCTGCAAGCACTGAAAACCTGAGCCGGGGCGGGCCGTTCGGTTCGCCCTGGTTTCAACCGGCAAGAGCAAGAACGCCTGGCTCCTCCCAGTCGTTTCAGTAAAACTGCGCCTAACCGTAGGTGTCTCCACTCGCGCATCTGAAGTCGGATTGCGATTACTATTGCCGTGTTAATATCCCGATATCCTGTACCTTTTGACCGGGTTTGACCCTCTGCGCCGACTTCCTTACACTTGAGAGTATTCTCCGCTACTGCATGGCGCTGATTTTGTGGAGGGTTTCCTGAGTCTGCGATTTCGAATTCTCTTGCTTACGGCCATGTTGGGGCTGCCGGGATTGTGCACTGTGGGGCAAGATCCGGTTCCGCCGACACAGCCTCAGCAGGGCCANNGGGCCAAACTTCGCAGGGCCAGGCTTCGCAGGGTCAGGCCTCGCAGGACCAAGCTTCGCCGAACGAATCGTCTTCACGGGATTCTGCGCCGACCGCAGCTCCACCGATCCCGTCTCCCCCAATTCCATCGCCACCAAGCAAGACTCCACAAAATCAACTTCCGCAGAACCAAATTTTGCCGGAGCGGTCTCCCATCGAACTGGACAGCAGCGAGACGCTTTTTTCGGTGCTGACGGCGCTGAACTCCTGCGGGTACGACCAGGATTTGACTATCTCGGACGCGACGCGCAGCAACGTGAGAGCGGAAGTGCAGAGGGTTTTGCAGGATTCGGAAGAAGCGGAGGCGGCGCGGACGGAGCTGTGCGAGTTTTACCAGACACACACGGCGGACCGGAATACGAATCGTAGTTTATCTCCGTATATTTCGCTGGCGCTGTATATGGATGGCCCTCCGCATTTTAAGCCGCGAACAAAAGAAGAGGATCTGCCGCCGGATGCGGCGGCGATTACGGCTTTCGGTACGATGCTGGAACGCTTCTACGACAAAGCTCGATTGCACTCCATTTGGGAGCGGCATCGTAAAGACTATGCGGCAGCGATGAACCGGTATCACGAACCGCTGGCCAAGATGGTGTTCGATACGGAGATTTATTTGAAGCAGCCCTCGGCGCAATATTTAGGGCGAAGGTTCACGATTTATCTGGACTTCATGGGTTCGCCGAATGAAACCGATGCGCGGAACTACGGGGCGGATTATTACGTGATCGTGTTTCCGGCTCCGAACACACCGGACGGAGCCACGCCCAGGTCAGCCCTGAAGATGGATCAGATCCGGCATACGTTTTTGCATTATGAATTGGATCGCGAGGCGGAAAAGCATTTTACGGCGATGAAGCGGCTGGAACCGCTGCTGCAGTCGGTGAAGCGAGCGCCGCTGGAGGAAAGCTTCAAGACCGACATTTCACTGCTGGTAACGGAATGCATGGTGCGCGCGATTGAGATCAGAACCAGCGGCAGCAAGCAGGTGGCGGATGAGGCGATGCGGGTGCAGGCGGTGGATGACGCCGTGAAGCAGGGCTACATTCTGACGCGAACTTTTTACCAGGCGGTGGTGGCGTTTGAAAAAGATCCGGCGGGCATTCGGGAGGCGTATAGCGGGCTGCTCGAAGGTGTGGATATAAAGAAGGAACAGATTGCCGCGTCGGAAGTTCATTTTGCCGACAAGAGTTCGCCGGAGTTGGTGCAGTTATCGCGTCCGGAGGAGCGGCGGATGCTATTGACCGCGGAGAAGCGATTGGCGGCGGGCGATCCCAAAGGCGCGCAGGAACTGGCGCAGCAGGCATTGGATAAAAAAATTGGAGATCAGGGGCGGGCGCTGTTCATCCTGGCGGAAGTGGCGGTAGCCAACAAGAACCGGGATGGGGCTCAGGATAATTTCCAGAAGGCGATTGTGGCTTCGAAGGATCCCAAGGTGGTGGGATGGTCGCATGTATATTTGGGAAGGATTCTGGATATGAAAGAAGATCGGGAGGCGGCAATGCAGGAGTATAAGGAAGCCCTGAACACCGCGGGAGAATTGCCGGAAATAAAGGCGGCCGCGGAACGAGGACTGCAACAGGCCTATGAGCCTCCAGCGAAGCCGCAATGATGAAGCCAGCCAAACGCGCTTAGAATGCAGGAGCATGCAGTGGATGTGAAAGGCAACGTGGTTCAAGGAGAACGCATGAAGCGAACAGCAATCATCATTATTATCGCAATGCTGGGAATTTCGGCCGGGAGTTTTGCACAGAACAAGCCGGCGGCTCAGACCGCGCCAGCGGGGCAAGCCGCAGCGCCTGCGGGGAAACGTCCACCGCAGGCCAAGACGCAGCCGGAGTTTGAGGCGTATAAGGCTGCCGTGGCGATTACGGATCCAGCGGCACAAGAGAAAGCCGCGGACGATTTCGCGGCGAAGTTTCCTGACAGCGAGTTGCGGCCTCTGCTTTACAAGTCCGTGATGCATTCCTACCAACAGGCCAACAACGCGGACAAGATGATGGCCATGTCGCAGAAAGTCCTGAGCTTTGATCCGGACGATCCGGAGGCCCTGCTGGGAGTGGCGCAAGTGCTGGCCGAGCGCACGCGCGACACCGACCTGGATAAGGATCAGAAAATTGCCGAGGCCAGGAAAAATGCGCAGCGCGCGCTGGTCACGGTGGACACCGACGTTCCGAGTTCGGGATATCCTCCGGAGCAACTGGCGGCGTTTAAGGGATTTCTAAAGTCGGAGGCTTACGCGATTCTAGGCACGCTGGATTTCAACGCCAAGGCATACGCGGATGCGGAAGGAAATTTGAGAAAGTCGATTGACGCGTTCCCGCAGCAGGTGGATCCGATCGCGGTGTTCCGTCTGTCGGTTGCTCTGGATATGCAGAACAAATATCCCGAGGCTCTGAAGTTCGCCAACCAGGCGGTGGATTTGACCAAGCCGGGCACGGCGGCCGGGGATGCGGCGCGAAAAGAGAAGGACCGTCTAATCCAGTTGATTGGGGGCGTTAGCGAACCGCCGGCGAAACAATAAGGAAGCGAGGCCGTCCAGGGCAGCCGTAAATCTGAGGGGCAAGGGCCCGCGTTGCTGTTGGCTGTTAGCGTCACGGTTTCAGGCCGTGTCCTTCCCCCAAGACGGCTTTGCGGCAACTCTCCTGGCAGTGCAATCATGAAAGAACGGGAAATTACCGCGCTGGAAACGGCGTTGCGCTACCACTTCCACCGGCGGGGGGTGATTGAGCAGGCGATCACGCATAGTTCGCAGGCGCGCGAGCAGGAATCGCAGCAAACCGGCGAGAATAAATATAGAGTCAACGATAACGAACAGTTGGAGTTCCTGGGCGACGCGATTCTGGCGCTGGTTACCAGCGAAGAGCTGTTCCANNAGTGAGCGGCACCTGATCCGGGTGGCGCAACAACTTGAGTTGGGACACTATCTCCGCCTGGGACGGGGTGAAGAGAAGAGTGGTGGGCGCAGCAAGACAGCACTGCTGGTGGACGCGCTGGAAGCCATCCTGGCCGCGATTTACCTGGATGGAGGAATGCCGCCGGTCCGCGAGTTTATCCTGCGGGAAATTCTTGCGCCTGAACTGGAGCGCATGGAGCGCGAGGGCGGTGCGCTGCCGATGAACGATTTTAAGTCGGCCCTGCAGGAGACTTTGCAAGGATTAGGAATGGCGCAACCCTCTTATGTTCTGGTGGAGGAAGCGGGACCGGAACACAGGAAGACGTTTACTGTCGAAGTGCGGCTGCACACGACGAAGGGGGACAGCGGCGCGGAGTTTGTGGGACGCGCCCAGGGTTCGACCAAGAAGACGGCGGAGCAGGACGCGGCGCGGCAGTTATTGTCCTATCTGGCTTCGCGGCCGCAATCGGTGGGAGCCAAGCTGGCGCGGGGATCGCGTTCCGCGGAGCAGCACTAGACGTAGTGGATGTGTGGACTCAATGAATTCTCCAGGTGAACATTTTTCGGGTGATCGGTTATCGGGCGATCGGTTATCAGTCGATCAGTTGCCTAACGATCAATTGCCCCACGATCGGTTGCCCAGCGAACAACTGCCCAACGAACAGCTGCCCAGCGAAAGGCCGGCGCAGCGACTGCCGGCGCAGCGGGCCGCGGCGGGTCACGTAACGGGGTTGGTCGGTGGGGCGGGCGTGACGGGCTCCCTGCAGTCGCTGTTGGGAACGGTGGTGATCGCAGTATTTGTGATCACGTTTGTAGTGCAGGCGTTCCAGATTCCGTCTCCGTCAATGGAGAACACTCTGCTGATCGGAGATTATCTGCTGGTTAACAAGCTGTGTTACGGCGGGGGCGGCGTAGCAGACGATTTGATGCCTTACCGGCGAATACAGCGCGGCGACATCGTGGTGTTTCATTATCCGGTGAACCCGGCGCAGCATTTCGTGAAGCGGGTGGTTGGAGTTCCGGGGGACCGGCTGCGGCTTATCAACAAGCAGGTTTTCGTGAATGGAGTGCCGCTGAAAGAGCCTTATGCGCACTTCAGCCGTCCGGCGAACGATTTGTTTCGCGATAGCTTTCCACGGCTGGATGTGGCCGCGGGAGAGACTCCGGAGTGGTGGCTGCAGCTGCGCAAGCTGGTGGAGGACGGACAACTGATTGTTCCGCAGGGGCATTATTTTGTGATGGGAGACAATCGGGACGATAGCTACGACAGCCGTTACTGGGGGTTCGTACCCCAGGGGAATATAATCGGGCGGCCGCTTCTTATTTATTGGTCCGTGCAAGAGGGCGAGGGCGAGATTGCGGCGCCGAATTCCATGGCGGGGAAGGTGGCGCACTTCGCGTATGCGCTGACCCACATCTTTCAGATCACACGCTGGAACCGTACGCTGCGGTTGGTGAATTAAGCTTTGCGCGGATAAGATAACGTTGCGCAGCAAGATTGGATGGATTGACTACGGTGGCGAAGAAAGATAGCAAAGCGAAAGACGAGATCGAAGAAAAACCACGGGAAACGACGGTGGAGTTTTTGTCGTCGCTGGCCGCAGTGCTGGTTACGGGATTGTTCATCATCACTTTTGTAGTGCAGGCATTTGAAATCCCTTCCAGCTCGATGGAGAATACGCTGCTCATCGGCGATCACGTATTCGTGAACCGCATTATGTTTGCGCCAAAAACTTCGTGGGTGGGACCGCTGCTCCCCTACCGGCAAGTGAGGCGCGGGGATATCGTGGTATTTCTGGCGCCGTGCGAACCGGGCTTGTATGTGGTGAAGCGGATCATGGGCGTGGCTGGCGACCGCATCCACCTGCGCAATGGCAATGTCTACCGCAACGGCGAGGAGTTAAAAGAACCGTACGTGATTCACTCGCAGGATGCGGCATCGTATCCCAATCCTTACCGCGATAATTTTCCGGCTGTGCCGCCGTCGGAGAGCTATAACGTCTATCCGTGCTGGGAGCCGGAGCTGCCCATGCACATTCAGGGCGACGATCTGGTTGTGCCTCCCGGCCATTATTTCGCGATGGGCGATAACCGCGACGTGAGCCTGGACAGCCGCTACTGGGGCTTCATTCCGCAGGAAAACATTATTGGACGGCCGATGTTTATTTACTGGTCGTTCGAGACGCCGGGCGATCAATACCGAAAAACGGACATGGGCGACCGCCTCGGCTTTCTGGCGCACGTCGTGTTGCACTTCTTTGATGAAACGCGGTGGCGGCGAACGCTGCGCGTGGTGAAGTAGAGATTTTTCCCGGGCGAGCCTCCCTCCAACGAGATGAGTTGATCAGTGAGTGGAAAAAAGAAAAAGTCGCAAAGTGACCTCGACGAAGCGCCGCGCGAGACCACAGTGGAGTTTCTGAGCTCTCTGGCCGCAGCGGCTGTGAAAATCGCTTTCGTCCTAACGTTCATTGTGCACGCTTTCGAGATTCCTTCCAGTTCGATGGAGAACACGCTGCTGATTGGCGATCACGTGTTGGTCAACCGCTTCCAGTTTGCGCCGAAGACTTCATGGGCAGGACCGCTGCTTCCCTATCGCGCGGTGAAACGCGGAGACGTTGTGGTGTTTCTGCATCCGGATGCGCAGTATACGGGAATGTATGTGGTGAAGCGGATCATGGGAGTACCGGGCGATCGCATTCACCTGCGCAATGGAGTGGTTTACCGCAACGGCGAGGCGTTGAACGAACCTTACGTGCTGCATGATCGGGATACGCCGCGCGATTTGTACCGCAACAATTTTCCTGCTGTAGCTCCGGCAGACCCAAACATTTCTCCCCGATGGGAGGCGGCGTTGCCCTCGCACATTCAAGGGGACGATCTGGTGGTACCGGCTGGTCATTACTTTGCGATGGGCGATCACCGTGGAGTGAGCCTGGACAGCCGCTACTGGGGCTTCATTCCACAGGAAAATATAGTGGGCAGCCCCATGTTCATTTACTGGTCGTTTGAGACGCCGGAGGATCAGTATCTGAAAACCGGGGCAGCCGATCGCGTGGGTTTTATGGGGCATGTGGTGCTGCACTTTTTTGACGAGACGCGCTGGCGGCGAACGTTGCGAGTAGTGAAGTGAAGTTCCTCTCTTCCAAGCGGCGAGTCGCAGCCGTGAGCGCTGTAATTCTACTCATTCTGTTCCTACTGCATCCGGGCGTTTCGCGCCTGAAGTCACGCATTGCGAATTCCATCAGCCGGGCAGTGGCGCGTCCGACAGAAATCGGATCCGTCAATTTGCGGTTCCTGCCGCGGCCCGGGTTTGATCTGGAAAACGTGGTTATCTACGAAGATCCGGCGTTCGGCGCGGAGCCTATGCTGCGCGCGCCGGAGGTGACTGCCGTGGTGCGATTGACATCGTTGCTGCGCGGACGGCTGGATATTTCGCGCCTGGAGCTGACGGAGCCGAGTTTGAATCTGGTGCGAAGGGAAGATGGGCGCTGGAACTGGGAGGCTCTGCTGGAACGTACGGCGCGCACGCCGCTCGCGCCCACGGCGAAATCGAAGCGGGAAGCGCGTGCAGGATTTCCCTACATTGCGGCGAGTTCCGGCAGAATCAATTTCAAGGCGGGGCCGGAGAAGAAACCATACGCGCTGCTGAATGCGGATTTTGCGGTGTGGCAGGAATCAGAAAATCAGTGGGGAGTGCGGTTGAAAGCGGAGCCGCTGCGCACCGATATGAGTTTGAGCGATACCGGCCTGCTGCGGGTGAACGGGACGTGGCAACGAGCCGGAAGCCTGCGCGAAACGCCGCTGCAGTTCACTCTGGCATGGGACCGCGCGCAGTTGGGGCAACTGAGCAAACTTGTAACCGGCAATGACAAGGGCTGGCGCGGCGAAGTTGAGTTGGAAGCAACCGTGAGCGGCACTCCGGGGGCAATGCAGGTGGCGGCGGATACGGCGATTCGAAACTTCCATCGCTACGACATTTCGACCAGCGAGGGTTTGGGGCTGGCAGCGCATTGCGAAGCCAAGTACAGTTCAGCGGAAGGGGTGATGCGCGCAATCTTTTGCAACGCGCCCGTGGGCAGCGGCATGGTCACCTTGCACGGCGACGCGGGGGCGAACGCAGTACAACCATTAGACTTGGTCCTGAATGTTGAACACGTTCCCGCAAGTGCCTTGGCGCAACTGGCGCGGCGAGCCAAGAAAGATCTGCCGTTCGATCTTGTGGCCACGGGAATTGTGCAAGGTAATTTCAGCGTGAAAGAAGAGAAGATCCCGTTACACGGGCCGGATTTTCAGGGCAGGGGCGAGGTTACCAATCTTCGGCTGCAGTCTGCGAGCAGTAAGGTGGAACTCGCTACGGCGAACGTGCCGTTCACACTTGGTCCGGACGGGAACAGCGCCCACGATTCATTGCGCGGGAAATCGGTTCGACGGTTCGAGGGCGAGCCTTCCCCCGTTGAAGGAGAACTGGTGATTGAGTTCGGACCTTTTCCGGTCGCGCTGGGACGACCAGTGCCGGCGCAGGCGCGAGGCTGGGTGGGACGCTCCGGTTACGCAATCGCAGTGCGCGGAGATGGGGAAGTTTCACACACCTTGCGTATCGCGAGCCTGCTCGGTTTGCAGGCGGTGAAAGCCAGCGTGGAGGGCGCGGCCCAGATGGATTTGCAGATTGCCGGATCGTGGGCGGGCAACGCGTCGGGAAATCCTGCGGGATTTTCTTTGCCGAAAGTGACGGGAACGGCGCAACTGCACAACGTTCGTGCGACGGCGCGGGGGCTGCGAGGGCCGATTGAGATTTCATCCGCGGAATTGCTGCTTGCGCCGGAGGAGGCGCGGGTGGAAAAGTTGAGAGCGCGGGCCGGGGATGCGGACTGGACCGGCTCGGTGGTCTTGCCGCGGGGTTGCGGAACGGCGGGAGCCTGCCTGGTCCACTTTAACTTGAATACCGACGAGGTTGGACTGAGCGGTATTTACGAGTGGCTGGGCGCGCAGCCGAGCCAGCGGCGTTGGTATCAGGTGCTCACTCCCGCCGCGTCTGGTGCGCCATCGTTTCTGGAAAGCCTGCGGGCATCGGGAAACGTGAACGCGGGCCGCTTGCGGATTCACAATATGGTTGCGCAACGCGTTTCCGCCGCCGTTGACCTCGACCATGGAAAGCTAAGGGTTTCAGATTTGCGGGCTGAGCTGCTGGGAGGCAAGCATCGCAGCGATTGGCAGGCGGATTTCACGGGCCCATCTCCGGTCTACAGCGGTACTGGAACTCTGACGGGAATTTCTTTGGAGCTGATGGCGAGCGCGATGCGCGATCCGTGGATTTCGGGAACGGCCGGAGGGAGTTATCAGTTCACAGCATCAGGAACGGATTCCTCGACGTTCTGGCAATCGGCCGAGGGCGGAGTTCGGTTCGATCTGAGGGATGGAGTGTTGGCGCACATTTCCCTGGCAAGTGGCGAGGCACCACTGCAGATTGCGCGCTGGCAGGGTCGGGCGCGGTTGCATGAGGGAAAGATTGAAATCGAGAAAGCTGCGATGGTTTCTCCTGGCGGAGTTTATGAGATCAGCGGCACGGCGTCGTTTGGGCAAGTGCTGGACTTCAAACTGATTGCTGCGCCGGAAATGAAAGCAGCAGGCGCGGGCTCGTTGGTATATAGCATCACGGGTACGGTTGCGGAACCGCGAGTCGTCGTGACGCCGACGGCTGAGACGCAGGCGCGGTTGAAACCGTAATTACTCCGTTACTTTTTCTGTATCACGGGACATAACCTGCGCCGCGCAGAACTTTTCCTGGCAAGGCGCGAGTCATCTTTGACTGATCGATCACCGGCACACCATTCACCAGCACGTAGTCCATTCCTTCTGAGAGTTGATTGGGATTGTCGAAGGTGGCGAGGTCGTGGATGGTCGCGGGATCGAAAACAACAACATCGGCCCACATGCCCGCTTTGAGAACGCCTCGATCTGTAAGCCGCAGGCGCTGGGCGGGCAACGCCGAGAATTTTCGGATGGCGTCTTCGAGCGTTAAGGCTTTGTCTTCGCGTACATACTTGCGGAGGATGCGCGGGAAGGTTCCGTAAGCCCGCGGGTGCGGATGCTCCTGGCCGAGGATGCCTTCGGGCGATGTGCCGGAGGAATCGTTGTCAATGGCGACCCAGGGTTGTTGCAGCGCAAGCGTGACATCGGGTTGAGACATGCCGAAGACGGCGACGCCAGTGGTGGGATCTTCGATAAGGAAATCGAAGAGGGCATCCATGGGATCTTTGTTCCAGAGCCTCGCGATCTCAGAGAGACGCTTGCCTTCCAGCGGAAGCATTTTCGGATTCTCTACGACGCCGATCGTGACGGCATCGGGACCGGGAATTTCCTGCCATTCGTTGTCCCACTCTTTGGAGGGCGTGAGCATGTCTTTGCGGATGCGCTCGCGGGTGGCGGGATCTTTGAGGCGCTCGACGAGTTTTGCGGTTCCACCATCGTGTGCCCACTGCGGAATGAAAGCGGAGAAATCGTTGAACCAGGCGGTGTAGGCGTAAGTGTCGGCGGTGACGTCGGCGCCGGCAGCGCGGGCGGAATTAATTTTGGCGACAACTTCGGGCATGCGTCCCCAGTTATTTTTCCCGGCGACTTTGATGTGCCAGATCTCCACGGGGACGTGAGCTTCGCGTCCGATGCGCAGAGCTTCGTCGATGGCTTCGAGGACAGAGTCGCTTTCGTTGCGCATGTGAGTGGAATAAATGCCGCCGAATTTTCCAGCTTCGGTGGCGAGAGCGATCAGTTCCTCTGTCTTCGCATAAGGCGCTGGAGCGTACTCCAGCGCGGTGGAAACGCCGACCGTGCCGTCTTTCATGGCTTCACGCACGAGGGCTTTCATCTGCTCAAGTTGCGCGGGCGAAGGCTGCACATTGTCGTCGCCGAGCACCATGCGGCGGACTTGCGTGGCGCCGACGTAGCTGGCGAGATTGATGCCCATGCCCTGTTTCTCGATACGCGCAAAATACTGGCGGAAGCTTCGCCAGTCGGGAGTGATGTGGTAGTGCTCGTAGCCGGCGCGATCGGATTGAATGATGGCATCGTTGAGCGGGGCGATCGTGCCGCCTTCGCCGGTGATCTCTGTGGTGATGCCCTGATAAATTTTCGAGGGCAGGCGCGGATCGATCAGAATAGTAAATTCGGATTGGCCGAGCATGTCGATGAAGCCGGGAGCGACGACCTTGCCCGCGGCGTCGATGGTGCGCTTGCGCGGTGCGGTAGCGAGATTGCCGATGGCGGCGACTTTTCCGTCGCGAATGCCGAGGTCAGCTGCGTACCAGGGCGAGCCGGTGCCGTCGATGATATGGCCGTTGGTGATGACGAGGTCGAAGGTTGCGGCGGGCGTTTGCGCAGATGAGGAATGCGCAGATGCCAGGAGAAGAGCGACCGTGAGCAGGAGATCCAGTTTGTGAAGCTTCATTGTTTTCCTTTTTCGTATCGTAGCGCAGCGGCCAAGCCGATTATGCACAAAGAACCTTATCGCAGCGCTGAAGCGGTGCGGCACCCAAAAAGCGCGAATCCCCTACGTATGGCGATCCCCTGCTAATGCGCCGCTGCGCGACGCCGTGCGATCGCGCCCAGAGCGACCCAGACCCCGAGCGCCAGCCATTCATAAGCGTTGAAGTGGCCGGGGATCGCGGGCACGACTTTCATCAGCATCATCGCGACGGCTACCAGCAAGCCGAACGTGGCTACGCTCCATTCGATTACCGATAAGTCTGGTTGGCCGGGCAAAGTTCTCGAGCGTCCCATGGAAATGTATGCGGCGCAGGTGGCGGCCCAGCCTATGGCACAGGCGACCGAGCCGACCTCGGTGATTGGGACGAGAATTGCGTCGCCCAATAGCATGCACGCGGCGGTGGCGAGTCCGATGCAAAGAACCGCGATGGACGGCGTTTGATGCTGGGGATGAATTTGGCCGGCGCGTGAGTCGATCAGGTTGCGGCGTCCCAGAGCAAAAAGCAGGCGGCTGGAGGCGACGAAATTTCCATTGAAGCACTTGAAAAGCGACAGAAGCGCGGCGGCGAGGATTACGTTGACGATCCAGCGCGAGCCTACTGCGTGTTGAAAGGCGACCGCGGTCATGAATTTTTCGCCGGTCAGATTGTGCCACGGAGCGGCGAAGGCAACTGCAGCGATGACGATGGTGTAAAAGAGGATGCCGACGAGGATGGCCATCCAGATGGCTTTGAGAAAACTCTGGCTGCGGAACTCGGGAGTGGATTCTTCGGCGGCCTTGCTGACGGATTCGAATCCGGTCATAAAGTAAGGAACGATTTGAATCATGAGCAGAAACGAAACCAGCGGGGCGTGGGTGAAGAGCGGCGGAAAATTCTGGGGCGAGCCTTTGCTGGCGCCGAGCGCGATGAAAACGATGAACAAGGCCAGCGTGCCGAAGGAGGTCCAGTTCTGGAAGGTCGCGCTGAGCCGGATGCCGCGATAGTTCAGCGTGGTGAGCAGTGCGGTGAGGCCGAGGCCGATGATGAGGTGCGGAAGATAAACCGGGCGTCCGGCGATGCGGTAGATCTCGATCGAATCGAGCGCGGGGACGATGTAGCCGGCGATGCGGCCGACGGCAACGGCTTCCCAGGGGCAGACGATGAAATAGGCGAGCATCATCATCCATCCGGT